>NZ_VFTK01000025.1:0-112509 GCF_006439495.1 Mesorhizobium sp. B3-1-8
ATCCCCAAAAATCAGTGTTGAATCTGATTTGCCGGCCTGTGGGAATCCCAATTCCTTAAATCGTCACTACGGCCTAAAACGGAATCGCGGATATGGTTGCCGGAGAACCGAATGACGTGCGATTGAAAAGTGTCGACGGCCAATGGATTGTTCAGGTCGTCGAAAATGGCAAAATAACTCGGCGTCTGTTCAACGCTCAAGCCGTTGCCGAGAGCTACGCCGAATTCCAGCGAATTAGACTTGGCCTACCCGGAAAGCCACCAATTTGGGAACCCGGTGGATGAGCGCGCTAAGAGGATTCCTGAAATACCAGACTTTATCATCGACGATGTGCTCGACCTCGCCGAGTACTCTGATCGCCGTATTGTCACTACCCCGGTTGATACACACGGAGTCCGCCTCCGTCTCCACCTCACAGTCGTGACCTCAGAATCGCTTTGCGAGCGAATTGCCAACGCGCTGGAGTGCCGGTACGGCGAATAGCGACCCTAAAGCCAAACTGCTTCCGTGGGTCGACAATATCCGTGATCACGCATTGCACGCCTAGCACCGGCATTGCGGCCAAGCTCGTCTTGCGATGTCACAGGGGAGAGGGCTTGGTTCGCGCAATGGACTAAACGCCATTGCTGAGCTGGTTAGTCGTAAGCGCTGTTGTGGGGCCACCTTTCGGGAGAGGTCGCGATCTGTGAGGTTGCCGGTTCTGTATTGGGATCGGAGATCGGCTTGTGTCTGGACTTGACCTTACGCTTGACCCTGAGCGGCAGCCTCGACGTTTCGAGGTGATCAACGGTGCTGGCGGTCGGCGCCAATGGTCGGTGGATGACAAAGCACGGATCATTGCGGAGACGCTGGAGCCGAACGCAATCATTTCCGAGGTCGCCCGCCGTTATGGTCTCAGGCCGCAGCAGGTCTTCGCCTGGCGTCGCGAGGCGCGCAAACAGGCCGCTTCGGTGCAGCAAGATTCTCCCGCCTTCGTGCCGGCGGTGGTGGGCGCGCCGGAACCTATAGCCAGGCGTCCACCGAAGCAGCGGAACCGGAAAGACACCCGAGACGCCGGCGTGATTGAGCTTGAGATCGACGGCATCGCCATGCGCGTTGGCCGTGGCGCCGATACCAAGACGGTGGCCGCTGTAATCCGCGCGCTGAAGGCGACGACGTGATCGGGCCGACGGGTGCAGTCAAGGTGATGGTAGCGACCAAGCCGGTGGACTTCCGGAAAGGGGCAGAAGGATTGGCCGCGCTGGTGCGCGAGACGATGGGCGCCGATCCGTTCAGCGGCGCCGTTTACGTCTTCCGCGCCAAGCGCACCGACCGGATCAAGCTGATCTTCTGGGATGGCACCGGCGTCTGCCTCTATGCCAAGCGTTTGGAGGATGGGGAGTTCCGCTGGCCGAAAGTGCATGACGGCATGATGCGGCTGACGGCCGCGCAGCTCTCGGCGCTACTCGAAGGGCTTGACTGGCGGCGAGTCCACGAGGCGCGCCGGACCCGCGTTCCAGCCCAGGCCGGCTGACCCGCGACGAAGTGAATCAGCCTGGATTCCGCTGTCGCGGGCTGTCGGCGAATATGGTCTGATCCTGTCATGGCGATGACTGCTGACCAGCTTCCCGACGATCCGGACGCGCTGAAGGCGATGGTCCTGGCGCGCGACGTCGAGAACGCCCGCCTTCACCAGATCATCAAGGAATGCAGCGTCACCGCTTCGGCCGTCGTGCTGAGACGCTCCCCGAGGATCAGTTGCTGCTGGGCCTCGAAGAGGCCGAGCAGTTCGAGGCGGCCGGCGAGGAAGAGAAGGAGCAATCTGCTCCCGCCGAGCGCCAAGCAAAGGCCACGAAGCGCCGAGCGAACCGGGGCGCGCTGCCGGCACACCTTCCTCGCGTGGAGATGGTCGTCGACATCGAGGATCAAGCCTGCCCGTGCTGCCGCAATGATCTGCATCGCATCGGCGAGGACGTGAGCGAGCGGCTCGACATCGTTCCGGCGCAGCTGCGTGTGATCGTTGTGCGCCGGCCCAAATATGCCTGCCGCGCCTGTGAGGATGTGGTCGTTCAGGCTCCGGTGCCCGCCCGGCTGATCGAGGGCGGCCTTCCGACCGAGGCAACGATCGCCCAGGTCCTGGTCTCAAAATATGCCGATCATCTGCCGCTCTATCGTCAGGCACAGATCTACGCCCGGCAGGGCATCAATCTCGATCGCTCCACGCTCGCCGACTGGGTCGGCCGCGCCGCCTGGCACCTGCGTCCGGTGCATGAGCGGCTGCTTGGCAAGTTGAAGGCTTCGCCGAAGCTCTTCGCCGACGAGACGACTGCGCCGGTGCTCGATCCCGGCCGAGGCAAGACCAAGACTGGGCAGCTCTGGGCCTATGCGCGTGATGATCGGCCATGGCAGGGAGCCGACCCGCCGGGCGTCGCCTATGTCTACGCACCCGACCGGAAGGCCGAGCGTCCGATCGCTCATCTCGCAGGCTTCACTGGAATCCTACAGGTCGATGGCTATGGCGGCTATCGTGTGCTGGCCGACAAGAGCGACGTGACGCTCGCCTTCTGCTGGGCACACGTGCGCCGACGCTTCTATGAACTGGCGGCAGCCGGTCCCGCGCCGATCGCCAGTGAGGCGCTGAGACGGATCGCCGACCTCTATAAGATCGAGGACGATATCCGCGGCCGATCGGCCGATGAACGCCGTGCGATGCGTCAGAAAAATAGCCGCCCGATCGTCGCCGACCTCGAACCCTGGCTGCGTGAAAAGCTCGGCCTGATCAGCCAGAAGACAAAGCTCGCCGAGGCGATCCGCTACACGCTCTCGCGCTGGCAAGGCCTCTCGCGCTTCCTTGACGACGGCCGCATCGAGATCGACAGCAACACCGTCGAGCGCTCCATCCGTCCGATCGCGCTCAACCGCAAGAACGCGCTCTTCGCTGGCTCGGACGGCGGTGCCGAACACTGGGCAGTCATTGCGTCGCTGATCGAAACCTGCAAACTCAATGGCGTCGAGCCACTCGGCTATCTCGCCAATGTACTCACCAGGATCGTCAACAGCCATCCGAACAGCCAGATCGACGACCTGCTGCCTTGGGCCTACATTCGGGCGCCCGAGCTAAAGGCCGTGGCCTGAGAACACCGCTTACGGTTAGTCTAGTCGCGTCTTCATTGAGAACAAGCCTGGACGGCACCACGAGCGCGGCGGCCGAACACTCCCCGTCAGTGCCTCTTTGTGCGGCTAACGGGACCGCAATTGCGTTACTAATTGCGTCCGATCGCCTTAAGCGCGTTTTTCAGGGCAAACAGTTTACGATCCCGCTCTTCGACCAATTCGGCTTCTGATCGCCCCCCATAGTCGTAGAACCCCGCGCCAGAAACAATACCAAGGCGACCCGATGCAACAAGACTGTCAACAGCATCCGAGCGACCGCGAACCACCGGCGGCACATAAGTCTTGTTTGCGAGAGTCTTCTTTATAAGGGCAACACCGCTGTAATCGCATTTCATAAGATGGCCAAGGAATATCATTCGCTCGGCAATTCCATACTTGATTGACGTATCAATGTCTTCAGGTGTCGCAATCCCTTGGTCAATAAGTGAAAAAATCTCCAAACTTATTGCCGCCTGCAAGCGGTTTGCTATATAGCCACTCACGAACGCCTTGAGGACCACCGGCCGTTTTCCTAGCCCCACCAGGAAGTTTTTCATTGTTTCAACTGTCGCAGGAGAAGCTTTCGGACTACCCACAATATCGACCAGATCGACGATGTACGGCGGGGTATACCAGTGGACGATCAGGGCGTTCGAGAGACGGCGTCCAGGAAAGAGAGGGAATACGTCGAGGTGGGACGTATTGCTCGCAATGATCGCGGGCGCCGGCGCCCATCGATCGATTTCCTCAAATACCCTTCTTTTGGCGTCGACGTCCTCGCTGATCGCCTCGACGACGAGATCTGCGCCAGAAACTGCCTTTTTTAGGTCTACGCAAGCCGATATTCTTGAAATCGCGGCGTCAACTTCCTCGCGGGTTGCTCCGTTCGTCGAAACGATAACGTCGCCTGTGATTGCAAGCTGAGCAACTGCCTTTTCGAGTGCGTCCGTAGTGAGATCATTTAATATGACGTCACACCCGCCCATCGCATGCACCAAGCCTATTGCATGCCCGAGGAGTCCTGATCCTACTATGGTTACTCTCTTATACGGAATTTCCGTTACCTGCATTCTCTTCTCCCCAATACTCGTACACCGGCAGAAATCTTTTGCCAGATAAAATTCTAGTTGCTTGCTATTAATGATATAATTAATAGAACTCGCTCGGACTTAGTCACCTTTAGGAAACAGAGCCGGCTGTGTTGGCTGTCCAGAAAGCCCGTTTTGCAAATCAACAGCAAACTGCCTTAAGCTCGGCCCGAGCGTTGTTTCGCAGGATTCTTTTGTAGCGATTTCGGTCGTGCCACCGCAAGTTATCGCCACGAGCTGCGAGCCATCCGTTGGCATGAATGGCACACCCACGGCGTTGATAAAGGAATACCATTCTCCATAGGACACTACGAAACCATCCCGCCCGTACCGCTCGAGCGCGCCACTAATTAGCGTCTGGATACGCTCGGAGTTTTGCGGTTCAGCGCGGAGTAGCTTTTCAACTAGGTCTTCTCGATCCACCTCGTTCATCCCCGCGATGTAGGCTAGCCCCATAGCTGATCGCCACATGTGCAACCGTGCACCCACGGTCACACGTAACATGACTGGACTCTGGGAGCGGCAATAGGCGACATACATCATGTCCATGCCCTCTTTGATGCCCATGGACACAGTGAGATTCGTCTGGTCCGACAGGATCTGCATCAGGGGCCGCGCTACGGAAATGACTGCACTCGCGCTTAGACCTGAGTAGCCGAGCGCTATTGTCGCGGGTCCGATACTGTGGCGTCCCAGCGAGTGGTCGTAGTTGAGATAGCCCAAGCCGACGAGGGTATGCGTGAGGCGGGAAATAGTTGCCTTTGCTAAGCCTGTGCGTTCGGCCAGTTCGAGGTTTCCCAAAGACTGATCCGCAGGCGTAAAAGCCCTAAGTATCTGGAGGCCGCGCAACAGAGCGGTCGAATAGTGCACGCCTTCGTCGCCATCGCTATTGGATATTGCTCTTTTTTTCACCTTGTCCTCGTCAGCGGCTATAGGCGCAAACAAAAACGAAATTTAATTTCATTATATTGACGATGGTTGCGAAGCTTGTCAAATCGGAAACGGAACGGGGTAGCTTTACGCCATAGATCGACGGAATCTCCAAGCACTCCGAATGGGAATGAAACAATGTGGAACGGCGGGTGCTTCTGAAGAATGCCATCCCCAGCCGCTCAGCCCACCCCTCCGGTTGCACCTTTTTGTACTAGGCTCTTCAGAGCGCAGGCGATTTATGCCAAGGCCGACCGGAACTGCTCGATAGCGCCCCAGGCTTTTGCTCAAGGACTTGCTCCAGGGATGATGGTCTTACGGTACTCGCTTGCCATCCCACTCCAGCAAATGAGCCGGTTCCTCGTTGAATTAAAAATTGCGAAATTTAATTCCATTTTTGTTGACGCATAATGGATCAATGGTCAATATACCCAGAGGTGTCTAGTCCTCAGGCGCTGCGGCATTCAATTGTGATCTGACTTTGGGCTGAGCCGATAGCGATCAGGCCGACCAATCATATTGGCTTTGAGAGACGCGTCATCAAATGCCGATCGACCTTCAGCGTCCGTTGGCATGCTCGAAATCTGAGTATGTAAACAGGAATGGATCAATGACCTCCCTCACTGTCGCAGAATGGCTCGCCCGAACCCTTGCCAGGAACAACGTTGACCATGTGTTCTTCATCGACGCCGTGATGCGCCGCACTCTGGTTGAGATGGAGCAAGTCGGCATAAAACGGATACTGGTCCACAGTGAAAAGGCCGCAGCCTATATGGCCGATGGCTACGCGCGAGTCCGGAGCGCGCCTGGACTTTGTTTTTCGCAGGCTGTGGGCGCCGCCAATCTCGCAGCAGGCTTGCAGGATGCGTTTTTGGCACAAAGTCCTGTCATAGCGATAACGGGCCGAAAGGTGCTTTCCTACCGATATCGCAACGCATATCAGGAAGTTCCACACCAGCCCCTGTTTTCTGCCGTCACAAAATTTACCGGTGATGTCGATAGGGCCAGCGACGTGCCGCGGGTATTTGGATATGCTTGGAGAACAGCATTAGCCAATACGCCTGGCCCAGTTCACCTCGATTTCGACGGGCTTATGGGCGAGCGCGTTGAGAGAGGGACGATTGATGCGCCAATTGGCAGTGGCATTTCTCCCGGTCCGGCGCCTATGCATCGTACGCTTGCGAATGAGACCGAGCTCGCGGCAGCGATCGCTCGCCTGAAAGGTTCCAAACGCCTGGCAATTGTTGCCGGAACAGGTGCAATGCTGTCAAACGCAGGGCGCGAACTCCTGACAGTTGCCGAAAGTTTCAAGGCGCCAATCGCGACATCTCTGGGCGCGCGAGGCATCGTTCCAACCAGACACCCTCTATCCGTAGGTACGGTCGGCAATTACTCTGCCGCCCCGGCTAATCAGACTGTCAGCGAGGCTGACGTCGTCCTCTTCGTCGGTTGTCGAACCGGCGATCAGGTGACACTGGATTGGCAAGTGCCATCCATGGAAACGCCGATCGTCCATCTTGATATCGATCCCCTGGAGATCGGCCGTAACTATCCAAATACAGTCGGCATTTGCGGCGACCCCAAAATGTGCCTCGCGCGCTTGCGAGAGATGGCCGGCAACTTGAACCGTGACATGGATTTTGCCGAAACAGCTGCAAGACGTATGGATGCATGGAGGGCGTCGGTCAGGCCTGCTCTAACCGATAACTCTGCTCCCATAAAGGTCGAACGACTATGTCATGAAATTGGCGATGCTCTTCCCGCTGACGCAATCCTTGTCGCCGATACCGGATATTCGTCGATCTGGACATGCACACATATTGAGCTAAACGGAGCTGGTCAAACATACTTGCGGGCCGCCGGATCCCTCGGTTGGTCTTTCCCAGCGGCAATGGGGGCACAATGCGCAGCGCCTGAACGGCGCGTCCTTTGCTTCATCGGCGATGGTGGTTTCTACTATCACCTACCAGAGTTGGAAACTGCTCGTCGATATAAAATTCCAATCGTTGTGATCGTGAACAACAATAGTGGCTTTGGCCAGTCGATTACTGGCATCCGGGCGGCCCAAGGCGAGACTCCCGGCAATCCTGACGAACTCGGTTGCTTTGGACCACTTAATTTCGCCAAAATTGCCGAAAGCTTCGGCGTTCACGGAATTCGTGTCGAACGCCCCCCGGAAATTGCAGAGGCCTTGAGCAAAGCCATTTCCCTAAAGGAGCCAGTGGTTATCGACGTCGCAACGGACATCGAGCCCCGCGCACCAACGCCATGGAAACCAGTCAGTCCAATGTGACTGTCAGGCTAGAAATCACTAATTTAGAGAGACATCCATGCTCAGTTATGACCTTTCGGGGAAACGTGCGCTCGTGACAGGCGGTGCGTCCGGCATTGGCCTCGCGACAGTAAAGCGTCTTGCAGAGTCGGGGTGCAAAGTTGCGCTGAACCACCTCCCGGACGATCCACGAGGCTTCACGGAGGTACAAATACTGCGAGATCAGGGATTTGACGTGATCAACGCTCCGTTCACGATAGGCGGCGGAAATGAAGACGAATTGGTCACCAGCGTCGTCGATCAGTTGGATGGCATCGATCTTCTGGTCAACAATGCCGCCACGCCCGGCGCGCGGCACCCTATCTCGGCTACAGACTTAGAACTTATTACCGATGAACTCTGGTCGGCAGTTCTGCAGACCAATCTGGTCGGCTTGTTCCGTTTGACTCGGGCGGCCGCCCCGATTTTGAAGGATGCGGGCGGAGCAGTTGTTAGCCTCGCCTCGGTTTCGGCCCTCACATCACGCGGCTCGAGCATGGCCTATGCTGCAAGCAAGGCCGGCATCATCACCCTCACGCGTCATCTCGCGCAGGGACTGGCGCCGAAAGTGCGTGTGAATGCGGTTGCGCCAGGCGCAGTCGACAGCACCTGGCAGATCGAATGGACCGAAGAGCAACGACGCAGTTCCATTCAGGCAACGCCTTTGCGCCGACGATGTGCTCCCGAGGACATTGCCGAAACGATTGTCTATCTGGGCTTTGGCGCTCCAATGATCAACGGTCAAACCATCGTTGTTGACGGAGGACTTACCTTGTAGAACGGGCAGTGCGAGAGCGCCTATGCCGCTTTCAACTTATCGAGACAACAAGTCGACAACCGGCGCAACCAACGCGAAGCTGACCGGAAGGGTCAGAAGGCACGCCGTTTCCCGATCGAGATCTCCACTTTTGCATCTGCGAGGAAGATTCTGCTTGCAGAAATCGGTTGCCACTGCCTACAATGATAGATGGAATTAAATTCCAATTTATTGAATCTCAGCAACTGAACTGTTCATCGCGCCACCGGAGACAGACGAGGGTATCGGCCCCGATATCCACGAAGAGGCCCAGCGTCTTTGTCAGACCGGTGTCGCGTGGCGGCTGGGAGCAATCGCAGGGTTGAGCCTGCCCCATACGGTGGCCGCTCTAAGCTCAGAAGCGCGAGCGCCCATAGCACCTATTATGCAACAATCAACCTAAAAGAGGACAGGCTCATGTCTAAAGTTGAATTGCTTAAGCGTCGCGACAAGCTCCTCGGCGAAAACGCTGTAACATTCTACGAAGACCCAGTGCATATCGTGCGCGGAGAAGGTGTGTGGCTATGGGATGCCGACGGCAAGCGCTACTTGGATTGCTATAACAACGTACCGCATGTCGGGCATTGTCACCCTCATGTGGTCGACGCAATCGCCAAACAGGCGGCCACACTCAATACACACACACGCTACTTGCATGAAGGAATTCTCGATTACATCGAGCAGCTTACCGCAACGTTTGAACCGAGCCTAAGTACCGCAACCCTCACGTGCTCCGCCAGCGAGGCGACCGATATCGCATTGCGAATTGCTCAAGTGGCGACCGGCAAGACCGGCGTAATCGCGACCGATCATACCTATCACGGCAATACGGCCGCTGGATCTCAGCTCTCGGTGCGCACACCACCGATTGGAGGGTTTGGCGGCCATGTCCGGCACGTGCCTGCTCCTGACAGCTATCGCCCGCTCGGTGGAGAGGCTGGCCAAGCATTCGCTGATGCATTTGCAGCAAAAGTGGAGGCGGCAATTGAAGATCTGCAGAAGACACCGCACGGCTTCTCAGCGCTAATCATTGATGCCTTTTTCTCAAACGAAGGTTTCCCGGATCTGCCCGCAGAGTTCCTTACGAAGGCTGTCGCTGCCGTACGAAAGGCCGGCGGCCTAATAATTGCCGACGAAGTACAGCCGGGCTTTGGACGAACCGGCGGCCACATGTGGGGCTATCAGCGCGCAGGCATCGTTCCAGACATTGTGACACTTGGAAAGCCGATGGGAAACGGTCATCCAATCGGCGGCGTCGTGACGGGATCGGATTTGATCAACGAGTTCCGCAAGCAGTTCCGCTACTTTAATACATTTGGTGGAAATCCGGTTTCATGCGCGGCCGCACGCGCAGTCCTTGACGTGCTTCGCGATGAGAACCTTCTCGAAAATGCAAGGAACGTCGGCACCTATGCGATCAATGGCCTAAGAAGGCTGGCGCAGAAGCACGACATGATCGGCAATATCCGCGGCGCTGGTCTCTTCTTCGGTGTGGAACTGGTGCATGACCGATCAGCCAAGACCCCTGCCCCCGATCTGGCGGTCAAGGTAACTGAAGACATGCGCAAAAAAGGCATCCTGATCGGGAAGCTAGGCATACATCAAAATGCCACGAAGATCCGTCCGCCGATGCCGTTCTCTGTCGAGAACGCGGATCTCATGTTGTCGACGCTCGACGACGCTCTCGGACGGCTTTAGCCACTATGACCACGATCTCAGCAGAACTGCAGGCTGCTTTGGACCTCAGAGCCAAAGAGGCGCTTTCACACTGGAATGCCTCAGGGCAGACGCCTCAGCTCGTAAAGTATCGCGAGAACGCCGTGTTCAAGGTAGAGATCGATGGACAGCCAGCCGCGTTGAGAATTCATCGCGCTGGCTATCATCAAGAGGCTTCGCTGAAGTCAGAGCTTACCTGGATGTCGTACCTCCGGTCGAAAGGACTGCCGGTTCCGGGGCTTTTGCCAGCAAATGACGGTAAATTTCTGGCGCGTCTTCCTAACAATATTGTCTTTGAAGAACAATATGCTGACGTTATGTGCTGGGTATACGGAGAGCGTATCGGTGACGTTGGCGTCCCGCTCGCCTTCAGCGAGGAGCGCCTCACGCGAATATTCGGTGCACTCGGCGCCGAAATAGCTCAAATGCACAACGCTGCAGATGAATGGGCCATGCCTGCCGATTTCGAACGGCACGCCTGGGATTTCCAAGGATTGCTCGGAGAGACACCTTTTTGGGGCAGATTCTGGGATTGCCCCGATCTTTTGAACGAGCAAAGGGATCGCCTCTCGAGGCTAAGGGTGTTCTTGCAGCCGAAGCTTCGTTTGATTGAAGCAAGCGGGCTAGATTACGGCATGATCCATGCAGATTTGGTCCGCGAGAATGTAATCGTGGATGGTGATAGCATCGGGTTGCTCGATTTCGACGATTGTGGGTTCGGATGGCGCGTGTTCGATCTGGCTACGGTTTTGTTCGGCCACCGAAACGAACGCAACTATGACTTGATCAAGTCATCGCTTCTTTCTGGCTATTGCAGCCGACGCCAACTTCGAGAAGAAGATATTGCCGCCTTGCCGATATTTATCCTTCTCCGAAGCCTGACATATGTCGGATGGATTGCAGAGCGGCGTGAAATTCCAGGATCAGCTGGTCGGCTGTCTTACTTTGTAGATACGTGCCTTTCGCTCGCATCGAGTTTCGGCTTCGATAGCGATCTGTCCTAGCGAGGTTCGAGGTTCAAGCGCACGGACTATCGAGTGAGCCGGAGGCCTTATCTAGTGTCCAACCTGCCGACGAGACGAGTAAGGCGCAGGATCTCGTGCATGGCACGGGATGGGATATCTTTGCAGAAGTCTTGCTGCACCCGGATCAGGCGAGCAGCGATGGACTCGTATTCCCGATGATCCATCCTAGCGCCGCCAACATGCCCGAGCGGTCCATCAAATTTCCCACCTGGTGACTGCGTATCAAGGTGACTTCCCCGCCAGGACCGGCGGAAGTGACGGATCCGCCCCCTCTCATCCCGCAAACATGTTGCCCATGACTTCCACCGAAACTGCGAGACCAGCTTCCTCGCACCAATGACGAAAGAGTTGGCGCGCATCACGGTCGCTGTCGGTCAACGCCAGCCGATCGCAGCCATTATGAGGCCGCGAACCGATGCAGCTCATCGTCATGATGTCCGCCCAAAGACGTTCACTATCGATGCTGGGACGAAACACTAGAGTCGATCCTTATTTCTAGGCAGTGGTGCAGCTGTCCGACCATTCAATCGGTCTCGAGATCACAGGACGGAGGTTCAAGGGTCCAGGACCCCCCCAGCCAAGTTTTTTGTTTGAGGCGACTGTGCAATCCTCCGTTGACATCCAAATGATGACACGACGGCCCCTGATGTCGGGCAGCGAGGCATAGCGCGGCTGGTTAAGGCGCAGGGTCGGTGGTGACGATCGCTAGCATCGTCAGTTCGACGGTCTGCAGCCCGCCGTCGACTTCGCGAGTCAACTTGGCCTTGTCGCCCTCAATTGCGACCTTGCAGCGTGAATCTACACCGCGCCCCAGCATCTGGCCTGTTTGGTCGACTTCCTTCAGACAGATCGCCTCCTCGACCGCGCTCTTAGAACGGGAAGCTACTGACGGATCAGAAGCATATCTGAGGCCGACCAGCCAAGGTTGATTCGTTGTCCGACGGGAATGGCTTCGAGCGAGCGGCTGGTCGGCTGCTGCTGTTGGAACTCTATTCCATTGTCGAGCCGCACCTTGCAGCGAACCGCCCCCGGCAGGAAGGTGACGTCTTCCAAAATGCCTGAGACCATATTGTCCATCGCCAGATTTTCCGTTGCGATGATCATCGCTTCCGGCCGAATGCACCCGCAGATTTCGCCGGCGCTGCCGACCGGAACATGTGTGGACCGCATGACCGTCCCTGAACTCGTTCGAACGCTGACGCCACCGGCCTCCCGCTTGAGCTCGGAAATGTCGATGATGTTGGCGTGCCCCAGAAAGGAGGCCACGAAGCGGCTATTCGGCAACTCGTAGAGTTCGCGAGCCGAACCGACCTGCTCAATGCGGCCATCGCGCATGATCGCGATCCGGTCCGCAAGGGAGGCAGCCTCGCTCTGATCATGCGTGACATAAAGGAAGGTCGAGCCCACCAGACGATGGAATTGTTTTATCTCATATTGCATCTCGTCGCGCAGGTTCTTGTCGAGGGCACTGAGCGGTTCGTCCATCAATAGCAGCAGGGGATTGTAGATGGCCGCCCGCGCAAGCGCCACGCGTTGCTGCTGTCCGCCCGAGAGCGCAGACGGGTAGCGGTCCGCCATCCCTCCCAGCCGAACGAGATCGATCATCCGCGCCAGCCGGGTGGCTATGTCCGACTTTGGAACCTTGCGCACCCTCAGTGGGAAGCTGATGTTCTCGGCGACTGTCATATGAGGAAATAGAGAATACCCTTGAAACACCATTCCGATGTTCCGCTGAAAAGGCGGTTTCGTCTCAACGTTGACATCGTCGATACGGATTTCTCCCGAGGTTGGCATGATGAAGCCCGCCGTCAGACCCAGCAGAGTCGTCTTGCCGGATCCGCTTGGGCCGATGACGGCAAATATTTCACCGGGTTCCACGTCTATACTCGTCGGGCGCAGCGCGTATAGGGATCCATATTGTTTCGCGATGCCATGAAAACTTAGCTTGTGACCACGCTTATCAGCCATGTCAGTGGGACGACCCATTTAAAGAAGCTGCAGAAGAACGACGCTGGATGAAGGCTACTGCCACCAACAAAAGCAAGGAAATACTTACAACGATGGCCGATGCTGCTGCGATCGTCGGGTCCATCTGATACTGCAGTTCGCCGAACATGAACTTTGGAAGAGTTATCGTGTTCGAGTCGGTTAGGAACAAGGCCTAATCTCATCGAACGAGGAGGCGAATGCGAAAAGACCGCCTACGAGTATAGATGGCCTGATCATCGGAAAGGTGACGTTCCAGAAGGATTGCCACCAAGTTGCGCCCATGGTCATGGCTGCAAGCTCATAATTTGGGCTGATACCCCGTAGAGAGGCGGTAACTGTGATCATTACTAGTGGTGCGGCAATGACGGTGTCGGCTATGATTACGCCGGTGTAGCTGCCAATCAAACCAGCTGCGGCGAGAACCGGAAACAATCCGATCGCCAGAATGATCTGCGGCAGCATCAGCGGCGCTAGAACCAGCGCGGAGAACGATCGCTGGAATGGTATACTGCCGCGAACAACTGCAAGCGCTGCAAATGTACCGATGACAACGGCGAGAATCGTAACCGGGACACCTACCTTGAGGCTATTTATGAAGGAAAGCGAGTAACCCGAGGTATCGATCAGTCGCCGATACCATTCCAAAGAATAGCTTTCGGGCGGAAAGCTCAAGTACCGCTCGCTGCCGAACGATAGCGGAAAGATAATCAATGTAGGAACTATCAGGTACACCATCGTCATATAAACAACTATGTGGATGGCAATCGATTGTCCTTTAATAAAGGTTTTCCACATGTGTTCAGACCCTGCCCGGTTTGATGCGGGTAAGCCGCTCGTAAAGCAAGAACAGTCCGACCGAGATGAAGAGAAGAGTAGTCGACAGCGCCGATGCTAGCGGCCAGTTCAGCGTCTTGCGTACATGCTGCTCGATCAGCATTGAGACCATCGCATCCCGAGCGCTGCCCATCAGGGCCGGCGTCACGTAAAACCCCAGCGCTGTTATGAAGACCAGAAGGAAGCCCGCAAACACGCCGGGCAGGGACAACGGAAGATACACCATGTAGAATACCTGGATCGGATTGCCTCCGAGGATCGAGGCTGCACGAATCTTGGTCATATCCATCTGCCTCATGGTGCTAAGCAGTGGAAAAATGACCATCGGCAAGAGAATTTGGACCATACCAATGTGAACACCGAGCTGGTTGTTGAGCAGCCGGAGGGGCTCGCCGATCCACCCGAGGTCTAGGAGGGTATTGTTGATGACGCCCCGTCGCTGCAGCAGCGAGATCCAGGCATAGGTCCTGATGATAACGCTCGTCCAGAACGGGATCATGATCAGGGCGATCATCAGGTTTAGCTTCAGGCCGTTGGCCCGAGACATTAAGTATGCGAACGGATAACCTAGAAACAAAGTGCAGATAGAAACCGTGAGGGCGGTCCGAAACGTATTGATCAGAACATTGATATGGGCTGGGCTGAAGAAAATCGCTTCATAATTGCCAAATCCCCAAGTGGGCTGGACCAAGCTTCTGACCACGACAACTAGCAGCGGAAGCAAGAAAGCAGGCCCCAGAAACAAAAGTACCGGCAGACTCAGAAGGCGATAGCCGCGGTCCAGGCTCCAGCTCTTAGACATGAGCAGAGGCCTCCAGTTCGGGGTCGACGATCGTCGGGGTGGTACTCGCCAAGAGAGCCGACATATATGCGTCGTTTCCTTCAAGTGTCTGCACTGGCCGAATATTTGAGATGACCATGCTCCCGGCGGGGGCATCGAACTCTCCCGAGATGACATGGACGAGAAGGGCAGACGCCAACTGACGCCTGCCCTTCTGATCAATCGGTCAGCCGTTGGTCCATTCGGTGAAGCGCCGCATGGCCTCGGCGCCGTTCTTCGCCCACCACGAGAAATCTTGCAGGATGGTAATCTTCCGGTTTTCCGGCCCAGTTGGAGTCCTAGCCAGCCGATCGGCTGGCACCAATGCAACGCCGGATTTGTTGGCCGGGCCATATGGCACATAATCTGTCAGCTTCGCCTGGTTTTTCCCCTGGCCGACAATCACTGCAAGCTCCTGGGCCCACTTGCTGTTAGGGTGGCCCTTCGGGATGACGAAGGCGTCCCCGTCCAGGACTGCGTCCTGGAAAGTGAAATCAATCGGCTTGCCCTGTTCCTTCAGCTGCTGGGCACGGCCGTTCCACAGGAAGCCCATATCGGCCTCGCCGCTCACCATGTTCTGCTGCGACTGCGAGCCGCTCGTCCACCAGACAAGATCGTCCTTGATCCGATCCAGGCTAGCGATTGCTCTGTCTATATCCAAGGGATAGAGCTTGTCACGCGGAACACCATCGCCGAGGGCAGCAATGTCCAGCGTGAGTGTCGCGGCCTTCTGAAGCGTCCGCCGCCCCTTTATATCGCCCGTCTTCTTGAAGAAATCCGTCCAGGACTTCGGCGCCTTATCGCCCGGATACACGTCGGTGTTCCAGGCCAGGCAACTTCCTGCGACGAGCGTCATGAACCAATAATCTGTCGCCATGCTGTCGAAGAAGTCAGCGCGGTCGATCATCCCGTAGTCGATCGGTTCGACAAGGCCCTGTTCCTGAACGACGCTGGCTTCTGCGGTTGCCGTTAGGATCACGTCGGCTTGGCCCCAAGCCTTGTTCTCGACGATGGCTTTGATTTCGGCAGCACCCATATAGGCCTGGGGAACAATCTTGATCCCGGTCTTCTGCTCAAAGGGCTCGTAATATGCCTTGCTATAGGCGTCCCGCAGAATCGAGCCACCGTCGGCAACAAAGAGTCGCTCAGGTTTGGATTGTGCGAGAGCAGGCATTGCAAGAGTGCTCGCTGCGACTGCGGCGCTCGCCTTCAGGAACTCTCGCTTGGTTAGCTTAATCTGTCCGAATGGATCTGCTTTAGCCATAATCATGCCTCCTTCGGCGACTCTCAAGGGCGACCATATTTAGAATATAATTCCATTAATGAGACACCTCACCGCTCCGGTGTCAATCTGAAAAGAGCTATTCTAAACCATAATTCAATGATTATTTTCGGTGAGTTTTCGTGAAAAACATACTTGTTACAACAGACGCCTTAAAAGCGTCAGTTGTATCTGTAGCGTATTGCAAAAAAATCGAAGAAACTATCTGCTCGTTTCTCGAATCTCTTCCTCAATTGCCTCATCTAAAGCTCGAATGAGCTTTTGAAGGTTGCGAATGTCTATTGCTCGCCCCAGATACACGACAGGGTTCTTATTGGCATCGGCAGCGAATTGCCTGCGCCGGATAACCAGCTTCCTTCTCATACTCAGAAGGTGGCCCAGTGCAGTGTCACCGCTTTCACCCGTTTCCACTGATGCGGAGACGCCGGCATAAGAATTGTTGTCTGCAAGAAAATCATGCTCCTCTGCGGGAGGGGGGGGCTTCAACATGTGCATCTCCAATCATCGGCGGCGTCAGCCCAAAGCAACTTGCTTGTCCCAAATTTCGCGAAGCGGCCCAGTCGTTCCAAAAAGGGGATCCTTCGCCGGTATCGGGACGCGCAAGACTTTTTCTAGCGCTTCAGCGAATTCCGCCTCTTCGCAAAGGCGGAAGTCGTGGATGCCGTATCCCATGGGGTATGCTCCAACCACGTCGAGGTCGTCGCTGATCGCCAGTCCAAGATGCCCGACGCCTGCCGGAACCACGACCACGTCGCCCCTTTCCAGTTCGACGTCAGCACCATCCTCTCCCCCGATCCGACCCCTCTGAGCACCTCTCGTGAAGCCTATCAACTCGTGCGCATCGCTGTGGAAATGGTGCTTTGGGTAGAGACCGCGGCGACTGTACCAATCCGGAAACCACCCGTTCGATCGCAGCAGGGCCTCGAAATCTCCAGGAGATCCGGAAATGGCGTTCCTGTATATCAACACGGGGTACCGCGAATTGGGCACCGTGGGACTAGATTTGAAGAAGTGCGTGTCCACGTTCATGAAAGCCTGAACCTATTCGTTATCAACACCACTGTTTAGACTAGCCCATTCAATAGCTTATTGCGGTTGATGACCTTCAGCCGCTCGCAGGAACAAGGGGGGAAAAGCCACAAGCCGGGTTCGCAAATGCTATGTCCGAGGCAGGGCCTCCCAGTTACAAACGCCGCCCTGCCTTCAGGCCGTCAAGTACCGCTTCCTCGGCAGTCCGCGGCGTCAGGCAGTCGCCGATGATATGGGTTTCGACGCCCAACCCCTCCATTTCATCTTCGAGTGTGCGGTCGGCCCGCACACCGTCGCAAAGCACGAGTGTGTCCACATTTTCGAGGACGATCGGCTTCAGGGCCATGATGTGTTCGAAATACACGCTCTCCGTGTCCGCTCCATAGAGTCGCGCATAATTCACGACCTTAATCCCTGCGTCGAAGATGCGACCGTTCAGTTCGTCGCGTACATAGTAGGGAATCATGTCGCCCGGCTGCGTACCGGTGACGGCAAGCGTCACTTCATGACCGGCCGCAGCTAGCTGCAGACTCACCCCCAATCCAACCCAATCGCATAAGGCATCAGCAACAACGACCCGTTGCCCCGCCTTTACGCTCCCGGACAAGACGTCCTCAGCAACAAGCGTGCGCATGCCTTCGAACCGGGCCTCGTCCGGGGCCCCGGGCTTGCCGCCAGTTGCCAAAACGACCGCGTCAGGAGCAAGCGCCTCGATCATCGTTCGATTTACGTGGGTTCCAAGGCGCACCTCCACGCGGGCCAGCTCCATTTCCCGGGTCAGATTTGTGACGATGCCGCCGAACTCCGCCCGGCCGGGAAGACTGGAAGCGATGTTCGCCTGCCCGCCTAATCTGTTGCCGGCCTCGCAAAGGATGACGCTGTGTCCGCGGAGGGCAGCAACTGTGGCGGCCTTCATACCGGCGGGCCCTCCGCCCACCACCAGCACGCGTTTGGTGACGGTTGCCTGCGGATAGTTTGCCAGTGAGGTTTCACGGCCAGATTCCGGAAATTGAATGCAGGAAACGCTGTATCCTTTGTGCAGATGGCCAATGCAGGCCTGATCGCAGCCGATGCAGGCGCGGATATCGTCGATCCGGTGCTCAACCACTTTTCTGGCGATTTGCGGATCACAAATCATGGCGCGCGTCATGCCCACCGCGTCCGCTGCGCCTTTCGCGATCGCGTTCTCAGCCAGATGCGGTGTGTTGAACCTGCCCGTAGCAATCACAGGGGACTTCAGGACCCGCTTCGCCATTTCAGCGAAGGGCATGAGATATCCCGCCGGCATGGCCATTGGAGCAACGATGTGCATTCTTCCGCCCAAAGTGGGGCCACTCCCAACCACAAGATGGAAGTAATCGACGATCCGCGACTGCTCCAAACGCTGCATCGCTAAAAGCGACTGGTCCGCTTCTAGTCCTGAGTTGTCGAGATCCGCCACCGACATTCTGACCCCTACTGCGAAGGACGAACCGACTTCCGCGCGGATGGCGATGCAAACTTCTTGAAGGAAGCGGAACCGGTTCTCAGCAGTCCCTCCATATTCGTCGGTGCGGCAATTCATTGATTCCGTCAGGAACTGCGCCGGCAGATAGCCATGATTGGCGACGATCTCGACGCCGTCGAGCCCTGCAATCTGCACCCGCCGGGCGGCGGATGCATAGCCGGCGACGACTTGCCCGATTTCCCGAACCGATAAAGCCCTGGGCATGGTGTGCAGCTTTTCATTGCGCACAGCCGAGGCGGAATAGGTCACCGGCCTGGAACCGTCGGAGGATCCGCCGGCATCCTTGCCCGAATGAAGGAGCTGGCCGAACAAGGTTCCGCCCGCCTCGTGCACCGCATCGGCCATCTTCCGGAAGCCCGGAATGGCGTCGTCGGTAAAAAGTTCGATCTGGTTGTCGTAAGTTGCGGAATTCTCGTCGATGCTCGAGGCCGACAGGATCTGAAGGCCCGCTCCGCCGCGTGTGCGGGCCAGCTGATACGCGATGTAGGCTTCGTCTATCCGGCCCCGGACCTGGTGTCCGGAATCATGAGCTGTGAATACCATCCGGTTCCTCAGCAAGACATTCCCGATCCGTAGCGGGCTGAGCAGGTTGGCAAAGGCGGTATCAGTCATTGCGAGTTTCTTGCCTTCAAAAGCCGCGTCCGAACCTTGCCAGCTTCGGACGCGGCGAGCGATCCATCGATATAGTGGGCTGCAACGCCTGGGCTGAGCCGGGCGCCCGTGTCGAACGGTTTTTTAGAACTCAAATCCGACAGAGTTGATTAATATCAGGATATTTGGCTCTGTCAAGCGCTCTGCGGATTGCCGTCTGCCACTCACGACGAATGACTTAACAATGCTTTGTTGCACTTGCATCGTGCAAATTACACTTAGAACAATAACGTCTTATCTCATGCATCGAAGATACAATCAAATATAAACGCCTTAGAAATCTGGCTGATCGGACTGGCTACGCATGTGAGAATGGCGGCCAGTCCGGGAGAAGAAGCTGGCTAGCAATTGGAAAATTGATTGCTGGAGCTTCCAATTGCGCCGCCGATGACAGGTCTATCGCGACGCAGACGTTGATGCGGCCGTCCAGCAGGCGGTGCATACCTTCGGCCACTACAACGGCGGGGAGGACTGCTTTGCCGTGTCTACGCGAATGGTGCGGATCTGGCGTCAGCAGCATCCACCATTGAGTACAATCGCGAGGAGAATACCGATCGCGAAACTGGTCCACTGATTTCAAAACGCCAGCGTGACCACGCTCCGATTTCGTCGCGCTCGTATCCGAACCAGAGCCGGACGGAACAGGACCTCAGAACGAGGTGCCACCGAAGGGTGAGACCAAGTTGTCCTGCAGGCGATCGAGCCTCACTACCCCCAAACGGTCCGAGATCTGAAGGCGTCCCGACTCGGCCAGTTGCCACCAGCGCGTGCCGCCCAGAAAGGCCGCCGAGGCCGAAGAGATGTCGGCTATGACGTCGGCCCGACAGTTCACGCGTTCGACATGGCCGGATGCGAAGCGCAGCTTGACCGCGTTCTCAGGCAGGAGCCGGTCGACGATCTCGAGCACGATGGGCTCCACGCCGGCGCGATCTTCGAAGGTGCTCGCGGCAAAAGCTGCCTCCGCGTCCACCAGGCGCAACCACGTCTCGTCGCGGACGGCGCTGACCCGAACGCTGCGGCTGTCCTCCAGTAGGAACGGCAGGACGTCGTCAAGGGGCCTGGTCGAGAGGGCGATGCGATGGGCGATGTCGAGGTCCAGTAAGTATCCGATCAGGGCCACATAGGCCTGCGCATCGTGGGCAACCAGGTCATCGACGATCACGGCCCTGTTCCTGCTCTCGAACCAGTCGCCCCCACTGGCCGCGTGGTAGCGCACATAGCCGGTGTCTCCGCCGGCATCGCCGCAAATCGCGGCGTACGCGCGCGTTGGGCCGTGCGCCATACGCGCCAAGGTGGCGCACCACCAGATGTCGCCTCGCGATACCGCAGCGACCCGTGGGGCCAGGTGGTTCTCGAAGATCTTCCGCAGGCGCGCCCAGCAGGCGTCGACTGGCTCGACGCAAACGATCTGGGCGCGGTCAAGGCCAGGCCGTAACTTCGCCGTCGACCGATCCAGTTCGACGTCCATGACCCGGTTGGCGATGCCGTAGCCGAAATTGCCGTAGATGTGGCCCTCCGTAGCGCGCAGCGTGGCGATCGGCTCACCCGCCTGACGAGCGGCCCTCAGCTGGGCGACCAGCAAGGCCTTGGCGATCCCGCGGCGCCTGTGGCTTGGCAAGACGCCGACATGGGTTACGGCCGCCTGCCTGACCCAGTGTCCGCCCGGCACCCGGATCGACGACGCGTGCGAATTCGTCGTGCCGACCAGGTTGCCGCGGTCGAATGCGCCGAAGGCGCGCGCCGGTTCGAACAGACGCTTCAAGACCGTGTCGTCAATGGTGTGGAGCGCCGGCAGCCCGACCATCGCGGCGCGGAAGACATGGGCCGCCGTCACAAGATGCTCGGTTCGGTGCAGGACGCGGATTTCGACCGGCGGGACCGGGGGCTCTGCCCCCGGTCCCGGAAGTTCGCCTGACTTCATCTGATTTGCGCAGACGGCTACCGGCTGAGTTCGGCCAGAGACAGGATCGCCGAGGTGTTGTAACGCACTCCCTTGATGTCAGGATTGTAGGTCAGGATCAGATCGGGGCTCACCAGGGTCAGAATGATGCGGTCATTGATCATTTCCTGGCCG
This sequence comes from Mesorhizobium sp. B3-1-8, assembly GCF_006439495.1. Taxonomy (NCBI): domain Bacteria; kingdom Pseudomonadati; phylum Pseudomonadota; class Alphaproteobacteria; order Hyphomicrobiales; family Phyllobacteriaceae; genus Mesorhizobium; species Mesorhizobium sp. B3-1-8. The sequence continues at coordinate 21,185 of NZ_VFTK01000025.1, forward strand.
GCCTGATGCCACAGCTTTTCCGCCTCGTCCCCTGAGGCCGCGAGCGCCTTCTTGTAGAGGTCCGCGACCCGTGGGTTCAGAATCGACGGATCGCGGCTGGCTCCCGCCCTCCTGGACCAGGGCGTCCCCGGGGTCATGGCGAAGTAGTCGAGATACTGGGATGTGCCGAAGTAGTCGGGCGCATAGTAGACAGCGGTGAGCGGGATGCCGTCACCGCTGACGCGCTCTCGCCAGTTCGAGAACTGCATCGGCTCCAAAGTCACCTTGATGCCGATTTTCGCGAGGTCCTGCTGTACCTTCTGCATGAGCAGAGAGAGGTCCACGCCGTAGACGTTGAGGGCGGGGAACGCCGCGGCAAGCTCGAAGCCGTCCGGATAGCCAGCGTTGGCAAGCAGCGCCTTGGCCTTCTCGATGTCGGTGGGTTGGTCCTCGAAGCCGCTGCTACCGGGAAAGCCCAGCGGGATCGGGGTGCTGATGAGCCGCCCCTGCCCGCCGAGGGTCAGGTCTAGGATGCCTTTGCGGTCAAGGGCGAGCGAGATGGCTTCGCGCACTTCAGGCGACAGCGGCACCTTATTGGCCTTGGCTCCGGGAGACAGCGCCACGTAGATGAAGTTGAAGGAGGGGGCGGTCTCGACCCTGACGTTGCTGCCTTGCAGCGCCTTGGCGGTCTCGGGATCGATCTGCATGGCGATGTCGGCAGTGCCGTTCTGCAGCATCTGCACCTGGCTGACTGCGTCCTTGACCTCGCGGATGACCACGTGCTTGAAGGCCGGCGGTTTGCGCCAGTAAGCCTCATTGCGTTCTAGCCGCAGTTCGACATTGGGTTCGTAGCCATCAAGAACGAACGGGCCACTTCCCGCCGAATGCGTCAAGAACCAAGCTTCGCTGGTGTCCGTCGTCGGCGCCGTCTCGTCGGATTTGGCGCCATGCTGCGTGGCCAGGTTGCTGTTGACCACGTTCATGAAAGAGCTTGCGGTCATGCCTATGAATTCCGAGTTCGGCGATTTGGTGGTCACCACGAGGGTTTTGGGATCTGGTGTCTCGAGCTTGGCCACACTAGCCATGTAGAAAGCCGCGCTACCCTTCAAGTTCTTCAGGCGCTCCCACGACCACTCGACGTCCTTTGACTCCACCGGCGATCCGTCAGCAAACTTGGCTTGCGGATCTATAGTGAAGGTGAACTTCGTCTGGTCCGGGCTGATCTCCCACTTCGAGGCCAACACAGGAACAACTTTGTTGTCTTTATCCATGGTAACCAGCGACTGGTAGACGGCGCTGTTGTACATCATGCAGGAGTCGCAGAACGCCCTCTGGGGGTCGAGCGACGGGAAGTCGAGGTCCCTGGCAACGACGAGGGGGCCGTCGTCTGCAGCAAGGGCATGCCCCAGGCTGGATGCCGCGATGGTGGCTATGAGCATCAAGCCGCCCACCGTAGCCCGTTTGTATCGACTGTTGTTCATAGATCTCTCCCATTTTTTGTCGATTGCGCTTTTGTTTGCACCGGGACGCCTGGGGTGGAGCGGGCACAAGCCCATCGCTCGTTGCCAGCAGCGTTTCCTGGCACGGTTAGATCACACTTCTGGCTAGTTGATCTGAAATATGGAATTTAATTCCATACCCCATTGAACGCGACACTAAGCCGTGCCAACATGAATTTGCAATAGAAAATTTTGTCACTGCCGGTAGGCGCCAGAAGCACCCACAGTTGGGAACCCATCGGCTCAGAGAAAATCGGCAGGATTGCTGAACAGGTGGATGATGGATTACCCTGACGTGCTGCTCTACATCGATGGAAGATGGACGCCCTCGAGGGACGGACAGTTTGTGCCGGTCGTCAATCCCGCAACGCAAGCCGTTGTCGGGCGGGTCGCACAGGCAGGCACGATGGATCTTGACGCCGCGCTGGCGGCTGCCCAGAAAGGGATTGCATCGTGGGGGGCGATATCCCCTTTTGAGCGCTGCAAATTGATGCGCAGGGCCGCCGACATATTCCGGCAGCAAACCGAAGAGGCCGCGCGCCTGTTGACGCTTGAACAGGGCAAGCCCCTGGCCGAGGCAAGAGCCGAGGCTCTCGCAGCATCAGATCTGATTGAATGGTTCGCCGAGGAGGGGCGGCGTGCCTACGGCCGCGTCATCCCGCCCCGGATCGGCAACGTCATGCAATTCACAGTCAAGGAACCGGTCGGGCCCGTCGCCGCGTTCACGCCGTGGAACTTCCCGATCAACCAGGTAGTTCGCAAGCTATCGGCGGCGCTCGCCGCCGGCTGCTCCATCATCCTGAAAGGATCTGAAGAGACACCGGCCTCGGCAGCTAAGTTGGTGGCCGCCTTCGCCGAGGCGGGAATCCCGGACGGCGTCGTCAATCTGGTCTATGGCATTCCTTCCGAAATCTCTTCCTATCTCATCCCGAACGAGGTGATCCGCAAGATATCGTTCACCGGTTCAACACAGGTTGGCAAGCAGATCGCAGGACTCGCCGGACAGCACATGAAGAGGGCGACGATGGAGCTGGGCGGACACGCGCCGGTCATTGTCCTCCCCGACGCCGATATTGGTAAGGCCGCCAAGACGATGGCGTTCTTCAAGTTCAGAAACGCTGGACAGGCATGCATATCGCCGACTCGTTTTCTCGTCAGCGAACCTGTTTACGACGAGTTCGTGGAGCGCTTCGTTGCAGAGGCCCGTGCCCTCAAGATGGGAGACGGTATGGCTGAAGGCACCACGATGGGACCACTAATCAGCGAACGCCGCGTCGAGGCCATCTCCTCCCTCGTGCAGGACGCCGTCCAGGCCGGAGCGGAGCTGGTGACCGGCGGCCGGAGACCCACCAATGCCGGATACTTCTTCGAGCCCACAGTCCTGAGCCGGGTTCCAATTACAGCACGCGCCATGAACGAGGAGCCGTTCGGGCCTGTCGCGCTCATGTCACCGGTGGACAACCTTGACGCGGCCATCGCCGAGTCGAACCGGCTGGGATTCGGCCTGGCCGCCTACGGCTTCACGGGTTCAGCCGCCAGCGCGGGGCGCATGTCGCGTGAAATCCGAGCCGGAATGGTGTCGATCAACCATCAGGGACTCTCCCTCCCCGAAGTGCCGTTTGGAGGCATCAATGAATCGGGACACGGCACCGAGGGAGGCGCGGACGCCTTGGAGCCCTACCACAACACCCGCTTCGTCACGCATTTGCAGGCGAGCTAATCGGGGCCGGCTCAACCATGCCCTCCACGGGACGCTCTCCGTGCCGGCGGCATGTATGTTATTTGTCGGTCGGATCTTGTTCGCTCAGACGCAGTTGCAGTCCGCTGACCAGTTACCCGCTGACCGGGACTGAGCCTGTTCCGGCAGACAGTCCTGGTCGCGATGTCCGATATGCCACCGCAGCTGATCGCAAGCATCGGCGACCCATCCGTCGGCTCGAACGGACGCCTACCGCATTGATGTAGGGATACCATTCGCCGAAGGACGGTCTGGTGTGACCGCGCCGAGGATATCAAGACTGCGAACCGGGGCCGAGGGATGGAGCGTTCCTCCTCGACGGCCTCGTCTCGGTTCGCCTTAGCGCGCTTCTTCACGGGCCACTCTCCAAGTTTATGGAATTAAATTCCATCAATGTTGACGTGAAGCGCTAGACGCGTCAATGATGACATGCGTGCAATCGCAGTTCGTCGACGACAATAGGTTTGTTCACATGTCGAACTATGTTTTCCGGCGCCTTGTCGCAATGCCCTTCTTGGTGCTCGGCATCGTCACGATGGCGTTCTTCCTGACGACAGTGACCAAAGGAGACCCACTCACCGCCCTGGTCTCCGAGCAGCAGATGAACAACCCGGAGGTCGTCGCGGCGGCCCGGCAGCGCTGGGGCCTGGATAAGAGCCTTCCGGAACGTTACGTCACCTACGTGACCAATCTGCTGCGCGGCGACATGGGGACCTCCTTCGTCACCAAGCGGCCCGTGCTGACGGACATCGCCGCGCGGCTGCCTGCAACGCTGGAACTGGTCATTGCCGCGATGCTAGTGGGCACGACCGGTGGGATCGTTCTCGGCCTCCTTGCCGCGTACTGTCGCGACAGCTCGATCGACCAGACGGCGAGGGTGTTCTCCCTCCTGGGCTCGTCGCTTCCCGTGTTCTGGATCGGACTGGCCCTCCTCTTCCTCTTCTCGGTCCACTTCCAGATCCTGCCCGGGCCGGGCAGGATCGATCCGCGCATGACCCCTCCGCCCGCTGTCACGGGCCTGATGACGGTCGATGCACTTTGGGCCGGTGACCTGGCAGCGTTCCGCAGCGCCATCTCGCATCTGGTCCTGCCCTCGCTTGTCCTCGGCTGGGCCGTGGCGGGAACGATCTCGAGGCTCGTGCGCGCCAACATGCTCGACGTGATGGCGCGAGAGTTTATCCTGACCGCCAGGGCTAAGGGCGCTGGCGAGCTGCGGGTCGTTTTCCGCCACGCCTTCCGCAACATTCTAATCCCCGTCTTGACCCTGATCAGCTACTCATTCGCCTATCTCATCACCGGCGCGGTGCTGACGGAGGCGGTCTTCGCCTGGCCGGGCATGGGCTCCTATGCCGTGCAGGCGGCGCGGTCGCTCGATTTCCCTGCAATCATCGGCGTCACCATCGTCGGCGGAATGATGTTCTTGGTCACTAATCTGCTGACCGACATCGCTTATGTGATCGCGAACCCGCGCGTGAGGCTGGCGTGATCGGCGCCGCCCGCCTGCCACTCAACCTGCGCAAGCCCTTGGCGACGGGACTGGCCTCGCCGATGCTCGCCTTCGGCGCCGCCGTCATCATGTTATGGATCGTGGTCACGCTGTTTGTCTGGCGCATCGCGCCCTACGATCCGTTCGAGATGGTCGCGCGGCGACTTCAGCCGCCGTCCATGCAACACTGGTTGGGCACCGACGCGCTCGGGAGGGATGTGCTTTCCCGCACCCTGCATGGCACCAGGCACTCGCTGCCGATCGCGCTCGTCGTCGTGGTGTTCTCCGCGGTCCTCGGCTCCGCCGCCGGCGCGGTCGCGGGTTACCGGGAAGGCCTGGTCGGTGCCGCCATCATGCGACTGGTTGACGTCACCCTCTCCTTTCCCCCGATGCTTCTCGCCATGGCGGTGGCGGCGTCTCTGGGGGCAGGTCTCGAGAACGCCGCGCTGGCCATGATTGCCGTCTGGTGGCCCGTTTATGCGCGCCTAATGCGGGCCCAGGTCCTAGAGGTTCGCGAACGCGAGCACGTCGAGGCGGCAGTCGCTGGCGGGGCCGGGAACGCCAGGATCCTTCTCAAGCACATCCTGCCCCTGTGTTGGACACCCATCCTGATCAGCGCAACCATGGATCTGGGCCAGGCTATTTTGCTCGCCGCCTCGCTGAGCTTCATCGGTCTCGGCGCCACGCCGCCAACGCCCGAGTGGGGATCCATGATCTCGGACGGCGCCGCCTTCTTCTACAACTGGTGGATCGCCCTCGGCCCCGGCCTGGCCATCGTGAGCGTAGTCCTCGGGTTCAACTTCATTGGCGACGGCGTTCGCGACTATTTCGACCCGAGGTCGCGGTGACGAGCATGATGCAATTCGCTCCGCCCGCCAACGGGCCGCCCTTGCTGCGGATCCGCGACCTTCGCGTCAGCTTTCGCAAGCGCGGACAGGCTCTCGAAGCCTTGCGCGGCATTGATCTCGACGTCGGCCGCAGCGAGGTCCTCGGAATCGTTGGCGAGTCCGGCTCCGGAAAGTCGATCGGCATGCTGGCCGCGCTCGGGCTCGCCCCTCCGAACGCGGTCGTCTCCGGCTCGGTCCAATATTTTGGCGACGAGCTCCTTACCAAGTCGCGGCGCCAGATGCGCAATATCCGGGGCGCGAAGATCGCGATGATTTTCCAGGATCCATTGTCGTCGCTCAATCCGACAATGCGTGTCGGCGACCAGATCATCGAGGCTTTGCAGCTCCACCAGCCCCGGCTCAGCGCTAAGCAGGCCACGCAAAAGGCGCTCGAACTTCTCGAGCTGGTGTCGATACCGCAGCCGGACCAGCGTCTGCGGCAGTTCCCGCATGAATTTTCCGGCGGCATGCGCCAGCGCGTGATGATCGCGATGGCTGTCGCCAACGGGCCGGACCTCCTGATAGCGGACGAGCCCACCACGGCGCTCGACGTCACGGTCCAGTCCCAAATCATGGGGATGCTGAGACAGCTCCAGGCCAAGCTCGGACTCGGGCTGGTGCTGATCACCCACGACCTCGGCGTGCTGGCCGGGCACGCCAACCGCGTCGCCGTTATTTACGCCGGACAAGTCGTGGAGCAGGCCGACGTTTTCGAGTTGTTCCAGAACCCGCGCCACCCCTACACCCGGGGGCTGATTTCATCGATACCCAAGCTGACACAGTCGGGGGGGCGCCTGTTCTCCATCGCCGGTTCCCCGCCGCCCCTCGGACAGTTCCCGGCCGGCTGTGCGTTCCATCCGCGCTGTGACCATGCAGGCGAAATCTGCCGACAGGTCCCCCCGCCCACAGTGGTCGTCGGCCGGCCGGATCACAGTTCGGCCTGTCACTTCGCCAACGTCCTCGCCGAATGGGGCGGGGTCGGAGCACGTGTCAAGGAATAATGGCATGCAGGAACGTGACAGAACGCGCGGCCGAGACGGAGACGTCCTCCTTAGGGTCCGCGACCTGAGAAAAATCTTTCCGGTCGTGGCCGGGATGATCCTCCGACGCGAGGTGGCACAGGTGAAGGCCGTGGACGGGGTTTCGTTCGAGCTACGGCACGGCGAAACACTGGGTCTGGTGGGAGAGTCTGGTTGTGGCAAGTCTACGCTCGGAAAGGCGGTTCTGAGATTGACGGAGCCGACGTCCGGCGAGGTCAGCTACCGTGGCGAAGACATTCTCTCTCTTACGCCGGCGAAGATGCGCAGGATGCGTCAGCATCTGCAGTTCGTCTTCCAGGACCCCTACTCGTCGCTGCATCCGCGCATGTGTGTCGAGGACATCGTCGCCGAGCCTTTGCGTATGCTCGATATGTCGCCGGCCGAGCGCAGGGATCGCGTTCGCGCGATTCTCGGCCAGGTCCAGCTCACGGCCGAGCACGGCAAACGCTTTCCCCATGAACTCTCGGGCGGACAGCGACAACGCGTCGTGATCGCGCGGGCTCTAGTACCCGAACCCGAGGCGCTGGTACTCGACGAGCCGGTTTCTGCGCTCGACGTGTCGGTCCAGGCCGGCATTTTGAACCTTCTACAGGATCTCCAGCAGCAGCTTGGGATAGCCTACCTTCTCATCGCCCACGACCTCTCGGTCGTTCGCCACATCTCGAAAAATGTCGCGGTCATGTATTTGGGCAGGATCATCGAGATGGCGGACGCTGCCGAACTCTACCGGCACCCTCGCCACCCCTACACCACTGCGCTCCTGTCGGCCGTACCTGTCGCGGATCCAGTAGCCGAGCGCAGCCGCGAACACATCCTCCTAAAGGGAGAGATCCCCAGTCCCCTCACGCCGCCATCGGGATGCACGTTCCGTACACGTTGTCCCAGGGCGCAAGCGATCTGCGCCACGCACAAGCCGGAACTGGCCGACATCGGTGATGGTGGCCTGGTTGCCTGCCACTTCCCGAACTGACTGCGCGGCGCCCGTCGAAGAAGCGGCGCTCAACAGACGATCCGACTGGCGCGTCTTGGCTGAACAGTCTCTTCGCCCGCTGCCGGCTAGACTAACGTCCGCGACGGCGAGGCCCGACCTCGATTGGGTTGTTTTGCAAAATTCGGTGAAGCAGTAAAAGCAGCGTGAACGACCGCACTCAGGTGGCGGCGAGGAGTTCGAACTGTTCAGCGATAGACGGATTTGGATTGTAGGCGTGCCTCGCCTGTCGTTTGCGCATCATATAGATCATCTCGACCCCGGCCAGGGTTGCAGTCACGCTTGCGAATGACTTGAAACCGAACATCGCCCACACTCGGCGCTTGATGCGCCGATGATCCTGCTCGATGCGGTTGTTGAGGTATCGGCTCTGGCGGATGCGAATCCGCTTCGGAGCGCGCGGGGAGCGATCCCGCAGTCGGTTCTCGGCATCGCAAGAGACATCGCCTCGCAGCTAGTTTGGTCGAGATGGCGATCCTTGAACATCAACAATTCTCCGGCAAGATGCCGGTCACCTATGCCACGCCGGCCATGAGCGAAAAGTTTGCAACAGAGACCGTCGGGGATCGTCGCTATGGCGTATTCCTTCATACTTGGGATTTTAGAGGCCGAGACCGCCGATGCAGACATACTTGGTATCGAGATAATCCTCGATGCCCTGATGTCCGCCTTCCTTGCCGAGGCCCGATTCCTTGACGCCGCCGAACGGCGCTTCCGGCGTGGTGATGAGGCCGTCATTGACGCCGACCATGCCGTATTTCAGCCCTTCCATGACGCGGAAGGCGCGGCCGAGATCGCCGGTGTAGAAATAACAGGCAAGGCCGAACTCGGTGTCGTTGGCAAGCGCGATCGCCTCTTCCTCGGTCTCGAACTTGAACACCGGCGCGATCGGGCCAAAGATCTCTTCCTTCATGAAGCGCATTTTCGGCGTCGCGTTGGCGATGACCGTCGGCTGGAAGAACGAGCCGCCAAGCGCGTGGCGCTTGCCACCGGCGACGACCTTGCCGCCCTTGGCGGTGGCGTCCGCGATGAATTCCTCGACCTTCTCGACCGCCTTCTCATCGATCAGCGGCCCCTGCTGCACGCCCTCTTCGAGACCGGAACCGACCTTCAGGCCATTGCTGGCAGCAACGAGCTTCTCGACGAACTTGTCATAGACGCCGGCCTGCACCAGGAAGCGGTTGGTGCAGACGCAGGTCTGGCCGGAATTGCGGTATTTGGCGGTAATCGCACCGGCGACGGCGCGCTCGATGTCGGCGTCGTCGAAGACGATGAACGGCGCGTTGCCGCCAAGCTCCATCGACACCTTCTTGACGGTGACCGAAGACTTCTGGATAAGCATCTTGCCGATCTCGGTCGATCCGGTGAAGGTGATCTTGCTGATCAGCGGGTTGGCGCAGATTTCGTCGCCGATCTCGCCGGCGGCACCCGTCAGGATGTTGATGACGCCTTTCGGGAAGCCGACCTCTTCGGCCAGCGCACCCCAGGCGAGACCCGAATAAGGCGTCTGCGTGGCCGGCTTGACGACCGCGGTGCAGCCGGCTGCCAATGCCGGGCCAAGCTTGCGGGCCAGCATCGAGGATGGGAAGTTCCACGGCGTGATGGCGGCGATGACGCCGACCGGCTCCTTGGTCACCAAGATGCGGCGGTCGGCCCACGGCGACGGCACGACGTCGCCATAGGTGCGGCGGCCTTCCTCGGCGAACCACAATATGTAGGCGGCGGCGGAACCGATTTCGCCCTTCTATTCGAACAGCGACTTGCCCTGCTCGATGGTCAGGAGTTCGGCCAGCACGTCCTGATTGTCCATCATCGCGTCGTGCAATTTGCGCAGCAGCTTCGAGCGCTCGAGCGCGGTGGTCTTGCGCCAGGTCTTGAAGGCGGCGTCGGCGGCTTCGATGGCGCGGCGGGTTTCGGCCTTGCCCGACTTCGGCACGGTGCCGATCTTGAGGCCCGTGGCCGGATTGTTGACGTCGACCGTCTGGCCGCTGTCGGCCTGCACCCATTCGCCGTTGATGAGATTGGCCTGCCGCATGAAATGGCTAGTCTTCTGAAGCATTCTCTAAACCTCGAGCCCTCGCAGCCAGGACAGTTGACTGCCGTCTTTTTCCTAGTCGTCTGCAATATCGGCGGTTTTGACCTACCCGTTTGATCCGAAGGCGATGCATCGGTACCTACCGTTGCAACTCATTTTGCAGTTCCGGCAGGATGACGAAGAGATCGCCGACGAGGCCGTAGTCGGCGACCTGGAAGATCGGTGCTTCCTCGTCCTTGTTGATGGCGACGATGACCTTCGAATCCTTCATGCCGGCCAGATGCTGGATGGCGCCGGAGATGCCGACGGCGATGTAGAGATCGGGCGCCACCACCTTGCCGGTCTGGCCGACCTGCCAGTCGTTCGGGGCATAGCCGGCGTCGACGGCGGCGCGGGAAGCGCCGACGGCGGCACCGAGCTTGTCGGCGACGGGCAGGATGACCTCCTGGAACTTCTCCGAGGAACCCAGCGCGCGGCCGCCCGAGATGATGATCTTGGCCGAGGTCAGCTCCGGACGATCGTTCTCCGACAGCTTGTTCTCGACGAAGGAGGACAGCCCCGGATTGGCCGCCGCGTTGACGCTCTCGATGGCGGCCGAACCACCTTCGGGTGCAGCCTGGAAGGACGCCGTGCGCACGGTGATGACCTTCTTGGCGTCGGTCGACTGCACGGTCTGGATGGCGTTGCCGGCATAGATCGGCCGCTTGAAGGTGTCCGGCGAGACCACTTCGATGATCTCGGAGACCTGGGCGACATCGAGCAAGGCTGCGACACGCGGCGCGACATTCTTGCCCGACGAGGTGGCCGGGGCGACGATCGTGCCATAGGACCCGGCGAGCGACACGACGAGGGCGGCCAGCGGTTCGGCGAGGCGCTCGGTCAGCTCGTCGGCGTCGGCGAGCAGCACCTTGCGGACGCCCTTCAGCTTGGCGGTGGCGTCGGCGGCAGCCTTGGCGCCCTTGCCGGCCACCAGCACGTCGACATCGGAGCCAATCTGCAGCGCGGCCGACAGCGCCTTGGCGGTCTGGTCGGACAGCGTTGCGTTGTCATGTTCGGCAATCAGAAGAATAGCCATTTTCTTATCCCTTTCTCGATTGCTGCCTAGAGTACGCCGGCTTCGTTCTTGAGCTTATCGACCAGCTCGGCGACGCTCTTGACCTTGACGCCTGCCTTGCGGCCGCTCGGCTCCTCGGTCTTGATGACCTTGAGGCGCGGCTTGACGTCGGCGCCGTAGTCGGCGGGGCTCTTTTCGTCGAGCTGCTTCTTCTTGGCCTTCATGATGTTGGGCAGCGAGGCATAGCGCGGCTGGTTGAGGCGGAGGTCGGCGGTGACGATCGCCGGCATCTTCAGGTCCACCGTCTGCAGGCCGCCGTCGACTTCGCGCGTCACCTTGGCCTTGTCGCCGTCGATGACGACCTTCGAAGCGAAGGTGCCCTGCGCCCAGCCCAGAAGAGCGGCCAGCATCTGGCCGGTCTGGTTCGAATCGTCGTCGATCGCCTGCTTGCCGAGGATGACGAGGCCGGGCTTCTCGGCGTCGACGACGCCCTTCAGCACCTTGGCGACGCCGAGCGGCTCGGTCTGCTCGTCGGTCTTGACCAGGATGGCGCGATCGGCGCCCATGGCGAGTGCGGTGCGCAAGGTCTCCTGCGCCTGCTGCGGGCCGATGGAGACGACGATGATCTCCTCGGCCTTGCCGGCTTCCTTCAGCCGGATCGCTTCTTCGACCGCAATCTCGTCGAACGGGTTCATCGCCATCTTGACGTTGGCGAGTTCGACCGCCGAGCCGTCGGCCTTGACGCGAACCTTCACATTCGCATCCACAACCCGCTTCACGGGCACAAGTATTTTCATCACAGTGGATCCTTGCACCTAATACGACTTTCGGTACGCATCTTTCAGCACGATTTTTCCGTCCGAGACCTGAAACAGGTCCACACCTCGCATCTTGGAAACTCGAGGATCGGCAGCCCAGTCCGTCGTCTCCCACACCACGAAAACTGTCTCGCCGCAGGGGTACACACCTAGTGTCTTGAGCGAGATGGTGGACTGAGGCGATAGCAGGGGATCCACCACTTTGCTAAACGGCACCTTGCCTTTGAACGTTCTGCCTGGCTCTGGCCCGGTCGTTCCGACAAACATAATTTCATCGCCAACCGTCTCCATCACCTCTTCAAGATCGTATGCTTCCCATGCATCCATGAACGCCTTCACGACATTGATCGGTTCACCAGAAGTTTTGGCCGTCTCTTTCACAGACATAGGCACCATGGTTCCCCATCTCTCTCAACCGGCCTGATTATCCACGTCGTGCTCGATAGTCTTGCCGCCTATCGGGGAACCAATCAAATCGAATAATGGCAAGGGATGTGCCGAAATTGTCATGATCCCGCACGGTAGCTATTGACGACCGCGACCTTCTCGGAAGTCGATGGCCCATCATGAACGACGCTACTTTGGCGCTTTACGCTTACCGCCTAGACGCAATTGAGGTAGGCCGCATCCCTTATCCGATCACGAAACTGCCCAAACCGGGAGAGCTGCTAGCCCTCAGGGCAATGAGAAATGCGTCGCAGTTGTCAATGGAGCCCATCTTGGCGAGAAATCCTCCACACCGTCGATGTAAGCACTTGTCGAACTCACTTTACGCATTAAAGGTGCAAAAATTGTCATTGTCTGGGGCCGTTTGCTCAACTCAAACAGCTCGAATTGGCTGTATGCTCTACGGTCCTCGCCCTAGAATGGTCAGGCGTCTCTTCGAAAAGTAATGTTGGATTTCTGGAACCCCGTCCATGCGCCGTACTCTCTTTCCCTCGATTCACGCAATGATGGCCTTCGAGAGTGCGGCTCGGCATGGAGGAATAATGAGGGCTGCAGACGACCTACATCTTTCACAAAGCGCGGTTAGCCGTCTCGTCAAGCAAGTGGAGGACGCAGTCCAAGTTAAGCTTTTTGACAGAGTTCGCCAACGGCTAGTACCCACCGAAGCTGGACGGACCTATGCCCGACAACTCCGCAAGATCTTAATCGAGCTTGAGCAAACAACGCTGCAAATTATGGCCTATGGATCTGGCGGAGAGCAAGGTACTCTCAATCTAGGAGTGTTCTCCACATTTGGAACGAAGTGGCTCATACCTAGATTAGAAGAATTCCGGCAATCGAACCCAAACATTGTCGTGTCTTGCTACGTTCGGTCAAGGCCGTTCTCTTTTGATGAAGATCCTCTCGATGCCGCAATTCACTACGGCGAGCCGATATGGCCCAACGCCGTCGTTGAACCACTGTTCGGCGAAGCGCTGGTGCCGATAGCAAGCCCTCATTTGCCTGGCATTGAAGGTTTAAAGGAAGCCAAGGATGTGCTGTCCTTTCCAATTTTGCATGAAGTCACACGTCCTTGGGCGTGGAACCAATGGTTCGAGCAGGAAACCGTCCAAATATCGGGTACACTTCTAGGGGCGCGTTTCGACCAGTTCCAGATGATTGCTCAAGCTGCTAAATCCGGCCTGGGGATTGCGCTCGTACCGCGCTTTCTGTTCGAGTCGGAGATCGCTTCAGGGGAACTGTTTGTACCTCTCAATAAACCCCTGATCGGTGACTCAAAATATTATTTAGTCTACCCCCACAGGAATTCTGCGAGTCCTAGCGTTCTCAGTTTTAAGTCATGGCTTTTGAAGTCGGCCCAGCAGGAGCAGACAAGCCCGGGCGCGCTTGCAATCAAACCAGAGATCCGGCTTCGCACAAAGCGCAAAGGCTCGCCATAAACGTCAGACAACGGCTCAGTTCGCCTACTAGTATGTATTCGTCCGGCTTGTGCGCCTGGTTTATACTTCCTGGTCCACAGACAACGGTTGGGATACCAGCCGCTTGAAACAGGCCACCTTCCGTTGCGTAGGAAACTGCTGAAACGCTGTTTCGCCCAGCCGCTTTGAGCGCAATCTGTTCAGCTAAATTCAGAGGCTGGTGCGAAAGGCCTGGGACGCTGTTTAGCTTAATTGTTTTTATCGAAGTTTTCGGCGCAATCTTTTGCATTTCGGAGGCAAGTTCTTCCGACTTGGTTTCAATGCGATGGATCGCTGGCATTTCGTCAACGCCAGGCAGAGGTCGGATCTCCCAGGTAATCCGACAATGAGCAGGGACGATGTTTTTGACTGTTCCCCCCGAAATGAGCCCGATGTGCAGGGTTGAGTAAGGCGGGTCAAATCGGCCGGTTACATCTCCTTCGTTGCGCAGAGCCTCGGCGCTGGCCTCCATTTCCATGATCAGACGCGCGGCATAGGTGATGGCGTTTACGCCTTTCATTGGGGCACTTGAGTGAGCTTCGGCGCCGGTCACGTCGGTGACGAATGTCATGGTCCCCTTGTGAGCATCGATCACGTCCATGCTTGACGGCTCACCAACGATCGTGGCTTTGGGCAGTGTTCCAAGCCCAACGATACCCTCGATCATTGGCACCACGCCCCGGCAACCAACCTCTTCGTCACACGAGAACGCCAGATGTATGGGTGTCTGTAAATTAGCCTTCACAAACATCGGAACTGCGGCCAGGACAACAGCAAGAAATCCCTTCATGTCGCAGGTGCCGCGGCCATAGACACGATCATCGCGTCGGACCAGTTTGAATGGATTTGTACTCCAGGTCTGGCCATCCACCGGGACAACGTCCGTATGTCCCGAGAGCATGATGCCGCCACGGTCATTCGGGCCGATGGTCGCATAGAGATTGGTTTTGCTACCCGGCACGTAATCGAACCGTTGGCATCTCACTCCATGTTGCGCGAGGTAGTTCTCAATGTAATCCGCAATGTCCAGATTGCTGTTTCGGCTGGTGGAATCGAATTCCACCAGCTTTTCCAGAATCTCAAGGACGCGCACAATTCCGTCCACCACGAATTGATGCTCCTGTTCGAAATGAATTAATTCGGGCTCAGATAGATCGTCTTTTTCTTGAGATAGGTTTCGAGACCGTAACGCCCATCATCGCCGCCAATGCCGCTCCGCCGGTAACCTGTGTGATGGGCCCCGATTGCTTCCGGCCCCACCCGATTGACGAATACTTCGCCAAATTCAAGTTCACTCATCGCTCGCACGACGCGCCTGTAGTCCTTCGTGAAGAGATACGCTGAGAGCCCATAGTCGGAATCATTTGCCTGGGCCAGTGCATCGTCGAAGTCCGAAAATCTCAGCACGCTCGCAATCGGACCGAAGACCTCTTCACGAACGATGTCCATGGATGGCGATAGATCGGTGATGATAGTCGGTTCGAACCAATAGCCGCCTTTGGTAGGCGCGTCCTTCGGACGTCCTCCGCCAACGACGACTCTAGCGCCTTGATCCACGGCACGCGCAAGCATCGCCTCGACCTTTTCTAGCTCGGGTTTGCTTACCTTTGGACCGACATCAGGATCGGATTGCGGCTGCCCGACCCTCAAGGCTTTGACGCGCTGCTGGAAACGCTCCAAGAAAGCGTCATAAACCTTCGCGTCAACATAGGTGCGCTCATTACACGTGCACACCTGACCACAGTTTCTGAACCGCGAGAAGGCAGCCCTTTCTGCTGCGTAGTCCAGATCGGCATCCTCGCAAACAATGAGGGGCGCCTTGCCTCCGAGCTCCAGCGACACTTGTGTAACGTTGTCGGCGGCACTGCGCATAATCTCGCGGCCCGCCCTTACACTGCCCGTGAGGGTGATTAGATTTGTACGCCGATCCCCGACCAGGGCCGCCCCGACCTCGAGTCCGCGTCCTGTCACAACATTCAAGACACCCTTGGGTAGTCCGGCTTCTTCAAAGAGAGCAGCAAGGCGTAGTGCCGACAGGGGCGTGATTTCGTGCGGCTTGACGACGATCGTGTTGCCGGCAATGAGCGCCGGGGCAACCTTTCGTGCTGTCAGCGACAAAGGATAATTCCACGGGATCAGACCAACCACGACGCCCGCGGGAACCCGCAAGATGAGAATCTGCTCCCCCGGATTGTCTGATGCAATTGTGTCGCCCTCGATCCGTCGCGCCCATTGCGAGTGATACTCAAGCTGCAATGCCGTCCCCAAGACCTCTCCTCTCGCTTGGGAGAGCGGTTTGCCCTGTTCCTGCATGATGGTTTCGGCGAAGCTATCGACCCGGTCACGAAGGAGGCCCGCAACCTTGACAAGATAGTTTGCGCGCTCAAATGCAGGCGTCTTGGTCCAGATCCTTGCGGCCGAAATCGCTGCATCCAGTGCCTTGTTCGCCTCCTCTTTCCCGCCTGCCGGCACGCTCTCGAAAACCTCTCCAGTTGCCGGGTTATCAACCGGAATGCGGTCCGAGCCAGATCCTTCAACCCAATACCCACCAATAAAATGCCTCGGTTTCATCATCGACCTCATAGTGTTTCGCAGGTGTTCTGGGTTGCGTTACAAAACCCGATCCATGAAGACACTGTATGGATCGTCTGCCGGATAATCGCCGAAGGAACCGCATCGGGTGAAGCCGCAGACTGCAAACAACGCCAGTGCCTCCGGTTGGGAAATTCCTGTCTCAAGTCGCATAAGCGTGATGCCCTCTTTGAGTGATGCTTCCGCCAACGCTTCGATCAGCTTTCGACCTATGCCCAATCCCCGGGTGGCATTGGATACAAAAATGCGTTTTACTTCACTGTACTCCTTGCCCTCCATTACGATGCCGCCGCACCCCACGAACTCACCATTTAGTTTGGCACCAAAGAAGCGGACGTTTGGCTGGCGAAGGGTTTCGACACTGGCGAAATGGTTGCTTTCGGCCGGATATAGCGCGCTCATATAGGCGTTCAGTTCATCGAACATCGCTGTGATCGCGGGTGTTCCAGGATCGACGAGAGCGATTTCGATTCTATTCATCGCGTTCATTCGGTTCTCCTCCTAAGCCGCGCTGGTTATGCGAGCTGGGTTGCGGTGTTTAGGCCTTCGAACACGGCCTCTTCCGCCGTTCTAGGCGCAAGTGCGTCACCGATAAGGTGAGTCTTGATCCCAAGGGCTCGGAGAGGGCGGGCAAGTTCATCGCGCGGCCGATTTGGAGAGCAGACGACAAGCGTGTCGATGTCATCGACGACGACAGCCTCCTGTGATGCGGTGTGCATCAGATAGACCGTTCGGTTCTCTGCACCGAACAGGCGCGAAAATGGGGTCATTGTCACGCCGAGGGTGTGCAGGCGTGCAATCGCCGCATCGCGCACATAGTTCTGGATGCTGATGCCCGGACAAACCCCATTCACTGCCAACTGGACGTAAGCGCCCTCTACGGCGAGTTTCTCGGCGACGCCAAGTCCGATCCAGTCTGCGAGCCAGTCATATACGACGACTCTCTGCCCGGTCTTCGCCTTGCCAGAGATCACTTCGTGCGCGTGCACAACATCGATTCCTTGCCCCTGCTCGAAGCGCGGCAAGCTGCGTTCGCTTCCCGTGGCGAGGATGACAATATCCGGCTGGTGCGCCACGATTGCTTCGGCCGTTGCGGTGGTGTTGAAGCGAACTTCAACGCCAGCAAGCTCCATTTCTCTCGACAAGTTTGTAATGATGCCGCCAAATTCGCTTCGGCGAGGCAGGAGTTGGGCCAGTTGGGCCTGTCCGCCAAGACGACTCGTGGCCTCCAATAGCGTGACTTGATGGCCTATCTCGGCCGCAACGGACGCGGCTTTCATTCCGCCCGGTCCGCCGCCAACAACAAGCACCTTCTTTGAAATCGCAGCCTTGGGACGCGATCCAAATTGGAGTTCTCGCCCGCTTTCCGGATATTGGATGCATGAGATAGACAGCCCCAGCTGGGCGTGTCCGATGCACGCCTGGTTGCAGGCGATGCAAGCGCGAATATCATCAGTCTTTCCGAGTTTTGCCTTCTGCGGCATTTTCGGATCGCAGATCATTGCGCGAGTCATGCCGCACATATCGGCAGAACTGCTCGCTACAATTTCCTCGGCCTCGTGAGGTTGATTGATCCTGCCAGCGACGAATACGGGCTTCTGAATCGTCTGTTTCAACTTTTGCGCAAACGGCGCGAGATATGCGTTCTTGATCGACATTGGCGGTGCGATGTGCACAGCGCCTGACGACGACGCAGAGGTTCCCGCTATCACATTGAAATAGTCGAATCGGCTACGCAGCGATCTACAAATTTCCAGTGTTGAATCATCATCAAAGCCGGCGACGTCGTATTCATTGCTGGAAATGCGAATGCCTGCGATGAAGTCATCACCCGTCTCGCGCCGGACACAATCGGAAACCAGTTCTAGAAAGCGCAAGCGTTTTTCGGGCGAACCGCCGAATTCATCTTCACGGAAATTTATGTTCGGGCTTAGAAACTGCGCTGGCAAATACCCGTGGCTGGCAACGATCTCGACGCCTTCCGCTCCTGCTTCCTTCATGCGACGCGCGGCCGCGCCATATCCCTGAATGATTTCGTGGACCTCCTCCGTCTCCAGGGCACGCGGCACAATTCGAAACCTCTCTGCGGGCGACGTCGATGCGGAATAGGCGGCTTGCGCGACACCGTTCCTGCGGCCGAGAAGTTCGCGTCCAGGATGGAAAAGCTGTACAAATGCACGGGTGCCTTCAGCCTTGATCGTGTCGAACAGGATCTTGAATTGAGGAATGGATGCATCGGACGTCCCCATAAGAACTTCCGACGTGTAGCGGGCGGTCTCGTGCACGCCGACAACCTGAACGATGATGAGGCCTGCCCCGCCCTTTGCACGGGCTCGCTGATAAGCGACGAGAGCATCCGAAGGGGCGCCATGGTGCCCTAGGTCCGTGTCATGACCCGTGGAAAAGATCCGATTGGGGACCGTTACCCCCTTGATGGTAAAGGGGGAAAACAGATGGGGGAAACGCACGACTACATCCTTCTCTTTCTTGCGAGTTCTGCGTGGTGCGCAGACTGGCACGATCAGGCTTTTCCGGACATCTCGCTGACTACCCGGCCGATCGCCAAGGAGGCAGTCAGGCCTGGCGATTCAATGCCGTAAAGATTGATCAGACCTGTCTGCCCGTGAGTGTGTCTGTCATGAATTGCGAAATCTGTTGCTGATCCCCCGGGACGCTCGATCTTGGGCCGGATCCCAGCGTATTCAGGCGACAGGAAAGCCGTACGGACGCCCGGCCAGTAGTCGGCAACCGCGTCATAAAATTCCGCCGCCCGGTCCCCGTTCGGGAGGTAATCTACTTCATCAATCCATTCGACGTCGGGACCAAATCGCACACGTCCCGCCAGATCAATTGTTGCGTGTACACCAAGCCCACCACCGGATGGCACAGGATAAATCAAATGCGAGAATGGCGGTTTACCGGAAAGGGAAAAATAGTTGCCCTTGGCGAGGTGACGGGGAGGAACTGTGCGTCGATCAAAGCCAATGAGATTCGCCGCAAGAATCTGTGCGCCAAGACCACCAGAATTTACGACAAGTGACGCCTGCACTTCATACCCATCGTCACCGATCGTGAGACAGATGCCGTCATGCAGACATCTCCCTCCGATGACGTTGGTGTTGAAGGCGATCACACCACCAGCCGCCTCCAAGTCCGCCTGGAAAGCCAGCATGAGCCCGTGGCTGTCGACGATCCCGCTAGACGGCGACATCAGCCCGCTGAAGCAAATCAACTCGGGCTCAAGGTCGCGTATTTCGTCTGCACCGACGGTACGAAGATCGCTCACTCCATTTTTGATCCCAGTCTCCTTAATCCTGGTAAGCGTAGACGCCTGAGTTTCGGAGGTGGCCACGATTATCTTTCCGCAACTGCGGTGGGAGATATTGCGGTCCAAGCAATAGCGGTAAAGCTCTTGTCTGCCTTCGACGCATAACCGAGCTTTCAAGGATCCGGGGGAGTAGTAGATTCCGGCGTGGATGACCTCGCTGTTTCGCGAGCTGCACTCGGTGCCAATAGCATTGTGACGTTCAAGAACCACCACTTCGCGCCCGGCCATAGCCAAGGCACGGGCAATGGCAAGCCCTACAACGCCCGCACCAATGACAACCGTGTTCAGCTTGTCCATGCTTCCTATTTACCTCTACCTGCCAGGTAGGCCTCCTGTCTGATCTGGCTAAGCGAGCGCGCAGGCGTCAGGGCCTCCGGATCGGTCAGACAATGCAGAATGGCTGGTTTCCCGGCCGCCATCGCGCGCCGCAGTGCAGGAATGAAGTCATCAGTTTTTGTGACGGTCTCGCCGTGTCCGCCGAAAGTGCGGGCATAGTCTGCAAAATTGGGATTCTTCAATGCGGTGGCGACGACTCGCCCAGGATATTCCCGCTCTTGATGCATTCGGATGGTGCCATACATTCCGTTGTCCACGACGACGACAATGATGTTGAGGTTGTACTGAACCGCCGTCGCAAACTCCTGGCCGTTCATAAGGAAACAACCATCCCCAGCGAAGGCTAGAACGGTTCGATCGGGATTAACGCGTTTGGCTGCGACAGCAGCAGGGACGCCGTAGCCCATCGATCCGGATGTGGGTGCAAGCTGGCTACCGAAGGTCCGAAAGCGATAGAAACGGTGTACCCACGTTGCATAGTTCCCTGCTCCGTTGCAGATCACCGCGTCGTCGGGCAGTTCATCGCGGAGCGCGCAGATCGCGGCTCCCAGATTGAATGGGCCCGGGACGACCGTAAAGTCCTCGCTCCAGTCGAGATATAGCTTGCGTCCCTCATCGACGCGCGCGGAATGCTTGTGCGACTGGTGATGGTCATAAGTATTGACCGACTTCAGGAACGCTCCCGGCGACATATTGAATGAAAGGTCCGGGCGGTATACGCGGCCAATCTCACCAATTCCTGGGTGAACGTGAACTAAGGTCTGTTCGGGACAAGGAATGCTCAGAAGCGAATAGCTCTGGCTGGGTAGTTCGGACAGACGACCTCCGATGAGAAGAATCAGATCACTTTTCTTGGCATATTCGACCAGCTTGGGGTTTGAGCCGGCCCCAAGGTCACCGACGAAATTGGGGTTGTCTGCAGAAACGAGGCTTTGCCTTCGGAAGGAGACGGCAACAGGAAGGTCGTGCAACGTCGAAAAGCGCGCCAGTGCTTCAACACTTTCTTTGTCCCACGCTGATCCACCGGCAATAATCAGCGGTGCTGACTTCGTTTCGATAAGCTCCATCAATCTCGTCAGACAGGCGGCATCGGGAGCCAGCTGCGTCGGTTGATACGGCCTCGATTGAGGAACGCTCGACTGCTCCACGAGCATATCCTCCGGAAGGGCGATCACCACAGGCCCAGGCCGGCCGGACATGGCTACATGGAACGCCCTGGAGATGATTTCCGGTATGCGGTCCGGCGAGTCGATCTCGGTCGCCCACTTGGCCATTGAGCCAAAGACGGCACGATAATCGAGCTCCTGAAAGGCCTCACGCTCGCGCATACCACGCTCGACTTGACCAACGAACAAGATCATCGGCGTGGAATCCTGCATCGCGATATGAACCCCCGGCGACGCATTCGTCGCTCCTGGACCCCGGGTGACGAAACAGATTCCTGGTTTGCCCGAAAGTTTCCCATGAGCTTCCGCCATCATGGCGGCTCCGCCTTCTTGTCGGCAGATGGTTACCTCAATGGGAGAATCGTGCAGTGCGTCAAGCGCCGCGATATAGCTCTCACCAGGAACACAGAAAACGTGCTGTGTGCCTTGCAATCGCAGTTCATCGATCAGGATCTGACCTCCGGTGCGGAGGGTGTTGACGTTGGCATTTATCAAAGGGGTATTCATGATCTCGATCCACTTATCGATGCTACGCGGACGCCACGCGGCGGAAATCCAGCAGGCTTACAGCTTCAGCTATTCTGGCGACGGCCGCGGTCAGGCTCGCTTGGCTCGCTGCATAGGAAAGGCGCATATGTCCGGGCAGCGCGAAGGCGGAGCCTGGAACGAGCGCGACATGAGCTCTTTCCAAAAGATATTCGGTAACGTCGCGGTCCTCCAGCAAGGGTCGTCCGCTGGGTCCACGTGACCCAATGATCCCTTTGACGCTCGGAAAAAGATAGAAAGCTCCCTTTGGGGCCTCGCAGGAAATTCCCGGTATCCGCGTCAGGGACGAGATAAGATAATCGCGCCGTCTGCCAAACGCTTCTGCGCGCTGCCCAACCACTTCTTGAGGACCATTGAGAGCAGCCAAGGCTGAAGCCTGACCGATCGAGGATGCGCTTGACGTTACCTGACTTTGAACGACGGCCATCGCAGCGATGAGTTCGGCCGGGCCCGAGCCCCACCCTATGCGAAAGCCCGTCATTGCGTAGGCCTTCGAAACGCCGTTCACGATAAGAAAGCGGGAACGCAGGTCAGGCGCAAGCCGCGCCGGGGAAACATGGCTAAATCCGTCATAGACGATGTGCTCGTAAATCTCGTCGCTCATCACGAGCACGCGGGGATGACGACGCAAGACCTCAAGTAGAGACGAAAGCTCTCCGGCGGTGTACGCGGCCCCCGTCGGATTTGAAGGCGAGTTCAGCATCACCCAGCGGGTCTTGTTAGTCAAAGCCGCCTCGAGCGCTGCGGCGTCGAGCTTGAAGTGTCGATCCTCACCGCAGGGTACCAGCTTCGGCTGCCCGCGATTGATAGTGACCATGTCCTCATAGGACGTCCAGAACGGGGTTGGGATAACCACCTCGTCTCCCGGTTCCAATGTCGCAGCCAGGGCGTTGAAAATGACTTGCTTGGCACCACAGCAGACGATGATCTCCGACGGCCTGTAGACCAGTCCATTTTCCCGTTCCAGCTTCGCTGAGATAGCCTCTCGAAGCTCTAAGGTGCCCTCCAGCGCAGTGTATTTTGTCTGGCCATCTTTGAGAGCTCTTGTGACCGCCTCCTTGACGTGATCCGGCGTATCAAAGTCCGGTTCGCCCGCCCCTAGGATAATCACGTCGTGACCGCTGCGCCGCATCTCCTGTGCACGAGCGCCAATCCGCAATATCTCTGAAACGCCAATCTTTTGAAGGGTCTTCGAGCGATATTCGGGCATCTCACCCGGCACGACTGTGACAGACATACGGTGACCTCATGCGAATTTTCTGATTCCGATTTTGGGGTAAATTGATGCACGCACAAAGACCTGTTTGGTCATGAGTTCTTTCGTTTATTGCAACAACCTGGCCTGTGATCGGTCGTTTGCTCGGTTCATCGCAATGCCCCCCAACCTGTTGAGCGCCGATGGCGTCGGCACCGTCGAGATCATGCGGCAATCGGCAACTCCAAGACTTGCGTGTGGCGCTGGCGTGAGCGCTTCGCCGCGAAGGCTACGAGGGGCTGCTGCGCGACGGGACGCAGCCCTCGTCGAGCCGCTCGGTATCTCCCAGAAGCAGTTCGCGGTTCTTGAGGTGATATTCCAAAATCCCGATGTCTCGCAGGTCGACATTGCCCAAGCGCTCAGCACCGATCGCGCGACGATGATGGCGGCGCTGCCTCTGCCGAGCACAACCAGCAAGCCAACCTTTCGTCTGAACCGCCGATCCCGGCGAAATCATCGCCTCGTCAACGTGGCCTTCCACTAGCCGGTCTTGACGGGAATCCGCGCCTCGATCCGGCTGAAGACGAAGACGAGGATGCCCGTGATGGCCATGTAGATCAACGCCAGCAGCAGCAGCGGTTCGTAGGTCAGGTAGGTGTCCTGCCGCACCTTGGACGACACCGCGAAGATGTCGATGACGCTGATCGTCGCCACCAGCGGTGTCGACTTCAGTTGCAGCACTGTTTCGCCGGTGAGCGTCGGCAGCGCCCGGTAGAAGGCCTGCGGCAGCCAAATGCGGCGAAATATCTTCCAGCGGCTCATGCCGAACGCGCGTGCCGCTTCCAACTGGCCTTTCGGCACGCCGGCGAAGGCGCCGCGCATCACCTCGCCCTCATAGCCGGCGAAGGACAGGGTCAGCGCCAGCACGCCATAGGGCCAGGCCTGCCTGAAATACGGCCACATCCAGGATTCCCGGACCCACGGATATTGCGGGAACAGCGAGCCAAGCCCGTAATAGAGCAGCCAGAGCTGCAGGAGCAGCGGCGTTCCGCGGATGATGGTGCAGAAGACCTTGGCCGGCACGGCGAACCAGAATGGGCCACCGGCCTGCGCGAGGCCGAGCGGCACGGCGAACATGAAGCCCAATGCGCAGGTGACGGCGAGGATCCACAGCGACCGCCAGATGCCGAGCAAGCCCATCTCGTAGTATTGCGGCAACCAGTCCCAGCGCATGAAGAAGACAGCCGACAGCACCAGCCCCAGCGCGATCAGGATCAGCACGATGCGATGCGGCTGCAGCCACAGCGAAGTGCGCGTCACTGCATTGATGACGGTCGCTTCGCTGGCCATCAGCGCGCGTCCTTGATCGAAGGCATGCCGCGCCTCGACCAGGCTTCGAGGCGGCCAAGCATCAGGTTCGAGAACAGGGATACCGCCAGATAGAGCGCGCCGGCGGCGAGATAGAATATCAGATAGGCCTTGGTCACGCCTGCCGCCTGCCGTGTCGCAAGCGTCAGCTCGAAGAAGCCGACGACGGCAAGCAGTGCGGTGTCCTTGGTCGCGATCAGCCACAGATTGGCGAGACCTGGAATGGCAAAGGGCAGCATCGCCGGCAGCGTGATACGCCTCAGGAGAAGGCCGGGAGACATACCGTAGGCGCGGGCGGCTTCGATCTGGCCCTGCGGAATGGCGAGGATGGCGCCGCGTATGACTTCCGTCGAATAGGCGCCCTGGACGAAGCCAAGCACGGCTATGCCGGCCACCAGCCCGCTGATATCGACACGCTGGTAGCCGATCGCGGTCAGCACCTGGTTTATCAGGTCGGTGCCGGCATAGTAGAGCAGCAGGATCAGCACCAGTTCCGGCACGGCGCGCACGATGGTCGTGTAGACGGCCAGCAGATCGCGCACCACCGGGCCGCCATAGAGCTTGCCATAGGCGCCACAGATGCCGATCAAAAGTCCAACGCAAGTGGCGCCGACGGCAATCTCAAGCGAATGCAGCAGCCCGAGCATGAGCGTCCCGCCCCAGCCGACGGGCGCGGGCGAGAGGAGTTCGACGATGCCGGCCGCCGAGGCCGGAAAAAATGAATCGATCAGCTTCGCCCCCGGATTGCTGGCTCTGTCCGCCGACGCCAGATGCCGGGGGCAAGCATGCGTGGGAATGGTCGGCTGAAGCGCATGACCCTGTCGTCATGCCCTCCAGCCCTTGAGAGGGTCGTCAGTTCGACTGCGGCGCGCCGCCGTAAATGTCGAAATCGAAGTATTTCTTCGAGATTTCGTCATATTTGCCGTTGGCGCGGATCGCCTTGATGCCGGCGTTGATCTTCTCTTTCAGATCGGTGTCTTCCTTGCGCACGCCGGCGCCGACGCCCGGTCCGAGCACCTCGTCGTCGGGGGCCACCATGCCCTTGAGATCGCAGCAGGCCTTGCCCGGGTCGGTCTTGAGGAACTCCTTGAGCGCGATGGAATCGGCCTGCACCGCATCCAGGCGGCCCGCGGCAAGGTCATTGTTGGCTTCGTCCTGGGTCTGGTATTCCTTGATCTCGGAAGCCGTGCTGCCGAAGTGCTTCTTGGCGTAGACGGCGTGCACGGTCGACACCTGGACGCCGACGACCTTGCCCTTGAGATCGTCGGGCGTGGCGCCGAACTTCTGGTCTTTCGGTCCGATGATCGCCGTCGGCGTGTTGTAGTACTTGTCCGAGAAGTCGATCGTCTTCTTGCGTTCGTCGGTGATCGACATCGACGAAACGATAAGGTCGATCTTCTTGGTCGTCAGCGCCGGGATGATGCCGTCCCAGGCGACGGGCGTGATGACGCAGTCGAGCTTCTCCTTGGCGCATACGGCGTCGATGAACTCGATCTCCCAACCGACCCACTTGCCCGAAGCATCCGGCGAGGTGAAGGGCGGATAGGGTTCGGCGGCGACGCCGATCTTGACCGGATCTGCCTTGGCCACGCCCATGGCGGCGACGCCGAGCAGCAGCGCCGCGGCGAATGTCTTCAGAACAGTCTTCATTTCATACTCCCAGTTTGTTGTTGGTTCCCGGTTTTCTTCCGTCCCGGCCTGTCCCTAGCCGATGTTGCGGATGAACTGCTTGAGCCTTTCGGATTTCGGCGCGCCGAAGATCTGCTCCGGCGGGCCTTCTTCCTCGACCAGCCCGTTGTAGAGATAGACGACATGGGTCGCGACCTCGCGGGCGAACTTCATCTCATGGGTGACCAGCACCATGGTGCGGCCTTCGCGCGCCAGGTCGCCGATCACCTTCAGCACCTCGCCGACCAGTTCGGGGTCGAGCGCCGAGGTCGGCTCGTCGAACAGCATGACGCGCGGATTGATGGCCAAGGCGCGGGCGATCGCGGCACGCTGCTGCTGGCCGCCTGAAAGATAGGCGGGATAGACGTCGCGCTTTTCGGCAAGCCCGACGCGCGCCA
The DNA here is from genome assembly GCF_006439495.1 of Mesorhizobium sp. B3-1-8. Lineage (NCBI taxonomy): Bacteria > Pseudomonadati > Pseudomonadota > Alphaproteobacteria > Hyphomicrobiales > Phyllobacteriaceae > Mesorhizobium > Mesorhizobium sp. B3-1-8. Next base: position 47,210 of record NZ_VFTK01000025.1, read on the forward strand.
GCAGCTTTTCGGCCTGGGCGACCGCCTCGTCGCGCTTGACGCCGAGCACATGCACGGGAACCTCGATGACGTTCTCGATCAGCGTCATGTGGCTCCACAGGTTGAAATTCTGGAACACCATGCCGAGCTTGGAGCGGATGCGCTCGATCTGCCTGCGGTCGGCCGGAACGGTGTGGCCGTGGCTGTCGGCCTTCAGCTTGATCTCCTCGCCATTGACGCGGATGATGCCGCTGGTCGGATTTTCGAGGCAGTTGATGCAGCGCAGCAACGTCGACTTGCCGGAGCCCGAGCCACCAATGATTGAAATGACGTCGCCTTCCTTGGCGGACAGAGAAACGCCTTTGAGGACCTCATAGGGACCATAGCTCTTATGAAGCTCAGAAACCTGGAGCGCCACTTTATCCACGGTGGTCAAGGTTGGCCTCATTGTTGCGCTGGCATAGCCGCCGAGCTTGCGGAACGGTCGAAACCCAACAACATTCCTGACCTGCCACTGAGAATTTCCTCCATCTGAGATTAGAGTCCGGCCCTTGATCGAAGGACGGACTGATGAAGAGAAAGCGGTTCACGGAAGAGCAGATCATTGCGGTTCTGCGCGAGCACGAGGCGGGAGCGAAGGCGGGCGATTTGGCTCGCAAGCACGGGGTCTCGGAGGCGACGCTGTATAATTGGAAGGCCAAGTATGGCGGGATGGACGTGTCCGACGCCAAGCGCCTGAAGGCCTTGGAAGACGAGAATGCCAAGCTGAAGAAGCTGCTCGCAGACCAGATGCTCGAAGCCTCGGCGCTGCGTGAGCTTCTGTCAAAAAAATGGTAGGGCCTGCCGCCAAGCGCGAAGCCGTTGCGCATCTGCAGGCCGTCATGGGCCTGTCGGAGCGTCGGGCCTGTTCCTTTGTGGGCGCTGATCGCAAGATGATCCGCTACCAGTCCCGGCGTCCGCCCGAGACGGAGCTGCGTGGTCGGCTGCGTGACCTCGCCAACCAGCGCCGACGCTTCGGCTACCGGCGGCTGTTCATCCTGCTCAGGCGCGAGGGCGAGGCATCTGGGGTCAACCGCATCTATCGGCTCTACCGCGAGGAGGGCCTGACGGTGCGCAAGCGCCGGGCAAGGCGGCGAGCGGTCGGCACGCGGGCGCCGATCCTGGTCGAGGCAAAGCCGAACGCGCGCTGGTCGCTGGATTTCGTCCATGACCAGTTCGCCTGCGGCCGGCGGTTCCGGGTGCTCAACATCGTCGACGACGTGACGCGCGAATGCCTGGCGGCGATCCCGGACACGTCGATCTCCGGCCGCCGGGTGGCGCGTGAACTGACGGAACTGATCGCCCACCGCGGCAAGCCCGGCATGATCGTATCCGACCACGGCACCGAGTTCACCTCGAACGCCATTCTCGCCTGGGCGAAGGATCATCGGGTGGAATGGCACTACATCGCGCCGGGCAAGCCGATGCAGAACGGCTATGTCGAGTCATTCAATGGACGGATGCGCGATGAGCTCCTGAACGAGAGCCTTTTCTTCGGCCTGGATCACGCCCGCAGTGCCATCGCCGAATGGAGGGAGGACTTCAACACCGCCAGGCCACATTCCTCGCTCGGATACCAGACCCCGGCAGCCTATGCCGAGGTCATCACCGCAACCGGCTCCGACGCTGCGCTAATCGAAGGCTCCGCGCCTCCGCCGGTTGCTCAACCCGCGCCACAAGGCGTAACAAAAACTGTCGAGGCTCTAATCGCAGCTGGATGACAGTTCAGTGGCAGGTCAGGCACTATCGCGCACCAGGCATCGTCCAGCGGACCTGGGGCTGGAGCCCGGTCGAGGAAATGATCCTGCTGTCACTGGATCGAAGCCCAGGGACGATCAATCACGTTTCGGAGACGCTCAAGATCCCCCGACAGCTGGCCGGCTCCACCGTGGCGCGGCTCATGCAGTTCGGCCTTGTCGAAGTCAGGCTCTCGCCGCACCCAGTCCTTGTCACCAGCAGTATTGGTCATGACTTCATCCGTACCGGCCGCGCACTTCCTGAACGCTGGGCCGATCGTGAGATCGGCATCAGTGTGGTCTACGAGAAGGTCGGGCTGTCCGTCTTCAGGACGAGGGACGTTGACACGATCCCAGTCACCAAGCTTCCTGCCAAGGGCGCAATCATTCGGTTTCCGGAAGGGGAACCACCCGAGACGAATTATTCAATGATGCAACGCGTCAACGAGTTCATGGTCGGCATGCTGAGGCCCGGAGAATGGCTGCGCGGCGTTCAGGCCAACAGTTCCTTCCTTGAGGCGAAATTCCTCGTGCTCAATCTCGATGAGGTCGGAGCCGGCGTCTTTCCGCAAGGTGCGAGCGACCAACTCGTCGAGGCCCTCAAAGCGACGATCAAGACCGGCGTTCTACCGAAGACCAGCACACCGCCACCCGAGCGTCCCGCATCTATCCAGACCCGGTTCAGCGCCAGCGACATCGTCGTCGGGGCCGAGCAGCACTTGCAACGCTTCGAGCAGATTGTTGGCGCAGCCAAGTCCAACATATTCGTCCTGTCCACCTTCGTGGCTTCTCAGTCGGATGAACAGGGCCGGGATCGTCGGGAACGCATCGTGCGAGCCTTGGAGGATTCGTGCAAGCGCGGGGTGAGATGCCACCTCTTCTTCGGCACTTCGCTCGATCGCGCCAAGCACGCCGCGGCCATGCAGGAACTCTATCTGCGCTTGTCCACGGCACGGCAAACCAGAGGATTTCTTCTGGTACAGAGGGATCCGGTCGAGAGCCATGCTAAGTTCCTCGTTGCCGACGATGGCCACGACGGCGCGGTGGTGCTGATTGGATCGTGCAATTGGCTCCACTCTCCCTTCTCGGCCGTTGAGGTTTCAGCCGAACTCAGAGAGCCCAACGCGGTCGCAGAAGGGCTGGATCTGCTCCGCGAGATTGTGTCCAGGCTCTCAAGCGCCAGCCGATCCGTGGAGGCACTGCAGTTCATGGCGTCCGAGCTGCGGCGCCAGCGAAACATGCTGTCGACGTCTGAAGAGGCGCAGGCGCCGGCGGCGACGCTGACGATCCTGCTTGCCGCTGACCATGAGCGCCTGCTGCGCGTTGCAGCCCACGATGCGCTGCAGCGCTTCGTCTGCTGTACCAACAAGGTCGGCGCGAACATGGTCCCGGCGCTGTTCGATCCCGCCGAGGTCGCCGGCCGGCGGCTCAGCGACGTGCGCATCTATTATTCGCGCCGGACCGGACCGGTGAAGCGCAGCCACGTCACAAAGGATCGCGAACGGCTCCACGGCATCGTGGACCTCACAGGTGTGCCCGAACCGCATTTGCATGCGAAGTTTCTGGCCTGGGACTCCGACCACGTCGTCGTCAGCAGTCTGAATTGGGGGTCCCAGTCAGGACTCGAGGACAACCCGCTCGATGAAATCGGCCTCTATCTTGAGGGACCCAAGTTGGCGACGTCGTTGCTCGAGACCTGCGAGCGTGAACTCGAATGAGATGGGCGCGGCGCTCTGCTGTTTCAGGCGTGCCGTATCCTCGCAGTTGGGGAACTGGCTGCAGCCCAGAAAACGGCGATTGGCTGTTCCGGTCCGCTCGACCAAGTAACCGGCCCAACATGCCGGACACTGGCGCAGAAGGTCGCCGGCGACAGTCTCGAAGCAGAGGTTGTCACCGGCGATCTCGGAGAGCTCTCGGATGTATCGAGATGGTTCCCGGGCGCTCCCTATCGTGGAAGCCTGCGGATTTGGCAATCACGGCCGAACTTCGGGGCATCCTGTTTTCGTCGCTGCGCCACGCAGGCGGCACCAACCAAGTGGTCTTTCCGGCCAATCGTTCGGCTGAGGCATGACTCGGGCAACGCCCGATCAAAATACCTGGTCCTCAAGATTATGGCCCCTAGCCTTCTTCCTCTTCGGCGCCCCTCTCCCCGACAAGCCCCACCGGAATGTCTCCCGCCAGTAGCTTTTCCTTCGACAGCAGCCCGGCGTCCTCGAGCGCCTCGAAATCCGGCAGCTGGCGCAGCGTGTCGAGCCCGAACTGCGACAGGAAATTTTTCGTCGTCACATAAGTGTAGGGCGCGCCCGGCTGCGGGCTGCGCGGCCCGGAGGCGATGAGGTCCTGCGCGCGCAGCACGCCGATCAGATCGCGCGACACCTCCTTGCCGAAGAAGCTCGACAGCTCGCCACGCGTGATCGGCTGGAAATAGGCGATGCACATCAGGACGAGCGCCTCCGACTGCGACAGCTCTTTTGCCCCCTCCCCCGCGACTGTGCCGAATGCGGCGTGGATGACGTCGCCAAAAACCTTCTTGGTCCGGTGCTGCCAGCCACCGGCGACCGCTACTAGTTCATAAGGTCGACCGGCGAGTTCGGCGCGAATGTCATCGATAATCAGGTCGAGATTGCAGCTTCTGCCGATCACCCGCGCCAGCACCTCGCGCGGCACCGGTTCGCTGGCGGAAAAAATCACGGCTTCGACGCGGCCCATCCACTCGCGCCAGCGTAGTTCCGGCGGCAGGTGCTCGAGCTCGGTGTCGAGCAGCGCCGGCTGTTCGTTTATCTTGCGGCGGACGGAGGCTTGGCTCATCGCTACAACCCAAACAGCCGGAAGCTGGTGCGGCCTGACAGCTCGCGCGCGGCATCGAGTTGCTGGAGGCGCTCGAACAGGCGGCGCGCCGCAAAGCGCGACAGGTTTTTGGTCGTCAGGGAGCCGGCGACGGCATCCTCATTGAGCAGCAAAAAAATCACGTCGCCGGCGCCTTTGGCGCGCAGCTTCGGCGCCACCGCCAGGAGTTTGTCGGCGCGGCGGGACAGCTCGGCGGCCAGCCGGCAGGCGTCGGCCGCTGCTTGAACAATCGCGACGCAGACCGCCCGCTCAAAGCTTTTTTCCCCGGCTCGGATGCGCTTGCCGCTGGGCTCGCTGCGGAAGGCCGGAGCAAAGGCCTGGGCCATGAGCAGCGGCAACGGCCGCGGCCAGCGCAGGCTTTGCGCCAGCACCAGGTCAGCGAGCCACCAGCCAAAAAGCTCGGCATCGGGGCGCATGGCGACGACGCGGGCGGCGATTGTCGCGGCGGCAAACGGCGCCGGCCGCCGCGACCCCGCCACGTCTTCGATCTGCGTGTGGAGGTCGGCGAGCGCCGCGTCGTCCCAGGCGAGCCCGAGCATCTCGGCCACTTTTGCCAGCCGATCGGCGCTGACCGCCGGCGGCTGAATCGCCAGCTGGCGCCAGGCGCCAAAAATGGCGCCGGCGGGGCCGGGATCGGCGCCGGCCGGGCAAAGTTGCCAGGCGTCGCGCAAGCCGGCCGCATCCTCGGCGCGGCCGGCCAGCCGCATGCTGGCGGCGGCGCAGTTGAGAGCCAGGCGCTGCCGCCAGGCGCCTGCCCAGGCAGGCTGCGCGCGGGCGAGCGTGTCCAGCGCGCCCAAGGCAGCGCCGGCCTGGAAGGCGGCGTCAACGTCGCCGAGGGCGCCGCCGCCGGCCGTAAGCGCCCAGGCCGGGACGGTTGGCGGCGATGCCGGCGCTGCGGTCGCGGGATCGAGGCGAATCATGATTTCGAGGGTAAATCGCCGGTGCGCTTTTGGCGATGATTCTCGGCACAAAACGCACAGCCTGTCGTCTGATCAAAACGAATGATAATGTTGCAATATCAGTCATTTAAGAATGCCATGCCCGCCGCCTTGGGCGGCAATGATCTCCATCGGCTCTCCTGACGCATTGTCTGCTTTTTGGACCCGGGTTCTTGGATCGACTCCATAGCTGAACGGCGGCGTGCAGCTGTCGTTTGGTTCATGGAAAACGCACAATGGACGTTGAGTGAGACTTTCCGGTTCCCATGGGCTTTGCAGCACTAGTGTTAGATCCATCACGCCCAACACCGTAGAAAATATGGCGGGGTCTCAGAGGGGGGAAAGGCGGTAGCGCTCTCCCGCTACTATAACCCCCGCCGGGCAGAACCCCTTTCCCATTTGCACGCCGCAGCCGCCGATTAGAGCCCGAGCCGAACGCAGGCCTTCACTGCACTATGGAAGCCCGCCTACGCATAGGGCATGCTACAATTTTGGCCCTGCAGACAGGCGAAGCCGTGAGGCGACATTCACCCACGCTTCGACCAATGACTGCGCAGCGGATTGAGCGAGCGCTCGACCGCGTCGCCGAGATTATTGTGGCGAGAGGCGACGATGGGGAGGCATGGCTCCCGCTATACGAGCTTCTGGAGCGCGCCCTGCAGGATCATCGAGCGAAGGAGGAACGCCTCGCCGCAGTGCGCCAGCGTGTCAAACGATCGCTGGATCGAACGGCAGAACGATCTTCATAAGTTCCTCTTGCCACATCTTCATGTCGCCGCCCTCGCCGTATTTCGGACGGTCGATCGTGTGGCCCATCAGCATGCGCCGAAGCTCCTCGTCCAGTCTACCGTTCTTCATGCGGTCTTCGAATGAGTGGCGCAGGGAATAGACGGTGTGATTATCGGTCGGGAACAAGTTGTGGTTCTTGAAGTGCTTGTTGAGCAGGGCTGACAGCGACGCCTCGCGATCCTTGTACCGCGGGAAGCCTCTGGGATGCTTCTTGAACACCTCAAGCGCCACGCCGACCAACGGCACCTTGCGCACCGACGAGGCGGTCTTAATCTCTCGTGGATCGTCGGGATCGTCGCGCGGCTCGACTGAAATGTGCGGCACCTCGTGGTCAACATGGATGACACCGGCATGCAGGTTCGCGAGTTCGCTCGGCCGGGCTCCTGTCTCAGCGAAGGCAAGCACGATTCCACGTGCCTCCTCATTGAGTGCCGCAAGCGCGCCAGGCGCAAATATCTTGTCGCGAATCCAGTCGGTCGGAAACGGCGGCCGACTGCGCTTCGATTTGTCGGTGAATGACAGATCAGCGAACGGGTTCTTCTGTTCGGGGAAACCGAGATGGCGAAAGTAGTCGGCGTAAAGGGTTCGAAGGTTGCCCATGTTTCGGTTGCCCGTCGATGCTGAACGGTCCGGTCGCCCTTTGTCGGGCGCAACACGGTCCAGCCAATATTTATGTACCGCTCGCGCGTCGTCGCGCGTGATCTCGCTCATTGGCTTGTCTGCGATCAAGCCGATGAAGACATCGACGCTCATTTCGCGCTTTGCCTTCCAGCGCTTCTTCTGGTCAGGACTTTTTGTACGGATTTCGTCACGGGCAATCTCGTTGAAGTATAGCTTCAGCGCTTCCGATATCTTGTCGTCAGGGCGGGCGACCGCGCCGCCAATCGCGTCGACAGATGGCGATTTGGCAGGCTCGCCTATCGTGCTCTCTACCCGCTGCAGGATCGTATCGAGGGGCTCGGCGACCAAGATCTCGGCGAGCGGACGATAGACGAATCCCAGAGACTCGGCGCGCTTGACGGCTTGGCGGTATCGGACACGCGCCGCCTGTGGATTTTCACCTAACATCAACGAAGCCCACAACGCATTGTCCGCAGCCTCGTGGAGATCTCTGGCGGTGCGCGCCTTTATGCGGTCAGTGGTGTCGAGGGCGTGGCGCACGAACACGCCACGCTCGTCGAGGTCCCTGACCTCTCTGGGCACGCGGCGGTAGTAATGGAAACGATCGCCCCTCAGTTGCAGGAAGCGGTCAGGATCACGCTCTTCGCGTCGTCTTCCCACGTTTCTAAAACACCATTTGTATCACAATAGGTAACACAATAGGTAACACAAAATGGAAAAAGGCCGCAAGGCCGATCACCTGCAGTGGAAAATTCCACAATAAATTCAATTACTTATCTGAAAAAACGGTGGTACCGTTGGCTGGGATCGAACCAGCGACCTCCGGATCCACAATCCGGCGCTCTAACCAGCTGAGCTACAACGGCACGCCTGCCTGAGTTGGATCGAGGAAGCTTCTTTCTCCGCGATCCGCTCTGTCGTTCGGCGATGCGTCAAATACGGGCTATCGGATTCTAATTCAAGGGCTTTGATAAGGGAAAGGACGGGTTTCCTCATCCGCCGTCGTCAAGGCAAAAGAAAAGGCCGGCGGGAGGAGGTGCCGGCCTTTTCCTGTTACGAGCCAGCGGGAGGAGGTGCTGGCTGGTCACCCCGGAAATGGAGGGAGGAGGTTCCATCCCCGGGTATCTGGTTGTTCAACCCTATCGCACGACTATTTGTCTGACGAAATGCGACGTTTTGATGCATCGCAGGGTTGTGCGCGAAAATCAGGCAGCCTTGGCGTCCTTCATCGCCTTCTCAAAGGCGCTCTTTACCGGCTTGGAGACGTCCTCGACCGCCTTGGTGGTAACGGCCTGGAACTCCTTGGCCTGCTCGACGGCCATTTCGACGCGCTTGCGCAGGAAGGAGGTCTGCAGCTCGACGACTTCCGAAAGGGTCTTGGCGCCGACCAGGGCTTCGAGGTGCGAGAAGCTGGCCTCGGCATTGGCGCGCAGCGCGGCGATGGCCTTCAGCGAAACGTCGCTGGAAACGGTCTTGGCGGTCTCGTAGGTCGACTCCAGAACCTTCTGGGTCTCCTCGGCGCCGGTCTTCAGCTTGGCATAGGCTTCCTTCGACTGCTCGACGCCCTTCTCGGCGAAGGCGCGGATCTGGTCGGTGGCCTTGGAAGCATCGAAGCTCGGGAATTCGACGTTCTCGATGGTCTCGGCGGTCTTGGCAGTGGTCTTGGACATTTTCCAACCTTTCGGGGCAGCGGCTTTGACAGAAAGCCGTCTCGTTCATGTATGATGGCAATATAAAGGGTTTTTTGTGCATTGCAATATCTTTGTTGCACCGCACCATAAAATCTTCCCCGACGCCAGCCATAGGGCCGTTAACCAAGAGCCCAGAGATTTCGACCCATGCAAGCCTAGGCTTGTGGACCTTGGGGCCACAGGCTTTTATTAACAAAGCGTTAACTGAAAAAATGCCCGCTCCGGAGGGTTGGCCAGCGCATGCCGCCTGAAAACTACTCCTTCCTCGACGTTGCCGTACTCGACGCGGTGCGCCAGCGCTTTGCCGCCGGCGACGCGCTGGCCATTTTATCGACCGACCTCGAACAGGTGATCTGGGCGAACGGACCGGGGGCGTCGATGTTCGGCTATCCGGATATCGAGGCCATCATCGGCGCCTCGGCGCGGCTGCCGCTGGTCGCGCGCCGGCAGATCATGGCAACCAGCGGCTTTCCCAACATCGGCAGCGATCGCACCATCACGGTGAGGCTGGCCACCGGCATGGTGAGCCGCGCAGCCGGCTTCCTGGCCAGCGCCGTGACGATGCCGGACGGCGAGACGGCAATCATGCTGGCGGTACCGGCGGCGCAGACCAGTTCGCGCAGCACCGGCGAAATCGCCAGCCGTGCAATCGGCGGCTTTACCGAGGCCGGGCATTTCATTGCCTTCGTCGACGCCCAAGGCGATGTCGAAGCAGCCTCGGACGGCTTTGCGGCGCTCGGCATCGAGCCGCGGACGCTGGCTGCCCTGGTTGCGGATGTGGCAAGCAGCGGCGACCGCGTCGTCAAACGCCTCGTGCCGGGCACCAACACCTCCTATCCGGCCGGGTTTGCACGGCTCACCGATACGCGCCATCTGCTGGTGGTGATCGACGAGGACCAACTCGACGACTCCGGTGGCGGCCAAGACGATCAGCCGGTCGCCGACCAGGGCGATCAGACCGGCGATCAGCAAGTTGCGGCGCCCGAGGCGGTTAGCGCCCCGCCGCTAGGTGAAAGCCCGGCAATCGAGCCCGAGCCTCAGCCCGTCCAGGACAACCCAATGCCTATCGTGGCGGCTGGCGAAGGGGCCGAGCCAACGCCGGAGGCTCCCGACGGCGACGCGGAGAGCCGGACCCTGGCGCGCCAGCGGTCTACCCGGACCGACCATCAGGCCGACGCCGCCGACACCAGCCGGCAGGCCGCCGATGCCCGCGCCGGCCAGCACGATCATTGGTACTTCAATGCCGGCAACGAGGACACCGGACATGCTCAACCGGCAGCGCCGGCGGAGGACGCACCGGAGGGCGCCGCTACGGCCAAAGGTCAAGGGCAGGATGGCGGCGAAACCGCCGCACGCGAAACCGCCACACCCGCCCAGCCGACCCCGTCCCGCGACATCGACCGCTCCGCGCCGCCATTGCGCTTCGTCTGGCGCACCGACGCCGAAGGCCGGTTCAGCGCGCTGTCGCCCGAATTCGCCGACATCGTCGGCCAGCCTGCCGCCGATGTGATCGGCCGCCGCTTCAAGGATGTTGCAGCCACTTTCGGCCTCGACGCCTCGGGCGAGATCGCCGGCCTGCTCGACCGGCGCGATACCTGGTCCGGCCGCTCGGTGCTGTGGCCGGTGGCCGGAACCGGCCTGAAGATCCCCGTCGATCTGGCGGCGCTGCCCGTCTATGGCCGCAGCCGCGCCTTCGAGGGGTTTCGCGGCTTCGGCGTCGCGCGCAGCGCCGACGCCGTGGCCGATCCGGAGGCGCTTGGCATGGCCCTGGTGCCGAATGCCGCACCAGCCGGAGCCGCTGCTGCCAGGGCCGAGCCGTCGGTCGAGCAGCCACGCTCGGAACAGACCGAACAGCCGAAGCCTGAAGACCCCTTCCAGGGTGAAGTGCCGGCATTGACCATCGTGCCGAAGCCGGAGCGGCGCTTTGCCGACAAGGTGATAAGGCTGGCCGAGCATCGCCAGCCGGCCAACGACAAGCAGCCGGGAAGCGACACGCCGGCAAATCCGAGGAGCCTGTCGATCCTCGAGCGCAGCGCCTTCCGCGAGATCGGCGAGCGGCTGCGCAAGGACAGTTCCGCCCCTGCCGAGGAACGCGCCCCCGAAGCCGACAAGCAGCCAGATGCGGCCGCCGCCGGCGAGGGCGCGGCGACGGTGAAGGAACCGGCCAACGAAGCGAGGGCCGACGCAAACCAGCCGCTTGCGCCCGACACAGCGGAGGACGACGGTTCCGAGCGGGAAGCGAGCTTGGCATCCGCAGCGCAAGCCCCGGAAGCCGATGACGCGAAGGCCGATGCGGAGACCGCGGAAGCGGAGACCGAAGCGGAAGACCTGGAAGACCTGGCGCGGCTCGATGGCATCAATGGCGCCGCCGAGGCAGACGACACCGGCCAGGCCGAGACCTCGGCGGTTTCCGGCTCGCTGCTCAACTATGCCGATGGCGAGAAACCCACGGAAGACGCCGGCGTCGCGCCGGTTTCCCAGCCCGAGCAGACAGAGGGCACCCGTCAGGCCGACGAATCTGCTTCCACGGAACCGCGGCAGACGGTCGAACAGCCTGAGGCAGAGCCGGTCGCGGCCGGGCAGTCCGGCCCCGATGCGACGGCCAACGACGACAGCATGACCGCCGACGATTTCCGCGATGCGCAAGACAATGAGGATTGGGCAGGCTCCGACGCGAATACCGCGGCGGCGGAAGAACAGCCGGAAGAAGCGGCAGCGCCAGCGCGGACGCGCCTCGACGTGCCGCCGCTCAAACTGTCGGGTTTCGTACCGTCCGCTTTTTCGACCGGAGAGGAAGCCAGGGCGCCCGATATACCCATCCTCGCCAGGCTGCCGGTGCCGCTGCTCATCCATTCGGGCGACGTGCTGCATTATGCCAACGAAGCCTTCCTCGAACTCACCGGCTACGGTGCGCTGGACGATCTCGCGGATGCGGGCGGCCTGGGCGCGCTCTTCGCCGATCCATATGCCGAGGACACCGCGGCGGACGAAAGCGACCACTCGCTGAAGCTCAAGACCCGCAACGGCCAGGAATTCCCGATCGATGCGCTGCTGCGCTCAGTGCCGTGGCGCGGCGGCAAGGCGCTGATGCTGGTGGTGCGGCGTTCCGGCGAGGACGACGCGGCGCATTTCACCGCCGCCAATGACGAACCGGCGCTGCAGCCGGACGTGCCGGAACTGAAGTCGCGCATTGCGGAAATGCGCACCATCATCGACACCGCCACGGACGGCGTCGTGCTAATCGGCCGCGACGGCGACATCCGCTCGATCAGCCGGCCGGCGGAGGCGCTGTTCGGTTTCGACAGCGACGAGGTCGCCGGCAAGCCCTTTGCCTCGCTGTTCGCCATCGAGAGCCAGCGCGCGGCGCGCGACTATCTCGCCGGCCTTTCGGAGCCGGGGGTGGCGAGCGTCTTGAATGACGGTCGCGAGGTCATCGGCCGCGAGGCGCAGGGACGTTTCATTCCGCTGTTCATGACCATCGGCCGGTTGCCCAACGACAGCGGCTTCTGCGCCGTGTTGCGCGACATCACGCAATGGAAGCGTGCCGAGGAAGACCTGACGCAAGCGCGCGCGGTGGCCGAGCGCGCCTCCTCGCAGAAGACGGATTTCCTGGCCCGCATCAGCCATGAGATCCGCACCCCGCTCAACGCCATCATCGGCTTTTCCGAGCTGATGGTGGACGAGAAATTCGGCCCGATCACCAACGACCGCTATCGCGACTACCTGCGCGACATCAACCGCTCGGGCAACCATGTGCTCGACCTCGTCAACGACCTGCTCGACATCTCGAAGATCGAGGCCGGTCAGCAGGAGATGGATTACGAGGCGGTGTCGCTCAACGACACGCTGGCCGAGACGGTGGCGATGATGCAGCCGCAGGCCAATCGCGAACGCGTCATCATCCGCTCCAGCTTCGCCTCGCGGCTGCCGGAAGTGGTGGCGGACCTGAGAAGCGTGCGCCAGATCGCCCTGAACGTCCTGTCCAACGCCATCCGCTACACCCAGGCCGGCGGCCAGGTGATCGTCTCGACCGCTTACGAAGCCTCGGGCGATGTCGTCATGCGCGTGCGCGACACCGGCATCGGCATGACCCAGGCCGAGATCGAGCAGGCGCTGAAACCGTTCAAGCAGATCAATGCGTTGAAGCGCGGACGCGGCGACGGCACTGGCCTTGGCCTGCCCCTCACCAAGGCCATGGTGGAGGCGAACCGCGCCCGTTTCGCCATCACCTCGACGCCTGGCGAAGGAACCCTGGTCGAGGTCGCCTTCCCGTCGACCCGCGTGCTCGCGGAGTAACCTGCCGACGAGTCGCGCCAAAGAAAAAGGCGTCCTGGAGGACGCCTTGAGAAATGGGATGCTGTCACAACGGGGGCTTGAGCTGAACCTCAGGGACGAGGAACGGGATTTCTCCCTCAAGTTACACGCGACTATCGAGGTCGTCCCTTAACAAGTCCTTACCGGGTGCCAAAAAAATTTACGAATGTGTACCACCCGTGAAATCTAGGTAAATTCGCCGGACAGATTTCGTTAACCACGACATGCCGTCAGCTTGCAAGCTGCGGCAGGTCGCGGAACAGCTCCAGCGCCTCGGGATTGGCGAGCGCTTCCTTGTTCTTCACAGTGCGGCCGTGGACCACGTCGCGCACCGCGAGCTCGGTGATCTTGCCGGACTTGGTGCGCGGGATGTCTGTGACGGCGACGATCCTGGCCGGCACGTGACGCGGGCTGGCGCCGGTGCGGATCCTGGCGCGGATGCGCTTTTCCAGATCCTCGTTGAGGGTCACGCCAGCAGCCAGCCGCACGAACAGCACGACGCGCACGTCGTTGTCGAAATCCTGGCCGATGCAGAGCGCCTCGAGGATTTCCGGCATCTGCTCGACCTGGTTGTAGATCTCGGCCGTACCGATCCTGACCCCGCCCGGATTGAGCGTGGCGTCGGACCGGCCGTGGATGATCATGCCGTCATGGGCCGTCCATTCGGCGAAGTCGCCATGGCACCAGACATTGTCGAAACGCTCGAAATAGGCCGCGTGATATTTCTTGCTTTCGGGGTCGTTCCAGAAACCGATCGGCATCGACGGGAAGGCTCTGGTGCAGACAAGCTCGCCCTTCTCCTGCCGGATCGGCTTGCCGTCGTCGTCCCAGACGTCGACCGCCAGGCCAAGGCCTGGGGCCTGGATCTCGCCACTCCAGACCGGCTCGGTCGGCACGCCGAGCACGAAGCAGGACACGATGTCGGTGCCGCCCGAGATCGAGGCCAGATGCACGTCCTTCTTGATCCCGTCATAGACGAAGCGGAAATCCTCCGGCGACAATGGCGAGCCGGTGGAGGAGATGGTGCGCACGCTCGACAGATCGTGGCTCGCGATCGGCTTCAGACCGGCCTTGCGCACCGAATCGATGAATTTGGCCGAGGTGCCGAAATAGGTCATCTTCTCGGCATCGGCGAAATCGAACAGCACATTGCCGTCGGGGTAGAAGGGCGAGCCGTCATAGAGCAAAAGCGTCGCACCCGAGGCGAGGCCCGAGACCAGCCAGTTCCACATCATCCAGCCGCAGGTGGTGAAGTAGAACAGGCGATCGCCGTCGAGCAGGCCGGCATGCAGCCGGTGCTCCTTGGCGTGCTGGATCAGCGTGCCGCCGGCCGAATGCACGATGCATTTCGGGATGCCGGTCGTGCCCGAGGAGAACAGGATGTAGAGCGGATGGGCGAAGGGCAGCCGCTCGAAGCTGACAGTCCTGGCGGCAAAGGGCGAAAGCGCCTCTTCGAGCGCGGCTGCCTTGTCGATGGTGGCGGCGACATCGCTCGAGGTACCGAGATAGTCGACGATGAGCACCTTGCGCACGCTCGAGAGTTTCTCGGCCACGGCGCGCACCTTGTCGGCTACCTCGATCGCCTTGCCGTTGTACCAATAGCCGTCCGGCGCGATGAAGACGACCGGCTCGATCTGGCCGAAGCGGTCGAGCACGCCCTGCTCGCCGAAATCGGGAGAGCATGACGACCAGACGGCGCCGACCGAGCTTGCCGCCAGCATCGCCGCGATCGTCTCGGGCATATTCGGCATCATGGCGGCGACGCGGTCGCCGGCCTTGACGCCGAGCGACAGGAAGAGCTGCTGCAGCCGCGAAATCAGCGTATGGAGCTCGTTCCAGGAGAGCCGCCGCTCGACCTTGTCCTCGCCGCGGAAGACGATGGCCGGGCCGCCGCCGGTCTTCTGCAAAAGGTTCTCGGCGAAATTGAGCCTAGCGTCAGGAAAGAAGCTGGCGCCGGGCATCCGCTCGCCGTCGACGAGGTGCCGCTCGCCCTTGTCGCCGACAAGCCCGCAGAAATCCCAGACCAGGCTCCAAAAGGCTTCGCGGTCGTCGATCGACCAGCGATGGAGTTCGGCATAGCCGGAGAACGACAACTCGGCCTTCGCTTGCGCGGCCTTCATGAACGCGGTCAAAGGCGCTGCGTCGATCCGCTCCTGCGTCGGGGTCCACAAAGGTGTGTCGGCAGCCATGATCGCTCCTCCCAAAGCGCGTCGCGTTCGAGCCAATTAAGCTCATCGTCGCATCTGCCATCGTCCCAGAAACGGCGCGCGATTGCGGATCGGGATCGTGCAGACCGCTTATGCATATTGCAGCGCAGCAGAGCAAGATTTTGTTCGGACGAGCCACGGCTGTCGCTGCGCAAATGCCATCGCAAGGCCATAAAGACTTGAAAAGCGTCGGCGCTCGGTTACACCCGTCGGACGATTTGTCGGCAATGAAAGCATACGGGGCGAAATGCCATCATCTCTGATCCGGCGCGGGGTGTGGGCGATCGGCCTTGCCGTGCTTGTCATCACGCTCGCGGTCGCGGCGCTGCCGCTGATTGCCTCGACCCGCATCGTGCGCGACCGCATCGCCTGGGAATTGAGCGCCTGGAGCGGCTTCAGGGTGACGATCGACGGCTCGCCGCGCATCGAGGTGTGGCCGAAGTTCCGCGCCATTCTCAGCGACGTGACGCTGTCGCAATGGACCGAGACCGACGCGCCGCCGGTGGTCGAGGCCGATCGCGTGGAAGTCGATCTGTCCGCCATGGCGGCCTTGCAGGGCAACGTCGCCTTCTCGACCGCGAGGCTGGTGCGCCCGACGATCAGGGTCCAGCGCATGGCGAGCGGCTTCTATCTGCCGCCGCTTCCGACCGGGGGGCGCATCACGCGCTCGATCGATACCGCGCGCGGCGTGGTCACCGCCAACCCGCAGAAGCCGGATCTCGGCAAATTGCCGTCCGATCCGTTCGGCACCGTCGAGTTCCGCGATGGCCGCGTGGTGACTTCGGTCGACGGCAAGGACGCCGAAGTCCTGAGCAGCCTGAACGGCCAGGTGAACTGGGAGGCGATGAACAGCGAAGCATCGCTGACCGCGACCGGGATCTGGCGCGGCGAAAGCGTGCAGCTCGATTTCTCCTCGACGAAACCGCTGGTGCTTTTTGCCGGGGGAGCCGCGCCCGTCACCCTTTCCTTCAAGGCGGCGCCTGCGACATTCTCCTTCGACGGAACGGCCTCGATCTCGGACAATGCCTATCTGGACGGCCAGGCGAAGTTCGCCGCGCCGTCCCTGCGGCGCGTGCTGGAGTGGTCGCAGGCAGGCATCGCGCCCGGTGCTGCTATCGGCGCGGTCTCGATCGCCAGCAAGGTGAACGCGTCGGCGGGGCGTGCGAAATTCGAGAACACCACCGTCACGCTCAACAACAATCCGGGCATGGGAGCGCTGGATTTCTCCTTCGCCGAGGGCAGTCCGGTGATAGCCGGCACGCTCGCCTTCGACACGCTGGACCTGAGATCCTTCCTGTCGGCTTTCACGCCTGTCGCGCCCACCGGCGAGGCCGGCCCCGGCGACATCGACACCAGCTTCGCCGACCGCATCAACCTCGACCTCAGGCTGTCGGCGGCCCATGCCACGGTGGGACCGATCCAGCTTGCCGACGTCGCGGCCACCGCGCAGGTCAAGAACGGCCTTGCCGTCTTCGACATATCCGACGCGTCGGCCTTCAACGGCAACATCCAGAGCAGCCTGCGTTTCGACCGCAAGCCGGAAGGCACGCAGGTCGAGATGCGGCTCCTGGCATCGGATGTGGATACGGGAGCCTTTGCCACAGCGGCGGGAATGACGCGGCTGGTGCCGGCTGGCACCGGGACGGTGTCGATCATCCTCAAGGGACCGGGCAAGGCCTGGAATTCCATCTTCGAGAATGCCGACGGATCGTTCTCGGCGACTTTCGGGCCGGGCACGCTCAACGGGCTCGACCTGCCGGCCTTCCTCAAGCGCAACCAGCAAGGCGGCTTCTTCGCGCTCGACGACGTCGCCAATGGCTCGCTGCCGATCGACGGCGCCGAGATCAAGGCGAGCATTTCGAAGGGAGTTGCGCGCCTCGACAAGGCCGAGATCAATTCGCAAAAATACAAGATCTGGCTATCCGGCATCGCCTCCTATGTCGGACGCGGGCTGGCGCTTTCGGGCGGAGTGGTGCCCAACGGGCAGCCGGCACAGCAGCCCCAGGCCAACGGCCAAGCGGCCAGTCCGGCTCCCGCGCCGCCGAGCCAGTCGCTGTTCTTCGTCGGCGGCAACTGGAGCGCGCCGTTCATATCGCCGATCGCTCCCGGCGTTTCGGGCCAGTAGATGCGGGGGCGCAAAGCGCCCTCGCTCCTATCACTCAACCGCGCTGCGCGGCCTGCTCGTCGAGCTGGCGCTGGATCTCGCGGCGCTTGTTGGCGATCGAGGCGATGATGACGCCGATCGCCACCACCGCGATCAGGATGGTGCAGGCGGCGTTGATTTCCGGCGTCACGCCGAGGCGCACCTGGCTGTAGATCTTCATCGGCAGCGTGGTGGCGCCGGGACCCGAGGTGAAGCTCGCGATGACCAGATCGTCCAGCGAGAGCGTGAAGGCCAGCATCCAGCCGGAGATGATCGCCGGCAGGATGACCGGCAAGGTGATCTGGAAGAAGGTCTTCACCGGCGGCGCGCCGAGATCCATCGCCGCCTCCTCCAGCGAACGGTCGAAGGAGACCAGCCGCGACTGCACGACGACGGCGACGAAGCACATTGTGAGCGTGATGTGGGCGAGCGTGACCGTGAGGAAGCCACGGTCAAGGCCGACAGCGACGAAGAGCAGCAGGAGCGACAGCCCGGTGATGACTTCCGGCATGACCAGCGGCGCAAACACCATGCCGGAAAACAACACCCTGCCGCGGAAGCGCGTGAAGCGCGTCAAGGTCAGCGCGGCCAGCGTGCCGAGCACGGTCGCCACCGTTGCCGAGATGACGCCGACGCGCGCGGTCACCCAGGTGGCGTCCATCAGGCCCTGATTGTGGAACAGCGAGACGTACCATTTGGTCGAGAAACCGCCCCAGACGGTGACGAGCTTCGATTCGTTGAAGGAAAAGACGATCAAAAGCACGATCGGCAAATAGAGGAAGGCAAAGCCCAGCACGATCGAGGTGATGTTGAAGCGGCTCCAGGTCGAGTTCATCTGCCCTGCTCCTGTGCCTTGGCCTGCGCCTGCTGGAAGAACATGATCGGGATGGTCAGCACCAGAAGCAGGATGACGGCCACCGCCGATGAGACCGGCCAGTCGCGGTTGGAGAAGAATTCGTTCCAGAGCGTCTTGCCGATCATCAGCGTCTGCGAGCCGCCGAGGAGGTCGGGAATGACGAACTCGCCGACCGCCGGGATGAACACCAGCAGGCAGCCGGCGACGACGCCGGGCAGCGACAGCGGGAAGGTGATCTTCCAGAAGGCGCCGGCCGGCGGACAGCCGAGGTCCTGCGCGGCCTCGATCAGCGAATAATCCATCTTCTCCAGAGAGGAATAGAGCGGCAGCACCATGAAAGGCAGGTAGGAATAGACGATGCCGATGAAGATCGCCGTGTAGGTGTTGAGGATCACCAGCGGCTGGCTGATCAGGCCCGTGGCGAGCAGGACCTGGTTGAGCAGGCCCTCGGGCTTCAGGATACCGATCCAGGCATAGACGCGGATCAGGAACGAGGTCCAGAACGGCAGGATCACCAGCATCAGTAGGGTCGGACGGATCGTCGCCGGCGCCCGCGCCATGCCGTAGGCGATCGGATAGCCGACGATCAGGGTAAGTATCGTCGAGATTCCGGCGATGATCAGGCTCGTCACATAGGCGTTGAAATAGAGCGCGTCCTGGGTGAGCCAGGTGTAGTTATCGAAATTGAGCTCGCGGACGCCGGCGAAAAATCCCGAAACGCCGTCCTTGAAGCCGAGCACCGGCGTATAGGGAGGCATCGAGATCGCCGTCTGCGACAGCGAAATCTTGAAGACGATGATGAAGGGGACGAGGAAGAAGAACAGCAGCCAGAGATAGGGGATGATGATGACGAGGCGGTTGACGAAGCCTTTCGCCAGCCTCGTCGGCAGTGTTGTGGTTTCAGTCGATGGAGCGGCAGTCGCTGCGATATCCGTCATCTCAGCCTCCTACCTGGCCAGCACGACGCCGGCATCGGGCCGGAAGGAGACCCAGGCACGGTCGTTCCAAGTGAGCGGATCCTCGGTCACGCGCGAGGCGTTCAACGCGCTTGCCCGCACGATCTGACCGTCGTCCAGCCTGATGTGGTAGACGGTCATGTCGCCGAGATAGGCGACGTCGTAGACCTCGCCTTCGAGCGCGTTGACGGCATCGGCCGGCTTTTTGGAGGAAACCCTGATCTTCTCCGGCCGGATCGCGAAGACGATGTCGGAGCCGGCAGCGGCGTTGCTGCCATTGTCGACGACGATCTCAGCGCCGGTCGCGCCGGTGATGCGCGTGGTGCTTGCCGTGCGTTCGGCAACCTTGCCTTCGAACATGTTCACATTGCCGACGAAGTGCGCCACGAAGCGCGAGGCCGGCGCCTCGTAGATTTCCGCCGGTGTCGCGACCTGCATCACCTCGCCCTTGTCCATGATAGCGATGCGGTCGGCCATCGTCATGGCCTCTTCCTGGTCGTGGGTGACGACGACGAAGGTAAGGCCGAGTTCCTGCTGCAGGTCCATCAGTTCGAACTGCGTTTCCTCGCGCAGCTTCTTGTCGAGCGCGCCGAGCGGTTCGTCGAGGAGCAGAACCTTCGGCCGCTTGGCGACCGAGCGGGCAAGCGCCACGCGCTGGCGCTGGCCGCCCGAGAGCTGGTGCGGCTTGCGCTTGGCGAATTGCTCGAGCTTGACGAGCCTGAGCATCTCGGCGACGCGCTTTTCGACATCGGCTCCGGGCATGCCTTCCTGCTTGAGGCCGAAGGCGATGTTCTTTTCCACCGTCATATGCGGGAACAGCGCGTAGGACTGGAACATCATGTTGACCGGCCGTTTGTAGGGCGGGATGCCGCGCAGGTCCTGCCCGTCGAGCAGGATGCGGCCCGCCGACGGCTCCTCGAAGCCGGCGAGCATCCTGAGCAGGGTCGACTTGCCGCAGCCGGACGCGCCGAGCAGGGCGAAGAATTCGCGCTCGAAGATGGTCAGCGACAGGTTGTTGACGGCGGTGAAGTCGCCGAACTTCTTGGTGACCTTGTCGAACTGAATATACGGCTTGGCGTTCGGGTCGTTCCATGGCGCGAAATCCCTGCGGATGCTGCCAAGCGATTTCATGGTCCCCACTCCGTACTTTCTTAAAAATTCCCAAAGGAAAGCGACCCCGGCAGTTGGCTGCCGGGGTCGTGTCTCAATGCTTACTGGCCGGTGACGATCTTGGTCCAGGTGCGCGTGATGATGCGTTGTGTCTTGGGATCGTATGGCGCAACGGTATACAGCTTCTTCGTCGTCTCTTCGTCCGGATAGACCGAAGGATCTTCCAGGATCGCCTTGTCGATGAACTGCTGCGAAGCCTTGTTGCCGTTGGCGTAGAGCACGTAGTTCGACGACTTGGCGATGACTTCAGGCGTCATCATGTAGTTGATGAACTCGAGTGCGTCGGCGACATGCGGCGCATCCGCGGGGATCGCCATCTGGTCGAACCACATCTGGGCGCCTTCCTTCGGCACCGAATAACCGATCTCGACGCCCTGCTTGGCTTCCTCGGCGCGGTTGCGCGCCTGGAAGACGTCGCCCGACCAGCCGATCGCCATGCAGATGTCGCCGTTGGCCAAAGCGTTGATGTATTCGGACGAATGGAACTTGCGGATATAGGGCCGGACCTTCAGCAACGCTTCCTCGGCCTTTGAAATGTCATCGGGCGAGGTGCTGTTGGGATCGAGCCCGAGATATTTCAGCGCCGCGGGAATGATGTCGGCTGGGGAATCCAGCACATAGACGCCGCAATCCTTCAGCTTGGCCAGCTTGTCCGGATTGAAGAACACGTCCCAGCTGTCGATCTTGTCGGTGCCGAGCGCGGCCGTCACCTTCTTGACGTTATAGCCGAGGCCGACCGTGCCCCACATGTAGTTGACCGAATATTCGTTGCCCGGATCGTATTTGGCGGTGCGCTCGGAGATGACGTCCCACATGTTGGAGATGTTGGGCAGTTTCGACTTGTCGAGCTTCTGGAAGACGCCCGCCTGGATCTGGCGCGCCAGGAAGTTGGCGCTCGGCACGACGACGTCATAACCGCTGCCGCCGGCAAGCAGTTTCGTCTCCAGTATCTCGTTGGAATCGAAGGTGTCGTAGACGACCTTGATGCCGGTCTTCTTGGTGAAGTCGTCGATGATCGAGCTGTCGATATAGTCCGACCAGTTGTAGACATTGACGACGCGGTCTTCGGCATGGCCGCTTAAGGTGAAAAGCGTCAGAAATGCCGAGGTCGCCGAAAGCCATAGAGCTTTGCGGATCATGGTGTTCTCCTTTGGTGAGTGTTCCCTCGCCGGCTCGTCGCGGTATGGCGGGGCGGCATTGGTTTAAGACTATTGAGCTCTCCGGAGAGCGACAAGCGTGAACTGTCGACGCCAGGCTCGGTAGCGACATCAGGGTTCGAGACAGTTTGGCCTTCCCGGCGAGGCACCCGGGCGGCGTCAGCGGCATTGACCGCAGCGTATGCATAGCTATCACGATGCTGTCCGGTCCCGAGCGGGCCGGCGGAGACACTTGGCAAGATACGCCTGTCTTGTTGTTGCCGTAATTGCAGCCTGCCCGCCCGGCAACTGGGTTGTCAATGGGGAAGGCTGCCTATCGTCAATTGGGCGACGGCAGGCCGGTGACGCCGGGACGCGCCGGCCGCGTCTGGCGCTTGAACTCCAGGCCGATATGGACGAGCAGCGCCGTGACCACGACCGCGCCGCCGATGATGGTGCGCACCGACGGCACTTCGGAATGGACGAGCCAGACCCAGATCGGCCCAAGGATCGGCTCGAAGGTGCCGAGCAGCGCCGCGATCGCCGCCGGCACCAGCCGCGCGCCCATGGCGAAAAAGGCGAGGCCGACGCCAAGGTTGATGACGCCGAAGGCGAAGAGAAAGCCCATATCCCGCCCCGAAACCGCGAACGCCGAGGCCTGGGAAGCGGCGAAAGCGCCGGCGAAAAGCGCCGCGAGACAATTGGCCGGCACCATGCGCACATGGGCAAAGCGCCGGGTGATAACGGTCGCCACCGAGAACATGACCGCGATCAGCAGCGCCAGGCCGTCGCCGATCGGCGAGACGGCGCCGCCCAGGGATTCGGAGACCATGATGGCAACGCCGGCGATGACGGCGGCAATCGCGATCCAGGTCGCCGGGCTTACCCGTTCGCGAAACAGGAGCCAGGCAAGAAGCGCCGCCAGCAGCGGCACGCCGGCCTGCATCAAGAGGATGTTGGCGACGGTCGTGTAGGCAAGTGCCACCACGAAGCTGGTCGAGGCGGTGGCGAAGCAGAAGGCGACGCCGAGGCCGGGCAGGCCCATATGCCGGAAGAGGTTCAGGGTACCGCGCCAACCGTCGCGGAACAGCATGAAGGCGATGAGAAAGGCCACGGCCCACAGCGAACGCCAGAAAACCACGGTCCAGCTGTCTCCGACATGGATGAAACGGGCGATGGTGCCGCCGAAGCTCCACATAAGCGCCGAAAGAAAGACCAGGAGCATGCCGATCCGCTCCTCGCGCGGCGAGACGGCTGGCAAAGCGACAGGCGACGGGGCGACGGGGGACGGGGCGGTATCGGTCATGGGCATGACTTGTCAGCGAGTTGCGTTCGACACGATGCACCAAGGACAACAGGGATTCTGTGTCTCAAACGACGGGACTGTGTCTCAATCGCGTAGCGCAAAGTACAAAGCCATGCGTGATCCAGCATTCGCTCAAATGTAGGACAACCTCTCCGCGGTTTACTTCGACACAGTCAGACCCGAGACCGATGCGCAGGCTCGCGTGACATATCATCCCTGAAAATCGAAGGCGCTGAGGCCCGTCACCATCTCGTCGAGGCCGAGCGGGCGCGTCACCGGCGGCTCGGCGCGCGCAAGGCAGCCTACGCGCTCGCAAAGCCGGCAGGCGGGGCCTACCGGCGTGGCGAAGCCTTGCCCCGACTTGCCGGCGGCTCCGGCCGGCAGCGCCGCGCCGTAGACGATCTCGTCGCGGAAGCCGATATCGCAGCCGAGCAAGAGCGCGGTGCGCCGCGGCCGTTCGGAGAAGGCGCCTTGCGGACCTTCCAGCGTGCGGGCGATGCACAGGAACTCGGCGCCATCGGGCATTTCCAGCGCCTCGACCAGGATCTGGCCCGGCTGCGAGAAGGCCGCATGGACCGGAAGCTTGGGGCAGCCGCCGCCGAAGCGGCTCTGCGGGTAGCCCTGGCTGCCGCCCTTGCGGAAGCGGTTCCCGGCATTGTCGACTTCCAGCATGAAGAACGGCACGCCCGATGCGCCCTGCCGCTGCAGCATGGTCAGTCGGTTGGCCGCCTGTTCGAAAGAGACGCCGAAGCGGGAACGCAAGACGTCGATGTCGTAGCGGGCGCGAACGGCCGCCGCATGGAAAGCCTGATAGGGCATCATCAGCGCATGCGCGGCATAGCGGCCGAGCTCGAAGCGGGCGAGGCGCCGCGCCTCGTCGGTGCCGAGTTTCAGCGCCTGGAGCTCGCCCGCGATGGCCACCGACATGCGCATCAGGCTCGCCTCCATGGCGACTTCGCGCAGCTGGTCGAAAGGCGACAGCCGCTCGGAGAGGAACAGGCGCTGCGAATGGCGGTCGTAACGGCGGCGCCAGTTGGGCATGGTGGCGACCGGCAGCACCTTGACGACGATGCCATGCTCGCGCCTCAGCCAGGCCTTGAGCGCGCCGGACAGGTCGTCGCCGGGTTCGAGCACCGATGTGAAAGCTTCCGCTTCCTCCTCCAGCGAAGCGAAGTGGTTCGGCCGGCGCTCGAACACTTCGTGGACTTCATCGGCAGGCAGGCGCGTGCCGGACAGCGCGGTTGCCCTGCCCTCCTTGGCCAGAAGCTGGTTGAGGTCGGACAGGCGCTCAGCCTGTTCGCGGTAGGCGCGAAACAGTTTTACCATCGCCGCCGAGGCGTTCGGCGCGGTCTCGGCGAGATCGATCAGCTCCTGATCGCCAGGCAGTTCGCCGGCAAGAAGCGGATCGCTGAACGCTTCGCGCAACGCCGCGATCGAGCCTTTCGTCTCTGCTTGCAATTCATGCGGATCGACCTTGTAGACAGAGGCCAGCTTGAGAATGAGCTGCACCGTCAGCGGGCGCTGATTGCGCTCGATCAGGTTGAGGTAGGACGGCGAGATGCCCAGCCCTTCGGCCATCGCCGTCTGGGTCAGGCCTCTGGCGTTGCGCAGCCGGCGCAGCCGCGGACCGGCGAAGATCTTCTGGTCGACCATCCGTGCCATCCTTGACAAGAATTTACATGGATATCGAGTCCGGCATCCATTACGCCGTTTTTACAATCGTGACAAATTTACAGAGATGGCCTGTCAATGACAACACAGCTTTTCCTTTATTTTCAGTGCCGAATGGCGGTTTTTCTGGGCGCTTTTCGCGCTGCAATGTAAATGATGTCACACGCAGACATCGCAAGGCTATAGGATTGCGATGTAGCGCTGAAGCAGTTTCCAAACGATCCGGAGTGACCAATGACCGATTTTTACAACCTCGTCCCCTCCGCGCCGGAAGGCCGTTTCGACGGCATCGAGCGTCCCTATTCGCCGGAGGATGTGAAGCGGTTGCGCGGCTCCTTGCAGATTCGCCAGACGCTGGCCGAGATGGGTGCTAACCGGCTCTGGAAGCTCATCCACGAGGAGGACTTCGTCAACGCGCTGGGCGCCATGTCGGGCAACCAGGCCATGCAGCAGGTTCGGGCCGGGCTGAAGGCGATCTATCTCTCGGGCTGGCAGGTGGCCGCCGACGCCAACACCGCGTCGGCGATGTATCCGGACCAGTCGCTTTACCCGGCCAATGCGGCGCCGGAACTGGTCAAGCGCATCAATCGCACCTTGCAGCGTGCCGACCAGATCGAGACGTCCGAAGGCAGCGGGCTATCGGTCGAGACCTGGTTCGCGCCGATCGTGGCCGATGCCGAAGCCGGCTTCGGCGGCCCGCTCAACGCCTTCGAGATCATGAAGGCCTTCATCGAAGCCGGTGCCGCGGGCGTCCACTATGAGGACCAGTTGGCGTCGGAAAAGAAATGCGGCCATCTCGGCGGCAAGGTGTTGATCCCGACGGCGGCGCATATCCGCAACCTTGACGCGGCGCGCCTTGCGGCCGACGTCATGGGCACGCCGACGCTGGTCGTGGCGCGCACGGACGCCGAGGCGGCGAAGCTTTTGACCTCCGATATCGACGAGCGCGACCGGCCTTTTGTCGATTACGATGCAGGCCGCACGGTCGAGGGCTTCTACAATGTGCGGAACGGCATCGAGCCTTGCATCGCGCGCGCCGTGGCCTATGCGCCGCATGCCGACCTGATCTGGTGCGAGACCTCGAAGCCCGATCTGGCGCAGGCTAGGAAATTCGCCGAGGGTGTGCACAGGCACCATCCGGGCAAGCTGCTCGCCTACAATTGTTCGCCGTCCTTCAACTGGAAGAAGAACCTCGACGACGCGACGATCGCGAAGTTCCAGAAGGAGCTCGGGGCGATGGGCTACAAGTTCCAGTTCATCACGCTGGCCGGCTTCCACCAGTTGAACTTCGGCATGTTCGAGCTGGCGCGCGGCTACAAGGACCGGCAGATGGCCGCCTATTCGGAACTGCAGGAGGCCGAGTTCGCGGCGGAGGCCAACGGCTATACCGCGACCAAGCACCAGCGCGAGGTCGGCACCGGCTATTTCGACGCCGTGTCGATGGCGATCACCGGCGGCCGGTCTTCGACCACCGCCATGCATGAATCGACCGAGCACGCCCAGTTCAGGCCGGCGGCCGAGTAACGGATAGCAACCAGAGGAAACGCCCGCAGGGCATCTACATCGAGGAGAAGAGCAATGGCATCGATAAGCCGTGTCAAGGAAAGGGCAGAAGAACAATCGAGCGCGATGAGCGTCGACCAGCAGGCGACGATCCGCATGCTCGCCAACGATCTGCACCGACTCAACCAGTCGGTCATGAAGGCAGTCGAGGCCGGTGTCTCGGTGGAACTGGTCCGCTCGGCCAGGCACCATGGCGGCGACGGCAACTGGGGAGACCTTTTGATCCCGGTGATCGTTACCCAGCAGAGCCACACTTGACGTAACGTCAACAGTCTCGGCGATAGTCTCCCGCGCGCTATACGTTCGGGAGACTATCGTCTTTTTTCGGTTTGCCTTCACCGTCAAGTGGTACGACTTGCTCTGAATCTCGGATTTCTTGCTATATTTTCGACCTCGACCGTTTCAGCTTGACACCGGCCGCGATCTCACCCAATTGTGCCTCAGGTTTCAACCCTGCATTGAACCAGAGTGTCAGCCCGCCGATGTGTCCCCCCGACCGTGACGACCACTCCGAAAAACGCTCGAAACCGGCAGCCCGGACAGGCGCGATCGCTGCGGATTTTTCCAAAGTGCTCGTCGTCGGAAAATCGTCGATCAACCGCGTCGTGGTGTCGAAAATCGTCGAGAAATCGGGACTGAAGCCGATCTCGGAACCGCCCGAGGCTGCCGAGAAGACGCTGACCGGCCAACTGCCCGGCGCCGTCATCCTGGACGGCGGCCCGGACAACAAGGATTGCGACCGGCTGATGTCGGCCATCGACGCGCTGCGGCGCGCCTCCGGCAAGCCGTTGCCCGCGGTGATCCTGCTTTCAACCCGAAGTGGCACGCCGGAAAGTCTCGGCCTGTCGAGCGTGATCGATGCGGTGGTTGCCAAGCCGATTACGCCCGAGAGGCTGCAACCGGTGGTCGATCGCCTGGTCGGGCGCGGCTAAGGCCCCCCTAAAGCTGGTCAGCCTGCAGCGGCGATGCTTTCGATCAGCGCGGGCAGTTCGCTCAGGTTGGCGATCTGCCGGAAACGCGGCGCCGCGACCGGCGCTTCGGCGTGCTCGGCCGCCCAGGTCAAATCGTGCGGGACATAGATGCCCCAGCCGCCCGCGTCGATGGCCGGGATGACGTCCGACTTCAACGAGTTGCCGACCATCATGCTCCTTTGCGGTCCGTCGCCATGGCGGCTGAAGATGCGGGCATAGGTGGCGGCGCTCTTGTCGCTGACGATCTCGACGGCGTCGAAAAGCTCGCCCAGTCCCGATTGCGCCAGCTTGCGCTCCTGATCCATGAGGTCGCCCTTGGTGATCAGCACCAGGCGATAGCTGCCTGCCAGCTTCTCGACCGTCTCACGCGCATGCGGCAGCGGCTCGATCGGGTGGCTGAGCATGTCGCGGCCGGCAGCCAGGATTTCCGCGATCGTCGAGGCCGGAACGCGGCCTTCGGTAACCTCGATCGCCGTCTCGATCATAGACAGCATGAAGCTCTTTATGCCGAAGCCATAGACGCCGAGATTGCGCTTTGCGGCTTCAAGCAGGTTCGCGGAAATCCGGCTTGCGTCACCGTGCTCGGCAAGCATGGCGATGAAGCGCTGTTCGGTCATGCGGAAGAACTGCTCGTTCTGCCACAACGTGTCGTCGGCATCGAAACCTATCGTGGTAAGAGCGGACATTGCGACGTCATCCTCCTTCGAAACGGTGGTGTAGACGCGTTCGGCGGGCACTGCTAGCTCTAGCTGGGGTGCATGCTGAATTCATGGAAAGGCGAGCTGGAGCGTATCCTGGAAAGCTCCCAGGACAGCGATCAGATCCAGCTCGTCATGGCGCTTCGAGAACTCGCGTAAACCGCCTCCCCTTCCCTTTCCCCGTAGCGCCCGGCTATAGTTCGAAATCCGCAACACAATCTGGTGAATGATGCCGCCTGAAAAAAAGGAAGTCCGTCCGTCAAGCCGGGGGGGACGCGCCCGCACGCCTGCATTCCTGAAAAACCAGCGTGGTGTGAAGAACTGGAAGGAAGCCAGCGCCTGGCTCGAATGGCGCGGCATCGAGGACATCGAGTGCATCACGCCCGACCAGGCGGGCGTCGCCCGCGGCAAGATGATGCCGTCCAAGAAATTCACTTCCAACACCTCGCTGGCGCTGCCTTCGGCCGTGTTCATGACGACGATCTCCGGCGGCTATCCCGAGGACGGCAACGGCTTCCATTATCCCGAGGACGACGGCGACCTGAAGCTGCTGCCCGATCTTTCGACGCTGACCGTCGTGCCTTGGGAAGAGGATCCGACGGCCGCGGTCATCTGCGATCTCGTTCACCAGGACGGCCGCTCGGTCGAGTTCACGCCCCGCAACGTGCTGAAGCGCGTGCTGGCCGCCTATGACGAGCGCGGGTTGAGACCGGTGGTGGCGCCCGAGATCGAATTCTACCTGGTGCGCAAGAACCCCGATCCGGACTACCCGCTGACGCCGCCGGTCGGACGTTCGGGACGGCCGATCGGCGGCGGCGCCGGCTATTCGATCGCCGGCGTCAACGAATTCGACGAACTGATCGACGACATCTACCATTTCTCGGAACGGCAAGGCCTGGAGATCGACACGCTGATCCATGAGGAAGGCGCCGGCCAGCTCGAGATCAATCTGCGCCACGGCAATCCGATCGAGCTCGCCGACCAGGTCTTCATGTTCAAGCGCACCATCCGCGAGGCGGCGCTGAAGCACGAGATCTATGCCACCTTCATGGCAAAGCCGATCCAGGGGCAGCCGGGCTCGGCCATGCATATCCACCAGTCGGTCGTCGACAAGAAGACCGGCAGGAACATCTTTTCGGCCGAGGACGGCTCGGAGACCGATGCGTTCTTCCACTTCATCGGCGGCATGCAGAAGCATGTGCCGAACGCGCTGGTGATGTTCGCGCCTTACGTCAATTCCTATCGCCGGCTGACGCAGCAGGCTTCGGCGCCGGTCAACAACAAATGGGGCTACGACAACCGGACCACCGCCTTCCGCGTGCCGCGCTCGGATCCGGCGGCGCGACGCGTTGAAAACCGCATCCCGTCCTCCGACGCCAACCCCTATCTGGCGCTGGCGGCCTCGCTTGCATGCGGGCTGGTCGGCATGAGCAACAAGATCAAGGCGGAACCGCCGGTGCTGACGACCGCCAATGCGGATGAAATCGACCTGCCGCGTGGTCTTCTGGAGGCCGTCGGCCTGTTCGAGGACGATAAGGAGCTCGGCGCCATCCTGGGCAAATCCTTCGCCGCCACCTACACCGCGATCAAGCGCGCCGAGTTCGAGACCTTCATGGAAGTGATCAGCCCGTGGGAGCGGGAGTATCTCTTGTTGAACGTATAGGGCACTGATCATGCCCTATCAGTCTCCCATTTCCCCGGGCCGCTCGTGGTACGAGGATACGGCCGGGCCTCGGCCCGAATACCCTTCGCTAGATGGTGATCGCCAATGTGACGTCGTCATTATTGGCGGCGGCTTCACCGGCTTGTCGGCAGCGGCGCATCTCGCCAAAGCCGGCGCGAATGTCGTGCTGATCGAGGCCTATCGCTTCGGCGACGGCGCGTCGGGGCGCAATGGCGGCCAGCTCGGCACCGGCCAGCGCGCCTGGGCGGAGGAGTTGGAGGCCGAATTCGGTCTCTCGCGCGCCAGGGCGCTGTTCGACATGGCCGAAGAAGCCAAGGCGCATCTGTTCGACTTCGCTGCCGCCAACGCCATCGACATCGACTATATGCCGGGTCAGCTTTCGGTCGCGCACAAGCGGCGCTATGTCGACGACTACAGGCGCCACGCCGAGATCATGGCGAACCGCTTCGGCTACCCGCATGTCAGCTTCATGGACGCGGCGGAGACAGCGGAGCGGCTCGGCTCGACACGCTACTTCGGCGGCGCCCGCGACACCGGCACCGGCCACATCCACCCGCTGAAGCTGGTGATCGGCACGGCGAGAGTGGCTGCGGCCGCCGGCGCGCATCTCTTCGAGCAGACGCCGTCCACCGGCATCGCTTCCAATGGCGGCAAGGTGACGGTCACGACGCCCAGGGGCACGATCGCAGCCGACAGATGCCTGATCGGGGTCAATGCCTATGGCGGCAACCTGGAGTCGGTGAGCGCGGCTCACATCATGCCGATCGGCTCCTTCATCGGCGCGACCGTGCCGCTCGGCGCCGACTCCAAGGTACTGCCGGGCGGCGAGTCGGTCGACGATTCCCGTTTCGTGGTGCGCTATTTCCGCAAGTCGAAAGACGGCCGGCTCCTGTTCGGCGGCCGCGAGGTCTATGCCGTCAACGATCCGAAGGACATCCATATCCACATCCGAAGGCAGATCGCCGAACTCTACCCGGACCTCAAGGATGTCGAGATCACACATGGCTGGGGCGGCTATGTCGGTATCACGGTGCCGAGAAAGCCGTTCGTACGCGAAGTGATGCCGAAGGTGATTTCGATGGGCGGCTATTCCGGCCACGGCGTCATGCTGTCGAACTTCTTCGGCAAGCTCTATGCCGAGACCGTTGCCGGCAATCGCGACCGCTTGAAATTGATCGAGGATCTGAAAATTCCCGCCTTCCCGGGCGGTCGGCGTTTGCGGGCGCCGCTCTTGTTCCTGGCGCTGAACTGGTTCGCGCTACGCGACAGGATTTGAAGCCGGCAGGCCAGCCGAAGCCACCGATTCGAGGCTGGCGGCCTCCACGCGGCAGGTTGTGGAAGCCTTAACAGGCGCGCAGAATTTCGCAAATTGGCTCACTCATGCCATAATCAGCAGTAAAAGATGCAATTATGGGCGAAAATCCGGGGATTTCGCGGGCCTGCCCGCAAAGATTTCGGGACCGATGCCGATCGAAGCCAATCGTTACGGCAATGATCGAAAGAACGTCGGCCCGCTTGTTGGAGGTGGTTTGAGTGAACGAGCCCTTCAGTTTCGGCGCGCCGGAACGGCAGCGCTTTACAATGCAGTTCGGCTATAACGTACGGCCATCCTTCTGGCAGAAGGTACAGTCGAACGCGCATCTGGTCATTGCAGCGGTCGGCACCGCCGCGCTGCTCGGCGTGGCCGCGGTGGCGCTGTGGCTGTGCGTTCCGGGCAGTGACCGGCAAGTGACCGCGGCAAATGCCGCGCAGATCGTTCCGACAATTCCGGTGAAGACCACGAAAGTCGCTCCGGCGGCAGCGGCGGTCACTGTGGCGACGGCGCCGCAGGCCGCGCGCAAGGGGGATGCGGTAACGCCCACGACGGCGGCCCGCGAAGCCAACATTCCGGCCTTGGCATCAAACAACCCTCGCTGGACGGCTTCCGATGCCAAGACGCCACCTGCCCCGGCCGAGAACCAGCCAGCTCCATTCAAGCAGGCCGCCGACACGGCCCCCGCGCAATCGACCGATACGGCCTTTGCCGAGGCCAATGCCGAGAACGACGCTTCGGACGCGCTGTCGCAGGTCGCCGGTTCCGCCAGCGAGACAGCAGCGGCCGCGAAAAAGCCGGGCGACACGATGGACGGCGCCCAAACCGCCGCCATTCCCGAAGCCAAGCCGCAGGTTCCAGATCCGCAGCCGGCAGCGACGGACAGCTCGGCACAGCCTGAGCCGAAAGCTCAAAGAGCCAGCGCGGCCGCAAACGGGCGCGTCTTGAGGGCGGTGACCATGCGCTCAGGCCCGAAGAAAGGTGCCGCCGCAATCGCCACGGTGCCGGCCAAGGCATCGGTGCAGGTGATGAATTGTAAGAAATGGTGCGAGATCGTCTATAACGGCAAGCACGGCTGGGTCTACAAAAGCTACATCAAGACCGGCGCATAAGGCCCAATCCGCCAAGCAGCCGCCCGAGCCGACCTTTCCTGCGCTCAAGCCTGAGATCCGCGATGAAGGACTTGTGGTCTTCGAACGGCACTTCGTAGAGGCCGCAAGTCTGGCAGGCCTCTTTCTTGCCGCACGCCTGAATCCAGCACCTGATGTCGTGCGTCCAGGCCAGCGCGATCCTCTCCAGATGAAGATTGGATGAGCTCTTCAGCAGGATCAGTTCTCCGGGGACGGCGGTCTGCTTGATGTGATCGGAGACTTCCTTCGGGGTGCGAAGCTCCACGAAACGGCCGCTGTCGCGGTCGGCCTGGCTGGCGCGTGAGCGGTGGGCATTGTCGCCGGTATAGATGACCTCGTCGGCGACGTCGCGCGCGATACCGTAAGCAGTGCCATACTTTCTCGACGAACCGGTGTAGTCGGAAATCTGTCCGACGACGATCCGTTTACGAACGGCCGTCGCTTTGGCCATCATCTCGAACGCAATGTTCAGCGAATGCCAGGGCGCTTTGGCAGCATCGACGATGAACTGTGGACCCCGATCGGTCACCAGCACCGTGCAGCGGTTGGCCAGAGGTTCGAAGGATGCGGTCCTTGCGGCGATTTTCTCCGGTGGAGCACCAAGTTCCAGCGCCGTGACGACGGCGGCGGCTGCCGGCAGCCAGAAGTGCTCGCCGGGGAATGGTGTCTGCATGTGTATGTCGCCACCGTGCCATCGAAGCGAAAATCTGAGCAGGTCCGGATAGGCGGCATGGATGTCTGTTACACGATAGTCCGCGGCCTCGGACTGACCGAAAGTCGCGACGCGGCACCTTGCGCCCGAAGCCATGTCAAGCACATGCGGGTCGTCGGCGTTCAAGATCGCGAGTCCGCCGGGCTCCAACGCATCGACCAGCGCCCGTTTTTCCCGCGCAACAGCTTCCAGCGTCCTGAACTTGCCGACATGCTCCAGCCGGATCATCGTCACGAGCGCGACGTCCGGCTTCAGCATTTGCGCCATGCCTCGGATCGAACCGGGCTCATACGCGCCGGCTTCGAAGACGACGTAGTCGACTTCGCCCGCGCGTTTCATGCGCTTGTAGAGCGTGCGGACCAGTGCGTTGAGCGTGTTGGCCAGAACTTGCGTATGGACCGTGCCGTGACCGGCCAGGATATGCCCAAGCAAACTGGTTGCCGTCGATTTGCCGGAACTGCCGGTTATCCCGATGAAGACAGCCTTGCTTTGGGCACGCGCACGGTTTGCCCGATAGCGACGCAATCGCCAGCCCAGATCTTTGCGAATTTCACGCAGCCTGACCTTAACCACGCGCCAATTCCCCTACCCCGATCCGTTATCGTTTTGACGGACCATGAAGTCAAATGGGACTCGGCTTGACCGCGCATAAAGCTGGCATGCGCCACCTGAAGCGGCTCAGATGCAGCGGCCGCCGTCGACCTCCAGCGCCACGCCGGTGATGAAGGCGGCTTCATCCGAGGCCAGCCACAGCGCCGCGTTGGCGATATCGAGCGGCGTCGAAAGCCGGCCGAGCGGGATCGAGGCGCGGAATTTCTCGCGGATCTCCGGCGTGTCGGCGCCCATGAACTTCTCCAGCATGCCGGTCTCGCCGGCGACCGGGCAGAGGCAGTTGACGCGGATGTTCTTCGGCGCCAGTTCGACCGCCATCGACTTGGTGGCGGTGATCGCCCAGCCCTTGGAGGCGTTATACCAGGTCAGGCCTGGCCTCGGCCGAAGCCCGGCCGTCGAGGCCGTGGTCAGGATGACGCCGCCTCCCTGCCGGTCCATGATCGGCACGACGGCAAGCGCCGCGTGATAGATCGCCTTCATGTTGACCGCGGTGATCAGGTCGAAGGTTTCCTCATCGACGCCGAGCATGTCGCCGTTGCGATGGGTGAAGCCCGCATTGTTGACCATGATGTCGATGCG
Organism: Mesorhizobium sp. B3-1-8; assembly: GCF_006439495.1. Classification (NCBI taxonomy): domain Bacteria; kingdom Pseudomonadati; phylum Pseudomonadota; class Alphaproteobacteria; order Hyphomicrobiales; family Phyllobacteriaceae; genus Mesorhizobium; species Mesorhizobium sp. B3-1-8. The sequence continues at coordinate 80,870 of NZ_VFTK01000025.1, forward strand.
GCCGAAAGCGCTCTTGGCGGCATAGATCATCTCGTCGAATTCGGAGCGCAGGGAAACGTCGGTCTGGGTCCAGATCGCGCTCTCGCCGATCTCTTCGGCCACCCGCTCGGCGCCCCTGGCGTTGAGGTCGGCGACGACCACGCGCGCGCCCTCTTCGGCGAAGCGCTTGGCCATGCCTTCGCCGAAGCCCGACGCGGCACCGGTGATGACGGCGACCTTGTTTTCCAGACGCATGCTTTTCCCGCTCATTGGATTCCGCAGCTTGACGTGACTTTTCCACCTGCCGCCCGGCCCACCGCGAGCCAGGCTACATCTCCCTTAGCTTTCGTCACATTCGCGTTCTATGCTGCAGCCGCGAACGCTTCCGGAAGCCATGGCTTGCCCGACAGGCCTACCGGCGGCGTGAGTGTCGGGAAACATGTGGACCGATGCAAGTGCAAGCGATTGGTCCTCGCATGTGACACCATGGCACTGGAAAATTTAAATCGATTAGAATATACCAACCACGCTGCCGGCGCCCGGCATCAAATCGGACTGACCATGACCAGCCAGATCATTCCTGTCGATCCCTTCGACTTCATCATCTTCGGCGGCACCGGCGACCTGTCGGAACGCAAGCTCCTGCCGTCGCTCTACTACCGCCAGTGCGGCCACCAGTTCTCCGAGCCGACGCGCATCATCGGCACCTCGCGCGCCAAAATGACCGATGGTGAATTCCAAGCCTTCGCCAAGAAGGCGATATCGCAGCATGTGAAGCCGTCCGATATCGACGCCAAGGAGTTGGAGAGCTTCCTGGCCAGGCTTTCCTATGTCTCGGCGGACGCGACGACCGGCACCGGCTTCGACAAACTCAAGAAGGCAATCGGCGACAGCGACTGCATCCGCGCCTTCTACCTCGCCGTGGCGCCGGCGCTGTTCGGCGACATTTCGCACCAGCTAAAGGAGCACAAGCTGATCACGCCGAGCTCGCGCATCGTGCTGGAGAAGCCGATCGGCCGCGACCTCACCTCGGCGCGGGCGCTCAATGATGCGGTGGGTGACGATTTCCACGAAAGCCAGATCTTCCGCATCGATCACTATCTCGGCAAGGAAACGGTCCAGAACCTGATGGCGCTGCGCTTTGCCAACGCGCTTTACGAGCCGTTATGGAACTCGGCCCAGATCGACCATGTCCAGATCACGGTCGCCGAAACAGTGGGGCTCGAGGATCGCGTCACCTACTACGACAAGGCAGGTGCGCTGCGCGACATGGTGCAGAACCATATGCTTCAGTTGCTCTGCCTGGTCGCCATGGAGACGCCGTCGTCGATGGACGCCGACGCCGTCCGCGACGAGAAGCTGAAGGTGCTGAGGGCGCTGAAGCGCATCAACGGCAATGAGGCGCCCAAGCACACGGTGCGCGGCCAGTATCGCGCCGGCGCCTCGGCGGGCGGTCCGGTCAAGGGCTACGTCGAGGAGCTCGGCAAGGACAGCAACACCGAGACCTTCGTCGCCATCAAGGCCGAGATCGGCAACTGGCGCTGGGCCGGGGTTCCGTTCTACCTGAGGACTGGCAAGCGGCTCGCCACCCGCGTCTCGGAAATCGTCATTGAGTTCAAGCCGATCCCCTATTCGATCTTCGGCGAGAGCGCCGGGCCGATCTTCGCCAACCAACTGGTGATCCGGCTGCAGCCGGACGAAGGCGTCAAGCAGTACATCATGATCAAGGACCCGGGACCGGGCGGCATGCGGCTGCGCCAAATCTCGCTCGACATGAGCTTCGCGCAGTCCTTCCAGGGACGCGCGCCGGACGCGTATGAGCGACTGATCATGGATGTGGTGCGCGGCAACCAGACCCTGTTCATGCGCCGCGACGAGGTCGAAGCGGCCTGGAAGTGGATCGACCCGATCCAGAACGCCTGGGAAAGCGCCAGGCAGGAAGCTCAGGGCTACACGGCCGGAACCTGGGGGCCGTCGGCCTCGATTGCCTTGATCGAACGTGACGGACGGACATGGCACGAGAGCAATTGAGCGAAGTCCGTTACGGCTGGAACGGCTTTGCCGGTCGCCAGGACCTGGCGACGGCGCTTGCCGGGCAGATTGCCGACCGGCTGAGCGGCGCCATCTCGGAACGCGGCACCGCGCTGCTCGCGGTGTCCGGCGGCACCACGCCGGCGAAGCTCTTCGCCGCGCTGTCGACCGCGCCGATCGCCTGGGACAAGGTCACCGTGACGCTGGTCGACGAGCGCTTCGTGCCGCCGTCCTCGCCGCGCTCGAATGCCGGGCTGGTGGCGGCGAACCTGCTCCAGAACAAGGCAGCCGCGGCACGTTTCGTGCCGCTCTACCATGAGGCGGCAAGCATCGAGGACGCAGCCGCGGCGGACAGCGAAGCACTGCAGGCGCTGCCCTGGCCGCTCGACGTGGTGGTCCTCGGCATGGGCGGCGACGGCCATACCGCCTCGTTCTTTCCCGATGCCGGCAACCTCGAGGAATTGCTCGACCCTGCCTCGCGGCGGATCGTGCTGCCGGTGCACGCGGCGAGCGGCGGCGAGCCGCGGCTGACGCTGTCGATGGCGCGCATCGTCGCCGCCGGCTTCGTCGCGCTCCATATCGAAGGCGAGGACAAGCGCGCCGCGTTCAACGGCGCGATGGGTCGTGGCGCCGAGAAGCCCATCCGCAGAGTGCTCGAGGCGGCGCCGAGACCAATAGAGGTGTTCTGGGCACCCTGATTGCAACATGACGGCCCGACGGCGCTGGGAGGACGTTGCCGGGCTCGAAAGGACGGACCATGACAGCCAGACGCGATATCGAAGCCATCACGGAACGCATCCGCCACCGTTCGAAAGCAGGCCGCGAAGCCTATCTCGGCCGCATCGCGGAGGCTTCCAACCGTACCGCCAACCGCGCGGTGCTGGGCTGCGGCAACCTCGCCCACGGCTTTGCCGTGTGCAGCCCGTCCGAAAAGATCGCGCTCGGCGGCGACCGCGTGCCGAACCTCGGCATCATCACCTCCTACAACGACATGCTGTCGGCGCATCAGCCCTTCGAGACGTTCCCGGCGCTGATCAAGGAAGCCGCGCGGGAAGCGGGCGGCATTGCTCAAGTCGCCGGCGGCGTGCCGGCCATGTGCGACGGCGTCACGCAAGGCCAGCCCGGCATGGAGCTGTCGCTGTTCTCGCGCGACGTGATCGCGATGGCTGCGGCGATCGGCCTGTCGCACAACATGTTCGACGCGGCCGTGTTCCTCGGCGTGTGCGACAAGATCGTGCCCGGGCTGGTGATCGCGGCGCTCACCTTCGGCCATCTGCCTGCAGTCTTCATCCCGGCCGGGCCGATGACGACGGGCCTCGCGAATGACGAGAAGGCCAAGATCCGCCAGCTTTATGCCGAAGGCAAGGTCGGCCGCGCCGAACTGCTCGAGGCCGAGTCCAAATCCTATCACGGGCCGGGCACCTGCACCTTCTACGGAACCGCCAACTCCAACCAGATGCTGATGGAGATCATGGGCCTGCACACGCCCGGCGCCTCCTTCGTCAATCCCGGCACGCCGCTGCGCGACGCGCTGACGAGGGAAGCGGCGAAGCGGGCGCTGGCGATCACCGCGCTCGGCAACGCCTATACGCCGGTCGGGCGCATGATCGACGAGCGCTCGATCGTCAACGGGGTCGTCGGCCTGCACGCCACCGGCGGCTCGACCAACCACACGATCCATCTGATCGCGATGGCCGCCGCCGCGGGCATCGCGCTGACCTGGCAGGACATTTCCGACCTGTCGGAGGCGGTGCCGCTCTTGGCGCGCGTCTATCCGAACGGGCTTGCCGACGTGAACCATTTCCATGCCGCTGGCGGGCTCGGCTTCCTGATCCGCGAGTTGCTCGACGAAGGCCTATTGCACGAGGATGTGCAGACGGTGTGGGGCGAAGGCCTGTGGCCCTACGCCGTCGAGGCGCGGCTTGGCGACGACGGCGGTGTCGTGCGCGAGGCAGCACCTTCGCAGAGCGGCGACGAGAAGGTGCTGGCGCCGTTCAAGAAGGCGTTCCAACCGACGGGCGGCCTGAAAGTGCTGGGCGGCAATCTCGGTCACGCCGTGATCAAGACCTCTGCCGTGAAACCGGAACGCCGTGTCATTGAGGCGCCGGCAAAGGTGTTCGACAGCCAGCAGGCGCTGAACGACGCCTTCAAGGCCGGTACGCTGACCGGCGATTTCATCGCCGTCATCCGTTTCCAGGGCCCTAAGGCCAACGGCATGCCGGAACTGCACAAGCTGACCACGGTGCTCGGCATCCTGCAGGATCGCGGCCAGCGCGTGGCGCTGGTCACCGACGGGCGCATGTCGGGCGCCTCCGGCAAGGTGCCGGCGGCGATCCATGTGACGCCGGAAGCGGTCGAGGACGGGCCGATCGCCAGGATCCACGACGGCGACGTCATCCGGCTCGACGCCGATGCAGGCACGCTGGAAGTGCTGGTGCCGGGGACGGAATTCGCGCTGCGCCGCACGGCCGAAGCCGATCTCATCGGCAACGAGTTCGGCTTCGGCCGTGAGTTGTTCGCCGGCTTCCGGCAACTGGTCGGCCGCGCCGACCATGGCGCCGCCGCTTTCGGCAACGCCTGATCTTCTCGACTTCAATAAAAAAGGGCGGCTCGAGGCCGCCCTGATCGCAGTGCCTACTGGACGGTGAGTTCGTTGCGCTCGCCGGCCTTGATGGTGAAAGGCGTCTCCTTGTCGGCCTTGTCGGTGGTGAAGTTGGTCACGAGCACGTAGTCGCCCGCGGCAAGCGTGGTCTGCATCTTCTCGCCGTAGGCGTAGGTCGCCTGCTTGCGCTCGCCCTGGATGTTCTTCTTGGCCTCGAAGATCTTGAAGCCGTCCGCGCCGGGCGCGTCGACTGCCACGACACCGGCATTCAGCGTCACGTTGACATCGGTCATCTGTCCGACCGTCACGCTGAAAGGCTGCTCGGTGGACACGGCCTGCACGTCGACGCCCATCACGTAGTCGCCGGGCGGCAGGTCGAACTGGCTGTCGGGACCATAGGCGTAGGTCACCTGATCGCGGGTGCCATCGAGCTTCTTGGCCGCCTTGTAGACCTTCCAGGACACGTCCGCCCCGGCCTTTTCGCCGCCCTGAGTGTAGAAGGCGTTGGCCTTGGCCTTGCCGACGCCGACGATCATGTCCTTCTCGACCGTCTGCCCGGCCGCGAGCTGAATGGTTTCGGTGATCGTGCCGCTGCCGATCGTCACCGTGACCTTCTCCTCGCCGGCCGGGAGGATGACCTTGGTATCGCCGTATGTCGTCGTGTGGTCGCCCGGATAGGCGAATTCCAGTATAGCGCCGCCGGCGATGTCTGCCCCCGGGCTCGGCCGCGGATGAAGGATCAGCTTGCCGGCATTCAAGATGAAGAGCGGCTGGTAGGCCTGGCCTGCCTCGATCTTGATCTTCTGCTCCGCCTTGGCCTGTCCATCGGTCGCGACCACGACATAATCGCCCGGCTCCAGATTGCCCTTGTAGGCGCCGTATTCGGTGGTGACGGATTCGCCGCGCGTACCGTCGGACTTGGCCTTGTAGACCTCCCAGACATTGCCGTCGGTGATCGGATCATCGCCCTCGGCGAGCACTACGCTCGGCATGAAATTGAACTCCGGCTTTGCCGGCTCAGGCGCCGGGGCCGGAGCCGGTTCAGGCGTGGGAGCCGGAGCCGCGACGGTTTCGACGAGAGCTTCCTGCAGCGCTTTCTCGTCGGAGGCCTGGATGTATTTGCCGCCGGTGTTTTCGGCGAGGCAGGCGATCTGCTTGCCCTCGTCCGCGGTCAGGCCGAAGCCGACGACATCGGCGGTGAAGTCGACACCGCTTTCCTTCAGCTCCTTGCCGAGCGCGCAAGGATCGCCGCCGCAGGTCTCCAAACCGTCGGTGATCAGCACCACCGTCGCCTTGTCCTCGGTGTATTTCAGCGCCTCGGCGGCCTGCTTGACAGCGGCCGTGAGCGGCGTCTTGCCGAGGAATTTCATACTGTCGGCCGCCGACGAGATGGCGCTGGCGGAACCGGCTTGCGGCGGCACGATCAGCTCGATGTCGTCGCAGCTGCCTTTGGTGCGATGGCCATAGGCCATGAAGCCGATCTCGTCGTCGGCCGGAACCGACTGCAGCACCGTTCGCAGCGATTCACGCGCGATCTCCAGCTTCGGCTTGCCGTCGATCTGGGCCCACATCGAGCCTGATGCATCGAGGATGATGATGACCTTGTTGGCGGCAAAGCCGAAACTGGTCATCGACAAAAGCAGGAGCGCCGCAGCGACGCTCCGTATCAGTCCCGCCATGGAAATCTCCTGAGAGTAGCCCTCGTCCGCGTTGCGAAAGCTATTTGACGCGGCATTCGGAGACAAGTCCGATGGCCGGCGAAGTCACTCAATAAGTGGTGCGCCGCTCTTCCGATGGCGGACGGCCGAACTGCAGCCGGTAGCTCTGCGCGAAATAGGAATGCGAGGTGAAGCCGGTGGCGATCGCCACGTCGAGGATCGGCATGTTGGTCTGGCGCAGCAATTCGCGCGCGCGTTCGAGCCGCAGCCGCATATAGTAGCGGCCAGGCGTCACGCTCAAATGGCGCAGGAACAGGCGCTCGACCTGGCGCACCGACAACCCCGCCGACTTGGCAAGCTGCACCGCCGACAGCGGCTCGTCGAGATGGTCGGCCATCAATTCGACGATGCGCCTGAGCTTTTCCGACTTTCCGGTGAGGTCGCGCTCCGGTCCGACGCGCTGGCGGTCGCCGGCCGAGCGGATGCGCTCGTGCTGGAACTGGTTGGCGACGCCGTTGGCGAGGTTGGAGCCGAAATCGCCGCGCACGATCTCCAGCATCAGGTCGATCGAGGTGGTGCCGCCGGCGCAGGTGTAGCGCTTGCGGTCGATCTCGAAGACATTGCCGGTGCAGTTGATGTCGGGGAAACGTTCCATGAAGCCGGCGCGGTTCTCCCAATGGATCGTGCAGCGGTAGCCGTCGAGCTGCCCGGCCTCGGCCAAGAGATAGGAGCCGACCGAAAGCGCCCCCAGCGCGTTGCCGCGCCGGCCCCAGCTGCGCAGCGCCGCCAGCACCTTGCTCTTGCCGGGGAATTCGGTGGTGAGCCCGACCGAGACGAACAGGATGTCGACCGGCGGCATGTCGGCGACCGAATAGTCGATCTTCAGCGGCAGGCCGTTCGAGGCCATCACCGCGTCGCCATCGGCCGAAATCGTCGTCCAGCCGTAGAAATCGCGGCCGAGCAGGCGGTTCGCCGAGCGGAAGCAGTCGATAGCCGCCGCCAGCGAGAACATCGAGAATTTGTCGACCAGCAGAAAACCGAACTGACGGCCGCCCTGAACGGGATCGTTCGTGATCGGCCGTTCAACGGGAGCAATCAGGTTCGGCAATGCAAAGGCTTTCTCAAAATCAGAAGGACGGCCGCTTCAGCCCGGCCGCGAGGTAGGCGGAAGCTACAGTGTTCGCCATCAGCATGGCAATGGTCATCGGCCCGACGCCGCCGGGGACCGGGGTGATGGCGCCCGCGACCTTGGCCGCCTCGGCATAGGCGACGTCGCCGACCAGGCGGCTCTTGCCCTCGCCCTTTTCGGGCGCCGGGATGCGGTTGATCCCGACGTCGATCACGGTGGCGCCGGGCTTCACCCAATCGCCCTTGACCATCTCCGGACGGCCGACGGCGGCGACCAGGATGTCGGCGGTGCGGGCCAGCGCCGGCAGGTCTTTGGTCCGGCTGTGGGCAATGGTGACCGTGCAGTTGGCGGCGAGCAGCAGATTGGCCATCGGCTTGCCGACGATGTTGGAGCGGCCGACGACGACGGCGTTGAGACCGGACAGGTCCTTGCCGCGCACACGCTCGATCAGAAGCATCGAGCCTGCCGGCGTGCAGGGCACGAAGGCCGTCTCGAGCTCGCCGGTGCCGAGCTTGCCGACATTGATGAAGTGGAAGCCGTCGACATCCTTTTCCGGCGCAATCGTCTGGATCACCTTGCCGGCGTCGATATGGCCGGGAAGCGGCAGCTGCACGAGGATGCCGTGGATCGACTTATCAGCGTTGAGATCGCCGATGATCTTCAGCAATTGTTCCTCGGTGTTGTCGGCCGGAAGCGTATGCTGGAGCGAATGGAAGCCGCATTCCTTGGCGGTGCGCGATTTCGAGGCGACATAGACCTGGCTTGCCGGGTCCTCACCGACGATCACCACCGCAAGGCCAGGCTTGGTGGCTCCCTTGGCCGACAGCTCCGCGGTCAGAGCCTTGACCTTCGAAACCACGTCCTCGGCGACGCTCTTTCCATCAATCACTTCGGCCATCACCAACCCTCAGCTTCGCTTCGAGGCCGCATCGATGCATGGCCCCATTCCTCGATCGGCATTGTCGATCCACCAAAGCGAGACGCTTGCGGCCGAAATGCAGCGCGGCATTTTCACCAAAATTCGACAAGGCAATCCCGTCAAAGCGTCGTCGGATGCCGTAAACCCGAAACCGGCCGCTTTTATCGAACCGCTAGTCGTTTAAAAATACGGGCGCCTCAGAAATAGCGGCGACGCGTGCGGCTTTCGGTCAGCTCGCGCACCGCTTCGCGGAATTCGCGCAGGCTGGCGCGGATATCGTCGATCTCGCCCTGCTGATCGGCGGGGGGCTGGCCGGCGGGGGGTTGGTCGGCCTCGCCGGCGGCCGGCGATCGCGGATGATAAGGTGCCGCCGATGCCGAATAACGATCCTCGTAAGGATCGGTCCGGCCATGGTCCGGCCGGTACGAATAGGAATAGCCCTGCTCGTATGGCGGCCGGAAATTCTCCCGCGCCGATGGTTGAGCCCCAGAATAGCGCTCTTCCCGGCTGGGCGCGCGCCAGGCGCTTTCGGGCGGAACAGAGTCCATATCCACCGTTTCGGCCGGCTCGCGCCGCACGAAATAGCGAACCGCCGAGGCAAGCGAGCCGAAAAGCCCCGGACGGCCGGCATCATTGGCCGGTTCCGGCGGTGGCGCGACGGGTTGGACTGGAGCCAGCGTGGCTGCCGTCATCGCAGGCGGCACTGGAGGTGAGGCGGGCGGCGGTGCGTAGGACGCAGCTGCCGGCGGCGTGTAAGATGCGGCTGGGGGCGGCGTGAATGACGGAGCCGGCGGCGGCGTGAAAGACGCGGCCGGGGGCGGCGGCGTGAATGACCGAGCCGGAGGCTGGGCGACAGGCGGGGCCGGCGGCGTCACAAGCGGTGGCGGCGGCGGAGCGGCCTTGTTGGAACTGTTCTCCATCATTGGAGCGCGCTTATCGACGCTGCGGCGCGAGCGGTTATCGGCCGTCTCGCGCAGGCTCGCATAGATGCCGCGCAGCGCGCCCAGGCCGATGCCGGCGAACAGGCCGGCGAACAGGCCGGCCAAGGCCATCACCGCTCGCGACGGTCCCTTCGCCTGCAGCGGCGCATAGGCGTCCGAGATGACGCTGATATTGGCGGTGTTGATGTCCTTCTGCTCGCCGGTTTCCTTGGCGCGCAGCAGGAACTGCTCGTAGACGGATCGCTTGGCGGCGGCCTCGCGCTCCAGCTCGCGCAGCGAGACCAGATTGTTGTTGACGTCGCCGCTCTGCACCTTGGCCTGCGCCAGGCGCGACGACAGATCCTGCTCGAGCTGGACGGAGCGCTTCAGGTCGACCTGCAGGGAGGATGCGATGCGCTGCAGCTCGGCGCTGATGCGCTCGCGCGCGCCGGCGAGTTGGGCGTTGAGCGCCTCGATCTCCGGATGGCGGGGCCCAAGCCTGACCTCGGCGCGATCGGCTTCCTGCTTCAGCGCCGCATATTGCGAGCGCAGCTCGCTCATCATGTTGGAGTTGATTTCCTCAGGCAAGGTGCCGCTAAGGACCGAATTGACGTTCAGCGAGCGAGCCGAGGCGGCGCGGGCATTGAGCTCGAGCGTGCGGGCGCGGGCGACGGAAAGCTGCTCGTTGAGCTTGAGCATCTGGTCGTCGCTGATCAGGTGGCCCTGCGCGTCGACGAGGTCATGCGTCGCCCTGAAATCCTCGACCTGGCGTTCGGCCGTCTCGACGCCCTTGCGCAATTCGCCGAGCCTGGCGGTGAGCTCGTCGTTGGCGCGGCCCGCCGTGCTGGACTGGATCTCGCTGGAGATCTGCCTGAAGGCCTTGACCATGGTGTTGGCGATCAGCGCGGATTTCTCCGCGTTCTGCGTGGTGGCGCTGACCGAGACCACGAAGGTCTTGCCGCCGCGCTCGACATCGAGGCTGTCATACAGATTGCCGACCGCCAGCGCACGCTTGCGCGCTTCGTCCGCCGCGCCGGCATCCTGCCGCGACAGGATCGAGCGCAGCGTCGACATCAGACCGATGCCGCCCTTGCCCTGGCCGTTGAATTCGGGGTCGTTGGTAAGGTTGAGATCCGTGACGACCTTGTTGAGAACGGTGCCCGAAGTCAGGATGCGAACCTGGTTCTCGACGATGGCGAGGGTCGCATCCGAGGCGACCACGTTCTGCGTCAGGTCGCGATCGGTGAGCTTGAGGTCGCGCGGGTCGACAATGACGTCGGTCGTGGCCTCATACTTCTTCGGCGTCGACAACGCGATGGCGACGCCAAGCGCCGCGCCCAGGATGGTTGTCGACAGGATCAACGCCTTGGATCGCGTGACGCCGTGAACCACCTGCATCGGGTCGATCAGCGGTTTCCACTCCTCGGAATTGCCGCCGGCAGACGGCCGGCCTGCATGGCGAGGTTCGGAAGCGGCCTGCGGCTGGCGGCCTTCCGCAGTGGCCTCGTAGCCCTGCCCGAACGAAGCGGGCCGATTTCTTCCCGCCCGGTCGTCCCCGGTTTCGGCCATATCCGAATCCGGTTCCGCCTGATCGTGGTCAAATCCGCCGGTCTCGGCGGGACGCGGGTTCAACTTTTCTTCGCGCTCGGAACGCGCGGCGCGATGGCGCGCGGCTGCATCCTCGCGCCAGGAAGAATTGGCCCGGTCGCCGATCGAGACCGTCTTGTCGTCGCCACGCATGGCTTGGCCGAGCGCGAGCAGAGAACGCTCGCGCCTCCAGTCATCACGGTTATCCCTGTCGACCATTGTCCTGGAACTTGCTCTCTGCGGCTTGGGCGCGCGGATCGGCCAATCGTTAAGCCACGCTAAACAGGCATAGGAAACAAACGGTTAATTTTGCACCTCGGCGGGCAGAGTTTTTCGCCTTGCTCACGGCATTTCAGCGCCGCCGGGACGGGCGCCAGAACGCCGCGTTAAACTTTCCAGCCTATGTATCGCCCCCGACATGACCCAGGCCAGCGACATGCCGCAAAGGCGAAGCTTCGCGCGGATCGGCCACTTCGTGGCCACCCGCCGGAAACTGGTGTCCGACTATTTTTCGGCGATCAGCGGCGCCGGCGGTCGGCTGGTGTTCTCGCTGGCCTATTTCGTGGCTTTGGCCAACACGCTTTCGATCGCCGAGTTCGGCATGTTCGCGACCGCGTCGGCCGCCGGCATCATGCTGTCGCGCATCCTCGCCTTCGGATTCATTTCGGCGCTATACCGCACCGCCACCATCCGCCCCAACCTGATCGGCACATTCACCGCCGGTTTCCTGCTTCTCGGCGTCTTGTCGCTGCCGTTCCTCGCCGCCGCATCCTACATCGTCTACCTGATCTTCTTCGCCGGCGCCGTGCCGCTGTCGGCTTTCGCCGCGGTCGTCTTCGCGGAAGCGCTTCTGTGGCGACCGGTCGAAGTGGCGCTGATCGTCAACAACGGGCTCGGCAAATTCGGGCGGGCGGCCGTGCTCGCCATCCTGGCGACGGCGCTCAGGGCAGTCGGCGCGATCCTGTTCATGCTTGGCGCGCAGCACAGCATCGGCGTCTGGTCGCTGTTCTACATCGGCGCCAATGCCGCCTCGCTCATCGTCGCCTTCGTCTTCTTCTATCCGCGCCAGCGGCTGAGGCTGCGCGCCGAGCTTTATTTCAGGCGGCTCGCCGATTCCATCTATGTCGCCGGATCCGAAGTGCTGTTCTACCTGCAGATGGAATTTGACAAGCTCCTGGTGCTGTCGATCGGCGGGCCGCATCTGGCCGGCATCTACGCCATCATCATGCGGCTGGTCGATCTCACCGCGATCCCGATCCGCACCTTCTCGATGATGCTGGTGCAGCGCATGATGCGGGCGCCGGAGCTTCTGTCGCGGCTAGCGGTCAAGAGCGGGATCGAGGGTGGCGTGTTCCTGGTCTCGACGCTGGCGCTGGTATCGCTCGGCATCGTGCTGCATTTCTTCCCAAACGCGCTCGGCAAGAATGTCGCCGAGGCAGCGCCGCTGGTCGCGCTGGCGGTTTGCGTTCCCGGCCTGCGCAACCTCGTCGAATACCAGGCCGAGCTGCTCTTCGCGCGCGGCCAGACGGCGGTGCGGGCGATCAATCTCGGCCTGCTCGCCGGCCTGAAAGGGGTGCTGCTGACCTATGTGCTGACAACGATCCCCGACACGGCCAATCTGGTGCTGTCGCTCAACATCGTCTTCCTACTGCTCTATCTCGCCTCGATGCTGCTGACCTATTCGGCCATGCGCCGCCCGGCGAAGGCGATCTGATTCAGGTGAGGCCGGCCTGCAAACAGCGGCTCCCTGCGCTTCCGGTGCTCACGTACTTTAGTACGCTCCGCTCCGGTTCTCAGAAGCCACTGTTTTCGACTCGGCCTGACCTGAATCCCGCGCAGGCTAATCAAGGCCGATCAGGCGGCGGATGCGGCCGATATCGGTGCCGATGAAGGACTGCATGCCGATCGCCACCTGTTCCGGCGCCATGGTCTCGACGAAGCGGCGGAATTCCTCATCCGACAGCGGCTCGCCGTTCCAATGGACGCGGCAGAATTCCTCCGAACCATGGAAATGGCCGGCGCCCTCAAGCACGTCGTCGACATAGCGGCCATAGATCATGCATTCGGAGAACTGGCGCGCCGAACCGACGACGCCGATCCAGTCGCGGCCATGCACCTTCTCGATGCGCTCGCACATCGCGTTGACCGTCTCGCGGCGCCAGGCGATCAGCGTCGAGATGTAATCGTGGCTCGATTGATTGGCAGAATCGATGCCGAGCGCGGCACCGGCATTGCGCGACCAGATGCGATGCTCGTCATGTCCATCGTTCGACAGCACGCCGTCGCGCCGGAACAGCCGCACCTTGCCGTCGCGCCAGAAAGCGCCGGCGTCGAAGGGTTTCAGGAAGGCGACGTCGGAATCGCAGAAGACCAGCACGTCTTCCTTTGCCTGCCCGGCAATGGCGATACGGCGCAGCTGCTGCACATGCCAGCCGCGCAGCGGCTGCGTTTTGAAGCTCAGCCAGACGCGGCGGCGGAAACCGCTCAGCGGATCGTCGAACACGCGCAGCCAGCGCGGCAACAGGTCCCGCTCGTCGACGACGCTGCGACGGCTGCCTTCCAGCTGGCGAAACAGCGCGACGTCGCGATGCTCGGTGAGGATGTAATGATGCGCCACGCCGGTGACATGGCGGTCGATGGTTTCGCACAGAAGCCGGCAGCGCTCGAAATCGGGAGCGTAGCTCGCCGTGACGATCGCAGCCAGGGGCATGCGCGGCAGCGGTTCGATTGCGGTGGAGGTGCCCGGCACGAAGCGGCTGTTCACCGGCGCGCCTCCGCTGGCCCCGGCCCAAGCGACAGCTTCTGCCTGACGACGCGCCACAGGAACAGCGGATTGCCGACGATGTAGCGGCGCCACAGGCGGCCGGGCTCGATCCATAGGCGGAACAGCCATTCGAGCCGCAGCCGGCGCAGCCATAGCGGCGCGCGCGGCACAGAGCCGCTCATGAAATCGAGCAGCGCGCCGACCGCGACCGGCAGCGTGCAATGGCGGCTGTCGATGTGGCGTTCGATCCACAATTCCTGGCGCGGAACGCCCATCGCGACGAGGAGCACGTCGGGCCGCAGCCTGGCGATGCGCTCGAGGACCGCCGGCTCCTCGGCGGCAGAGAAGAAGCCGTCATGGATGACGACGAATTCGTGCTGCATGGCGAGCGTCGAAAGCTTCGCACACGCGGCTTCGGCATTGGCGCGCGTCGTGCCGAGCAGCGCCACCGTCAGCGGGTGCGACGAGGCCTGCAGGAAGGCCGGAATGAAATCGGTGCCGTTGAGGTTGCTGGGGAAAGGCGCGCCGTAAAGCAGCTTTGCCGCCATGTCGACGCCGACGCCGTCGGGGAGGATGAGGAAGTTTTCCAGCGCCTCGGCAAAGACCGGATCGGTGCAGGCAAGGTTGGCATTGTGGGCGTTGAGGAAGCTCACCTTGGTGAAGCGACGCTCGTCGATCAGCCTGGTGAGCAACGCGATGGCCTCGTCCCAGCGTATGGCAAGCACGGGAATGCCCAAAATGGTCTTGAGCGTGTCGAAGCCGAAGGCGGCGCGCGCGGTGTGCATGTTCATGCGGCGACCTCCTGCCTGACGGCGCCGAGCTTCTCCAGGCCAAGCCCGATCGCGGCATCGAGCGCCTTGAGCTGGCGGCGATGGAAGGCGCTGCCGTCGACGTCGCGGACATTGGCCGCGGCGGCCTGGAGAGCAGCGGCGAAGGCAATCGGATCGTCGGTCACCACGCAATTGTCGGGACGATAGCCGATGCCGCGCAGCGAGCGGCTGGTGGCGACGGACGGCAGGCCGAGCTCGAAGGTCTCGATGGTCTTCAGCTGCACCCCGCTGCCTGCGGTGCTGATCAGGGGAATGACGGCGGCGCCACGCACGAAGGCCTGCGCGTCAGGAACCCTGCCGACGAAGGAAACACCGGGATGCGGCGAGCTGACGCCGGCAGGCATGTGGCCTGCGATCCTGACGCGGAAATCCGGCTTCAGATGCGGCACGACCTTGCTCAAGAACCAATCGAGCCCGATGCGGTTCGGCTGCCAGGTCCAGGTGCCGATCAGCGCGGCGTCGCAATCGACATGGCGCTTCGCCTTGCTTGCGGGCTCCTGCGCGCGGGTCACCAGCGGCAGCACCGCCGAGCGTCGGTCGGAGGCGACGCCAAGTGCGGCGCGGTCTTCCTCGGCCAGCGTGAAAACAAAGCGCGCGGCGCCACAGAGACGCTCCTCAATGACCTTGAGGAGCCTGGCCTCGCGGCGGAACATCCAGCGCTGCAGCGCGCTGCCGGCCGCGGCGGCATTTTCCTCGGCCGAGCGATGCTCGACATTGTGCGCGACAAAGACGAATGGACGGTCGGCGAGAACCTTCTCAAAGGCACCGGCGAACTGCACCGAATTCAGGACATAGCCATCGAAGGGACCGGCGCGCTCGATGGCGGCGCGGACCTCGCCGTCCGAAACGACGTGCAGCTTGACCGAGGAAAAGGTAAGGCCTGAGACAACCGCCTTGCCCAGCCAGGCAAGCTTGCGCAGCGGCCAAGCGCTTTCGGTGCGGACCTCGACGGCGTCGAGCACGATGGTGTTCTGGGGATCGGACGGGGCCTTCCCTGGCCAGATGAAGCCTATCACCGTCACGCGCACGCCGGCCCGCCGCAGCGCGTCGATGATCGCGGCGTTGGCAATCTCGTAACCCGAGGCGAGGGCGCCATCAGGCACGATCGATGTGGCGAACAGCAGATGCATTTCACCTATCCTTGGCTGCAGCCGGTAGCAAAACGCGGTGAAGCCTTGATTAAATGGCACTGTCAAAGGCCGAAGACCCGACTTTTCCGACAGGCGGACGACAAGGTGATTAACGAAGCGTTATCACCGCGATGCTATCGAGGGCGCGGAACCCACGCTGCTGGAAACGGATGATCCCTTTGCCGTCCGACGCTTCTGTATCGATCGCGGGGCGGTCGCCGGGGCTTGCCGCCGAGACCGTCGAGGCGGTCGTGACGCTGCCGACCTTCAAGCGGCCGAAGCAGGTGCTGGAAACCCTGGCTTCGATCAAGGCGCAGCGGACCGGCAGGCGCTTTGCCGTCATCGTCATGGAAAACGAGGCCGAGGCGCGCGAGGGCGCCAAGGCGGTGTTGCCGCTGTTCGAAAGCGGCGAGATGCCAGGCATCGTGATCATCGCGCATGAGCGTGGCAATTGCAGCGCCTACAATGCCGGCTGGCAGACGGCGATCCAGCAGTTTCCCAATTTCAAGCACCTTTTGGTCATCGACGATGACGAGATCGCCGAGCCAGACTGGCTGGAGCGCATGTGCAACGCCGCCGAGAGCCTCGGCGCCGACATCGTCGGCGGCCCGCAAGTGCCGGTTTTTGCCGATCCGAGCCACGCCAGATGGGCCGGACATCCGGTCTTTGCACCACCCTATCGTGAAACGGGCCGCGTGCCGGCGCTCTATTCGTCCGGCAACCTGCTGGTGAGGCGCAACGTGCTTCAGGCGATGGGACCGCCCTTCCTCGATCTGCGGTTCAATTTCATGGGCGGCGGCGATTCCGACTTCCTCAGTCGCTCCGCGCAGAAAGGCTTCTTGCTCGGCTGGTGCGCCGAGGCAAAGGTCAACGAGACCGTTCCGGCCCGGCGCGTCGAGGCCGACTGGATCCGCGCCCGCAGCCTGCGCAATGGCGTGATCTCTACGCTGGTCGAAAAGAAGAAGCGGGCCGGCACGCCGCTTGCCGGCCCCAAGGTTTTCCTGAAGAGCCTGGCGCTGCTTGCGGCCTCGCCGTTGCGCGGCGCCGTCCGGCTGGCGCGCACCGGCTCGCTGACGAGCGGCCTCTACCCGGTCTATGTCGCGCTCGGCCGGGTGCTTGCCGAATTCGGATATGCCAATGAGCAATACCGACAGCCTGAGAAGAATTGAGCGCGCCCCGCTCAGCGCCGCCTTCACCAGGGAAGGTCTGGCGACGGCTATCGCCGCGCTGTTGTTCACCCTCATCATCGTCTCGTTCCGGCCCTTCCAGCCGGCAGGCGCGGAGCTGACCGGCGACGGCGGCGACATCGTCAACCAGCTCGGCTTCGGCTCGCTCGGCGCGGTCTCCATCTTCTCGCTGCTCGCCTTCGCCGATCCGCGCGTGGTGCGCTCGCTGGTGAGCCCGTCCTGGGCGCTGATGCTGGGCTTCTTCTTCCTGTCGGTGGTGCTCGCCACCGATCCGCCCGCGGCGATGCGCGCCGCCTCCTTCACCATGATCGGCATCATCACCATGGCGACGATCCTGGTGCTGCCGCGCGACGCCGACTCCTTCGCCAGGGTGGTGATCTTCACCGCCGTCGTGGTGATCGGCCTTTCGTATATCGGACTGATCGTCTTCCCGCATGAGGCGCTGCATACCGCCGAGTCGCAGGAGCCCGAGCATGCCGGCCTGTGGCGCGGCGTCTTCACGCACAAGAACATCGCCGGTCCGGTGATGGCCTGCTTCAGTTTCGCCGGGCTCTATCTGTTCCGGCGCGGCCAGCGCTGGTGGGGTGCCGGCATCTTCTGCGCGGCGATGATCTTCATGCTGCACACCGGCTCCAAGACGACCGCCGGGCTGATCCCGTTCTCGATCATGATCGTGGTGCTGCCCAGCCTCATTGGCATGCGGCTGGGCACGCCGATCCTGTTCGCGCTGGCGATCGTGGCCACGGCTGTCGGCACGCTCGGCATCGTCTTCATCCCGCCGGTGAAGCATCTGGCGGCGATCTATTTCCCGAACCTGACCTATACGGGACGCACGACGCTTTGGGAGTTCGCCGGCGAGATGCTGGCGAAGAAGCCATGGACCGGCTACGGCTATGAAAGCTTCTGGGGCACGCCGCTGCTGCTCAACCAGGATCAGCCCTTCGACCGGCCCTGGGATATCCGCACCATCGTTCACGGTCACGACGGCTATCTCGACATCGCCGTGCTGATGGGCATCCCGGCGCTCTGCGTCGCCGTCTACACCTTCCTGATCGCCCCCTTGCGCGATTACATGCGCATCCCGGCGCGCAAGGAAAACATCTTCCTCGGCGATTTCTTCATGATGGTGGTGCTGTTCACGGCGCTGAACGGTTTCCTGGAGAGCTTCTTCTTCCACCGTGGCGATCCCGTCTGGCTGTTCTTCGTGCTGGGCGTGCTTGGCCTGAGACAAGTCTCGCTGCGACCGATCCCGGTTCGCCCTTCAAACTAGTTGGTTACGCAATTCCGGACGGAAAACCGCTGGACACTTTTCCTGGAATTGCTTCGACCTGGCCGATCGATCTCCTGCCAACTGCCCTTTTCCGTTGCGGCGCAACCGTCTAAGGAGGGCCTTCTTACGGAGGTTTTCATGACGATCAGGCTGGTTCTCGCCGGTTGCGGCAATATGGGTTACGCCATGCTCTCGGGCTGGCTGAAATCCGCCAAGCTCGAGCCGCAAGCGGTGTTCGTGGTCGAGCCCAACGCGGAACTGCGCCAGCGCGCCGAACATCTGGGCTGCCGTGCCGCCGCCGACGCCGCCGGCATTCCGGCCGATGCCGTGCCCGATCTTGTCGTCATCGCTGTAAAGCCGCAGGTGATCCGCGAGGTGACGGCGCACTACAAGCGCTTCGGCGACGGCAGGACCAGCTTTCTCTCCATCGCCGCCGGCACGCCGGTCGCCACCTTCGAGGAAATCCTGGGCGAGCTCGCGCCGGTGATCCGCTGCATGCCGAACACCCCGGCGGCGATCGGCAAGGGCATGATGGTGGTTTTTTCCAACCCGCTGGTTTCCGACGACGTCCGCCGTTTCGTTGCCGAACTGCTTTCGGCGAGCGGCGTCGTGACGACGATCGACGACGAAGGCCTCATGGACGCCGTGACCGCCGTCTCCGGCTCCGGCCCCGCCTATATCTTCCACTTCATCGAGGCGCTGACGGTTGCGGCCGAGAAGGCCGGCCTGCCTGCCGCGACCGCCAAGCTGCTTGCCATGCAGACCGTCTTCGGCGCCGCCTCGCTTGCCGCCGAAGCAGACGAGGAGCCGGGCGTGCTGCGCCAGCAGGTGACCAGCCCCAACGGCACGACCGCCGCCGCGCTTGCCGTGCTGATGGGCGGCGACCGGCTGACGAAGCTCGTCACCGAAGCCGTGGAAGCGGCGCGGCTCAGGTCGATAGAGCTGGGGAAGTAGCACCCTAACACGATCCGGGAAACAGCCCAGCTTGGCATGCGCCCAGCCGGCCAGGCCGGATCGACGATTGCTATACCGGCTAACCGGTTCCCCCAACAATCGGTGGGTTTCCCTTTGGCCCAAGGATTGCCGATTGACTTTGGCATAGGCCACCCAGATAAAACTTTCGTTCGCTGACAGAAGCAAATGTTCATTCGCTCGACTGAACATGCCGGCCTCGTCGGCGAGTGGGGAGTGCCTCGGCCGGGAGGGCCGAGGCGTCATTGAGTTGCGGGCATCATTCATGCTTCGAGCCGAAGCCGATGCCCCTGGGGAGGTAGAATGGACACCATACTTGCAGGCTTAAAGGGAGCTATCGACACGCTCGGCGCGACAGTGCTCTTGCCGATCGTCATTTTCATCATCGCCGTGGTCCTTGGAGCCAAGGTCAGCAAGGCCTTCCGCGCCGCCATCACGATCGGCGTCGCGTTCATCGGCATCAACCTCGTGCTCGGCCTGATGTTCACCTCGATCGGCGACGTCGCCAAGGCGATCGTCACCAACACCGGCATCCATCGAGACATCATCGATGTCGGCTGGCCATCCGCCGCCGCGATTGCTTTCGGTTCGTCGGTCGGCCTCTGGGTCATTCCGGTCGGCATCCTGGTCAACATCGTGCTTCTGCTCACGCGCATGACACGCACGCTCAATGTCGACGTCTGGAATTTCTGGCATTTCGCCTTCGTCGGCTCGCTGGTCGTCGCCGCCACCAACAATCTGGCATACGGCATCATCATTGCGGCGCTTGTCGCGGCGCTTGCGCTGCTCTTCGCCGACTGGTCGGCGCGCGCGGTGCAGCAGTTCTACGGCGTGCCCGGCATTTCCGTGCCGCATCTCGCCTCGGCGCAGATCCTGCCGATCGCCATCGTCCTCAACTGGATCATGGACCGTATCCCCGGGATCAACCGCATCAACATCAGCACCGAGACCATCGAGCGCCGCTTCGGCGTCTTCGGCGAGCCGGTGATACTCGGGCTCATCATCGGCCTGGTGCTCGGCCTGATCGCCTTCTACAACGCCGGCGATCTCGGCACCGTGCTGGCCAAGGTGCTCGGCACCGGCATGACGCTGGCGGCGGTGATGCTGCTTTTGCCGCGCATGGTGAAGATCCTGATGGAAGGCCTGCTCCCGGTTTCGGACGCCGCGCAGGAATTCGTGCGCAAGCGCACCGGCGACCGCGAGCTGCTGGTCGGGCTCGACTCCGCCATTCTGATCGGCCATCCGGCGGCGATCTCGTCGTCGCTGATCCTGGTGCCGATCGCAATCATCCTGTCGATCATCCTGCCCGGCAACCGCGTCATCCTGTTCGCCGACCTCGCCGTCATTCCGTTCATCGTCGCGATGACCGCGCCGCTGGTCAGGGGCAACGTCTTTCGCATGGTCGTCATCGGCACCGTGACGCTGGCCGTCGGCTTCTACGTCGCCAACGCGCTGGCGCCGCTGTTCACAAGTGCTGCCGTCGCGTCGGGCTTCAAGCTGCCGGCGGATGCGCTGCAGATCACCTCCGTGGTCGACGGGTTCCTCTGGGTTCCTTATGTGATCATCGAAGCCATCCAGGGGCTCGGCGTTATCGGTATCGTCATCATCGCGGTGGTCATCGCGGCGCTGTTCCTGTTCTACCGCCGCAACCCGCTCGGCTGGGAACGCGCCGCCGGCGCCGAGGACGAGCCGGCCGAAGGCACTGCCTGAGCCGGTTTAGATCGTGATGGCGTTTCGTTGAATCGTCGTCACGATCCAACTTTTTGTTGGAGCATGATCTTTCTCCGAAAACCGGTTCCCACTTTTTCGGGATCATGCTCCAGCCTGAAACTGAAACGATCGTGCGCCCCGAAGCCGATACGGCGGGGCGCACGGCCCGCATCGATGGAGAGTAGCCCTTGTCGAATGGCCTGATCCAACTGCTGGACCCCGAGGCGGTCGTCCTCGGCTCCGACGCTTCGACCAATGAGGAGATCATCCGCATCCTGGCCTCCAGGCTGGAGGCGCTGGGCTACGTCAAGAGCAGCTACGCCGACGCCGTCGTGCGGCGCGAGATGACGATCCCGACAGGCCTGCCGCTGGAGCGCGCCGACAATGTCGCGGTTCCGCACACCGACCCCGAACATGTGCTGAAGCCGGGGTTGGCGATGGGCACGCTCAAGCGACCCGTCACCTTCGCCAATATGGAAGATCCCGACGAGAAGCTGCCGGTGGGGTTCGTGTTCCTGCTTGCCATCAATGACAAGGACAAGCAGATTGACACGCTGCAGACCGTCATGGCCACCATCCAGAATCCAGCGGCGCTGGATGGCTTGAGGACGGCCAGGACCTTCGATGACGTCCGCGCCATTCTCAGCTGACAAGAGGAAAGAACATGTCCAGACAGAAAACCATTCTTTTTGCCTGCGGCACGGGCGTCGCGACCTCGACGGCGGTCAATGCCGCGGTGACCGAGGCGATGAAGAAGCGCGGCCTCAGCTTTCACGCGCAGCAGGCCAAGGCCACGGAAGTGCCCGGACTGGCCGATAGCGTCGACTTTATCGTCGCCACCACGCCCATCTCGGCATCCGTGACCAAGCCGGTGATCAAAGGGCTCCCCTTCCTCACCGGCATCGGCAAGGACAAGGCGCTTGACGACATCGAGGCGGAACTGCGCAAATAGCAGCGGCTCAGCCCCACAGGGCTGGTGAAGCAACCTTCGCTCCGTAGAGCATGTCATCCTGCAGCCGGCGCAGGGCGTAGAGCCTCGTCGTCCGGTCCGGCGCAGCATTGTCCTCGGTCAACAACGCACCCTTCCTGACAGACTTCAGCACCTTGCCGCCTTCGAGCAGACCGACCGGCACGGCACGACTGGCGCGCGCATCGGCAATCGTCATGGTCCAGGAGCGGTAGCAGGTCTCGCCGATGGCATCGAAGGTCTCGCCCGCGGCAAGGTCGCGCTTGGCGACCGCGCAGACTTCGGCCACCGGCCTCGGCAGAGGCACCATGTCGGGCTTGCCGTGGAGCATGATGCGGGCGGCGGTGAGCAGCACCTCCAGCGAAGTCAGGTGAAAGGGCCGGAACAAGCCGTAATAGGGGCCGTGGCCGACATGGAGATCGTCCAAGCGCTCGACAACGCGCGGATGCATCGCCTCGACGATGACGAAGACGCCGGGCGCCACGCCCTTGCCGATCGTATAGTCGACGACGCCCTTCCTCGACAGGAGGCCGCCGTCCTCCCCTGGGATCAAAACCTTGGCCAGTTGATCGCGATCGGCCTTGGGGCCGTGCATGCCGGGGACATCCGGGACCAGGCCGGTGGCATTGGCGATGGCGCACATCTCGACCATGGTTTTCGAGCCATCGACGAACTCGACCAGCATGCGCGGGTTCATGTTGCGCCGCGCCGCCTCTTCCCGATAATCGTCCGGAACGGCGTCATGGTTGAGCGGATTGTTCTTGCCCTTGCCGGCCGCGACGATGCCTAGCCCAAGCGCCGAGGCGAACTCGATCAGTTCCATGCAGCTCGACGGCTCGTCGCCCGCGCCGACCGAATAGACGACACCCAACCGGTCGGCCTGATGCTTCAGGTAGCAGCCGATGGTCACGTCGGCCTCGACATTCATCATCACCAGATGCTTGCCATGCTGCATGGCCATCAGGTCGAAATCGGCAGCAACGCCGGGTTTGCCGGTGGCGTCGATGACGACGTCGATCAGCGGGTTGGTGACCAGCATCTCGTTCGAGGTGATGGCGATCCTGCCGCTCTCGATCGCCCGGGTGACCCGGGAGCCGGTCTCGGTCTCGGCCGCCATCGCCTCGTCGCCATAAGCGATGCGGATCGCCTCGCGGGCGGTGTGCGGGCGCCGCGTGGAAATGGCCGCGATCGAAATGCCCGGCATCAGCATGCCCTGCGTCACCAGATCGGTACCCATCTCGCCGGAGCCGATGACGCCGATGCGCACCGGCCTGCCCTCGGCGGCGCGCCGGGCAAGATCGCGGGCAAGCCCGGTCAAGGCGACATTGGTCATGCAAGAAAATCCACGGCTTTTTTGCTTCGGCCCGCAATACAGGGAACGATCCGCTTTTGCCAATCAAACCAGGCTGAAACGGCGATTTCTTGCGCATGCTTTGCAAGGCCGCAGCAGATTTTGCGGGAGCTTGTGCATGGCCGCCGCACGATTCGCCGTTTCTTTCCGGCCATTAACCATTGCAGCGCTCTTTGAACGGGAAAAGTCCGACGGCCGCCCCCGGTTTCTGTGCCATTTTTGCTACAGGTTTTGGCCCTAATGTCCGAAATCGTACTTTTAAGGGGTGTCTAATCCATTATATGCTCACAACCTCGAAAAATCTGATAGATACTGGCCGAAAGCTCCGGTGGCAGGCTTGGGCAAATAAGCGCCAATAAAAAAAATGGCGCGGGGATAGTCGCGGGGTAGAAATGACCAGGACGGGTAAAATTACCGTCGGCTGGCGCGTTGCGCTTGCTGTCACGGTGTCGATGCTGGCTTGTGGTAGCGCCAGCGCACTCACACTCAAAGAAGCCGTTGCCGTCGCTGTGGAATCCAATCCGGAGATTGGACAGGCGATCGAAAACCGCGAAGCGATCGAATTCGAGCTGCGACAGGCCAAAGGCCTTTATCTTCCCAGCGTCGATCTGGAAGCATCGACTGGCGTTCGCCGCCTGGACAACGATACACGGCGAGCACTCGACCAGGATCATGAAGCGCTTTATCCGAACGAGGCCGATCTCACGGTCTCGCAGACGCTTTATGACAGTGGCGCAAGGCGGGCCGAACTGAACCGCCAGGCCTCGCGGGTCGACGGCGCTTCCTTCAGGGTTCTGGAACGGTCCGAGTTCATCGGGCTCGCAGTCGTCCAGGACTATCTGGAATACATGCTGCAGGCTTCGATCGTGGCCGAAGCCAAGAAGAACCTTGGCTTCCATCAGTCCATCCTCGGCGACATCAAGCAAGGCATCGCGGGCGGCGCGCTCAACGACGCCGACCGGCAGCAGGCCGAGGAACGCCTTTATGCGGCCAAGGCGCGGATGCAGGAAGCGACCGAAGAACTCGAGGCGGCCAAGATCCGCTTCTTCAAGAATGTCGGCAAGCCGCTGACCAACGCGTCGCGGCCGGCCGATGTCGCAGCCGCCCTGCCGCGGTCGCTGGACGATGCGATCGGGCTCGCCAGGCAGAACAATCCACGCGTCCATATGGCCAACAGCGACATCGATGCCGCCGCTTCGCTGGTCGACGCGGCGCGGGCCAAGTACGGCCCGACGATCACCGCCGAAGGCGTCGCCCGGGGCGGCTATGACATCGACGGCGACAATGGCGACGCGAGCGACCTGCAGGCCCGAGTGGTGCTGCGCTGGAACCTCTATCGCGGCGGCATCGACAAGGCCAACGAACAGGAACAGATCCGCCGCACCAGCGAGCAGCGGCTTGCGATGCACCAGGTGCTGCGCGAAATCGAGGAAGCCGTGCGCACCTCGTGGGACCGCCGCTTCCGCCAGGCGGAACTGGCAAAGACGCTGCGGCAGCAGGCAGCCACCAATGAAAAGCTGGTCGCCTCCTATCGCGAGCAGTTCAAGGTCGGGCAGCGCTCGCTGCTCGATGTGCTCGATGCCCAGAACACGCGCTTCAACACCGCGACACTGGCCGACACGTCGTCCTACGCGTCGCTGTTTGCCCAGTACCGGCTGCTGGCCGCGACCGGCGAATTGCTGAAGACACTCAACATCCAGCCGGCCAAGCAGGCCGCGGCCTACGCCCGTGAGGAATTCGGTGTGCCGGCTACGGCCGATACCGAGACCTATGCGCGGACGCCGTCGGAGCAGAAGAACGATCTGCCGTTCGACATCCTCGCGCCGGTCAGGAAAAAGTAGCCGATGTAGCGTCGATCTTCGGTCCTTCGGGGCGGATCGTGAACCAGCAACCTAATATCCTATCGCCCAAGGAGGCTTTCAAAGCCTGCTTCTGCGCTGTCGCGGCCTATCTCGGCAGGCCGAGCGCGGAAACCGTGCTGTTCGCCGGCGTGCCGATTTCGGAGACGCGCATCGAGCCCGACGAAATCCGCCACCTGGCCGAGCGCATCGGCCTGGAGGTCCAGGATTTCAGCCATCGCGATTTCCTGCGTGGCCGCTTCGATCTTCCGGCCATCATCTTCCGCGTCAGCCAATTGCCGGTCGCCCTCCTGGCGGAAATGGAGGACGGGCAATATCTGACGGCGCCGCAGGAAAACGGCCGCACCACGATCGCCAGGTCGGAACTCGCCGAAAGCTACATCAGCGGCGGCACATCCTTCTCGATCACCTATGCCAACCAGGCCGAAGAGATGACGGTCGGCACCGCCGCGCGGATCGAAAGGCGCCACTGGCTGACCGGCACCATGGGGTCGTTCTGGCGCACCTATTCGAAAGTGGTGCTGTCGGCGGTCTTCATCAATCTTTTGGCGATCGCCTCGCCGATCTTCACCATGAACGTCTACGACCGGATCCTGCCCAACAAGGCGATCTCGACGCTGTGGGTGCTGGCGCTCGGCATCGGCGCGGCGATCCTATTCGACCTGCTTCTGAAAACGGCCAGGGCGTCGCTGATCGACTATGCCGGCCGCAAGGCGGACCTGCGTATCTCCTATCTGCTGTTCGAGAAAGTGCTGAATTCCTCGCTTTCGGCGCGGCCCGGGTCGACGGGCGAATATGCAAACCGCGTCACCCAATACGAATTCGTGCGCGAGTTCTTCACCTCGAACACGGTCAGCGTCTTCATCGATACGATCTTCGTCTTCGTCTTCCTGGCTGTCATCTACGCCATCGGCGGCTGGCTGGTGATCATACCGGCGTTGGCCTTCGTCATCTCCGTCATCGTCGGGCTGATCACGCAGCGGCGAATCGGCAAGCGGGTCGCGGCCTCGATGAACGAGGCCTCGCAACGCCAGGCGCTGCTGGTCGAATCCATTTCGACGCTGGAAACGATCAAGTCGCTGCGCGCCGAAGCCTATCTGCTGCGCAAATGGGGCGAGCACTCGAAGAACGCGGCCAACACGTCGGAGAAGATCAAGGAGCTCTCGGCGGCGGCGGGCAACATCACCGGCGCCATCCAGCAATTCGTGACGGTCGCCCTGGTGGTTGGCGGCGCCTATGCGTTCTCGGAAGGCCATGTCTCGACAGGCGCCATCATCGGCACTGTGATGCTGGCCGGCCGCGCCGTGGCGCCGCTCGGCCAGATCGCCATCACGCTTGCCCGGTTCCGGCAGGCCATGCTGTCGCTCAGGATCATCAACACGATCATGTCGCAGCCGGAGGACCGCCCCGATACGGTCGGTTTCGTCAACCGGCCGATCCGCAGCGGGGCGCTGGTCTTCAAGAATGTCGGCTTTGCCTATCCGGGCACGGAAAACGAGGTTCTGAGCGGGCTCAACATCGCGGTCCGGCCCGGCGAACGGGTCGGCATCATCGGCCGTATCGGTTCCGGCAAGACCACAATGGGCCGGCTGATCGGCCGGCTTTTCCTGCCGACGTCGGGGGAATTGCTGATCGACGGCATCGATATCCGCCAATACCATCCCTCGGAGGTCCGCGCCGCGGTCGGCATCGTCGCTCAGGCCGGCGACCTGTTTTCGGGAACCATCAAGGAGAACCTCTTGATGGCGGCGCCGGAAGCCACCGACGAGGAGATCATCGATGCGGCGAAGGCCGCCGGCGTCGACGACTTCGTCTCGCGGCATCCGCGTGGCTACGACATGAATGTCGGCGAGCGGGGCACCAGTCTCTCGGGCGGACAAAGGCAGGCGGTGGCAATCGCGCGGCTGCTTTTGACCAAGCCGAAGATCGTCTTCCTGGACGAGCCATCGGGTTCGATGGATCTCGCTTCCGAACGGCAGTTGATCAAGCAGCTCAAGGTGGCGTTCGACCGCAGCACGACGCTGATCGTGTCGACCCATCGCTACAGCATGCTGGAACTTGCCGAGCGCCTCATCGTCATCGACCAGGGCCGCGTCGTCGCCGACGGGCCGAAGGAACAAGTCATCCAGGCATTGCAGAAGGCAAATGCCTGACCGGAACGCATGGACATGCTAGCAAGGGAAGACCGGCCACCCCTATTCGCCTCGGCGTCCGTCTACATCGTCGGAGCGCTGTTCGTGTGTTTCACGGCCTGGGCGTCGTTCGCCGAGGTGGACGAGATCGCACGCGGCGACGGCAAGGTGATACCCGCTTCGAAGACGCAGATCATTCAGGCCAGCGAACCGGGCGTCGTGCAGGAGATCGCCGTCCAGATCGGCCAGACCGTCAAGAAGAACGACCTCATCATCCGTCTCGACAATTCGGGCAACACGTCGAGCCTTGGCGAAGAGAAGGCCAAGGCGCGGGCGCTGCAGGCGCGCATCGCCAGGCTGCAGTTCGAGCAGAGCGGCAGTGTCGAAGGGTCGTTTCCCTGCCCTGTGGAAATCCAGAAAGTCGCGCCGGAGATCTGCGACAACGAGCAAAAGCTGCTTGTGGCGCGCCGCGACAATTTCGAGGTCAAGCTGTCGGTTCTCAAATCGCGCCTCGACCAGCGCGAGAAAGAGCTGGACGAGGCCACCGCCAATGCCGACCGCCTGTCCAAGAGCCTTGCCGTCACCGACCAGGAAGCGGCGCTGGTCGAACCCATGGTCAAGAAAGGCCTGATGGCCAGGACCGAACAGATCCGCGTCGAGCGGGAACAGACCGACCTTCACGGGCAGTTGACCCTGGCCGGCGAGACCATCAAGAAGACCAAGTCGGCTATCACCGAGGCGCAGCTTCAGGTGAACGAATTGGGCCTGCAATTGCAGCAGGAGGCGTTGAGCGACCTGACGCAGGCGCTCGCCGATCTTTCCGTGGTCGACGAAACCATCCGCGGCGCCACCGACAAGGTGGCGCGCACCGACATCCGCTCACCGGTCGACGGCATCGTCAACACGCTCGACGTCAACACGCTCGGCGCCTTCGTGCAGCCAGGCGCGGTCGTGGCCGGCATCGTGCCGACCTCCGAAACGCTGCTGGTCGAGGCGCGGGTTTCGCCGCGCGACGTCGCCTTCATCCAGCCGAACCAGGAGGCGCTGATCAAGGTCACGGCCTATGATTTCTCGATCTTCGGCGGCATCGAGGGCAAGGTCTCCAACATCACCGCCGACAGCCTCGTCGACCAGAAGACGGGCGAGCCCTACTACCAGGTGCGGGTCGCCACCGAGAAGTCGACGCTGACAAGGAACGGCAAGACCTATTCGATCATCCCCGGTATGATCTGCTCGGTCGACATCAAGACCGGACGCAAGACGATCCTCAACTATCTTTTGAAGCCCATCAACAAGGCGCGTCAGGAGGCAATGAGTGAGCGATAGCGCCATCCATCCCGACACTTCGCGCGAACGGCTGCTGCCGGCGCTCGCGGCCGAGGATTTCGGCCCGGAATTCCGCGTCGTGGCGCGCGGCGGCGTGCGTCGCGGCATCCGGCTGGAGCGCGCCTTCTGGGTGTCGCTGAAGCAGATGGCCGAAAGCCGAAAATGCACGATCGGCATGCTGGTCGAGGAGATCGCCGAACACCATCCCGACCAGGGCAATCTCACCTCGGCGATCCGTGTCGCCTGCATGCGCGGCCTCGCCGAGGAAAGCATGGAATTGCGCAAGCTCGCTTCGATCCGCACGATCAACGCAATCCTGATCGCCTGCCCCTCGCCCGCCTTCGCGCTGTCTTCTTCGAAGAAGATCCTGGCCTTCAACACGCCGTTCCAGCAACTGGTCAGGCGTCAGTTGCCGAGCGCGCCGGGCGAGGATGGGCGCCAGGACCTGAAGCTGGCGCTCGACCTCAACGTTCCCGACATCTTCGCCCGCCTCGACGCCAATGGCGAAACGCCGGTCACCAGCGGCTTCGTGATCGGCGCGGGCGAGCGCCGCTATCGCGGCCAGCTCAGCGCCGTGCGCGCGCCTGTCACCGATCCGGAACTGCTGATGGCTTTCGTCTACAACGGGTAGGAAAATTCCAGGAACAAAGGCGCGTCGCGGCTTCCCTGGCGGGATCGAGCGGTTCTGCGTCCTGGTGGAACGTCGACCGCTACAGTCTACTGCCTCAGGCTCGAAGCCGCCGATGGTTCCGGCGAGCCTTCACCCGGAGCGACGGTCGCGAAGCCGCCGGTGATGTCGGCGATCTGCGCGCCGGACTTCGACCCATGGATCCAGGCGCGATCCGTGCTGAAGGAATAGAGCGGAACATAATCGGGCAGTTCGCTGTCACGCAGAACGGCGTTGCCGAGGCTGTCGAGGATGAAGGCGCCGCTTCCTGTGCTTACCGACAGGACGGCGTGGAAGAACTTGCGGCGGCGATCCTGGAGCACCACGAGCGACATGCTCTGCGCCGGGATCCCGGCCCTGAGCAGCGCCGCCATCTTGAGTATGGCGAAATCCTCGCAATCGCCGGCGCGATGTTCGAGGATTTCCGAAGGCTTCGCCCAATAGTCGAGCTTGCCGTAGACGACACTGTCCTTGCGATAGGCGATCAGGCGGTTGATGCTGCTGTTGACGAAAGCGAGCTTCTCGCGAAAACCCTTGTCGGCGGCAATGTTGATGATCTCGGCGAAAGCCGGGCTCTCGCGGTCGCAGACGCTGCCGGCGGTGCAATCGACGATGGCCTTGTAGACGGGAGTCCAGCGCGCCGCGACCGGAAAGTTGCGCATCGACAAAGCGACGGAGCCGAAGACGCCGGGGATGATCGCGGCGGTCTGGATCGGGTCGATGCCGGGATCAGCCTCGGCGCTCGAGCGCGCTTCAACCGCGTAAGCCGCTGCCGGCGCGTAGCCTGCCGAAACCTCCGCGATCCGGTAAGCGGTGGCCGCCCGCCAAGGCAGCGGCCGGGCCAGCGAAACACCGCCGAGGCTCGCCGGCGCAAGCACCTTTTGCAGGACCGGATCCGGGCCCGGATTCGCGCCGGCGGACGATGGATTTGCCAAACCGGCAAGGCCGATCGCCAGCAAGAGAACCTTGATCCCCGTCGGGGCTGCTTTTTGTATTTTCATAACGCCCACCTTTGACTGTGGACGCTACCAATCTTGTCTCAAATTATCGGAAAAGAAGGTAGGTAAATTTCCGCGAATCACTCTATTCTATTTTGCGTCAAATTTTATTCAAAATTATACTTCCATTTACCAAGGCGGAGGCGCGCGGCGCGGTCAACCCGCCTTCCTTAAGATCATGCATATCCAGATATATCATCGCGATTTACCAAGTGTAAAAAATGCGATTCTCTACATATTCGAGTATATGAAATAGGTTGAATGTCTGTTGCAAAGTCCAGGCCTGACATGTCTCTTTCCGGGAAATGCCGGAGGGGCTTTAGCTATGACAACCAATATCGAATTCGACGCCGTTTCAAATTCCTGGGACGAGCACACGAGTGCTGGTGAAAATCATATCTCGACGGGTGTCCAGGTCGCGCAGGCGACCACCGGCCAGGCTGCAAGCGAGCCGGTGCCGGTCGACGTCGGCAGCGGCGCGCCGGCGCAGGGCACGGCCAATACGCCAGCCGCGAACCAGCCGGCAGCCGATGCCAAGGCCCCTGCTTCCAACGCTCCCGCAACGGCGGCAAATGCAGCGGCAGGGAATATCCCCCATGAATATCACGTCGAGGCCGGCAACGTCGTAAAGCTTCCGGCCAGCGTGTCGATCGACAACATCAAAGTCGACGGACATGATCTCGTCCTCACGCAGCCCGACGGATCCCAGATCGTCATCAAGGACGCCGCACTGAACGTGCCGACCTTCATCCTCGGCGACGTCGAGGTGCCGCGCGTGGCCCTGATCGCCGCGCTCGAGGCAAGCCATGTCGATGTCGCCTTCGGCGCCGACGGCTCGATCTCGGCCGGCGGCAACGGCTCGCCGGGCAGCGCGGGCGGAAATTTCGAACATCCCGCCGGTGGGATCGGCGACGGCTTCGGCCTGACGTCGCTGCTGCCGCCGACGGACCTGGCGTTCGGCCAGCCGGAGCACCGCGAGCTATTCCCGGGATTGCTGCCGGACTCGACGCCGACGATCCTCGACCTGACGCCGTCGACCAGCGGCGGCGACACTATCGTCAATGAAAAGGGCCTGCCGGCGAGCTCCGGCTCGGAAGGTTCTGGCGAAGCGGCGGCGCCTGGCTCCGACGGCGATCCCTCCGAGCACAACACCGGCACCTTCACCATCAGTTCGCCTGATGGCATCGGCTCGGTGACCGTCAACGGCCAGGTGATCTCGGGCGCAGCCCTTGCCAACAGCGCCAATCAGCACGTCACCGTGACCACGCCGGACGGCACATTGACGATCACCGGATATGACGCCGCCACCGGCCAGGTGAGCTACACCTACATGCTGCTGCACAGCGTACAGCATCCGGACGGCGACGGTCCGGTCTACGACAACATGACGGTGACGGTCACCGACAGCGACGGCGACATCTCGCTTCCGGGGACGCTGTCGGTGCAGATCGTCGACGACGTGCCGACGGCGCACGCGGATATCGGCAACGTGCCGGCCGGCAGCCAGGCACCCATCACTGGCGATGTGTTCGTGAATGACGTATTCGGCGCGGACGGCAAGGATGCCGGCGGTGGCGTCGTCGGCGTTGCCAAGGGCGACACCAGCGCCAACCTGGACGATGCCACGTCCGGCAATCCGGCCAGCGTCGGCG
>NZ_VFTK01000026.1:0-105049 GCF_006439495.1 Mesorhizobium sp. B3-1-8
CAGGAAATGGCAGTCGCTCCTTCGCTCAACTGCCTCTCCAAAGAATCCTTTCTCAGCCTAAACTCAACCCCAAAAACGCCATATGCGATTCCCCTGCCCTTGAGGGGGAGATGGCCGGCAGGCCAGAGAGGGGGGCCTCGCGCCGGCGCCTCGGATTTTATTGATCTTCAAGCCGACCGCACCGGATCGAGCGTCACCTTGTAAAGCTCGTTGTCGTCGCGATCCATCAGCCGCACGGTGAGCTGTTCGGTCGCGCCCGAAATATCGACCAGGCCGAAGAACTGCAGCCCGGCCGACGGCGGCAGATTCTGGCCCTGTTCGGCGGTCGGCGCCTTGATGAATTTCAACTCCGGCCCGAAGGTCATGTCGAGGTCGTTGGGGCCGAAGGTGCCGGCATGGATCGGGCCGGAGACGAATTCCCAGAACGGATTGAAATCCTGGAACTGCGCCTTGTCGGGGTTGTAGTAATGCGCCGCGGTGTAATGCACGTCCGCGGTCAGCCACACCGTGTTGGTGATGCCGGCATTCTTGATGAAGCGCAGCACGTCGGCGAATTCGAGCTCGCGGCCCTTCGGCGCGCCATTGTCGTTATTGCTGACGGCCTCGAAACCGACCTTCTTGGCCGCATCGTCCCAGACGACGAGGCTGAGCGGCATGTCGGCGGCGATGACCTTCCAGGTCGCCCTGGAATTGGCCAGCTCGCGCTTCAGCCACTTGGACTGCTCCTCGCCGATCATGCGCGACTTCGGCGTCAGCGTTTCTTCCATGTCGGGGCCGTTCGGGCCGCGATAGGAGCGCATGTCGAGGAAGAACACGTCAAGCAGCGGCCCATGCGAGATCTTGCGGTAGACGCGGCCTGGCTCCGACGGCTCGTAGCGGATGGTGGTCATCTCGTGGAAGGCACGCGCCGCTCTGGCCGCCAGCACATGGATCGACTTTTCGTGATAGCGGTCGTCGGCCGTCAGGTCCTTCGAATCCGACCAGTTGTTGAGCACCTCGTGGTCGTCCCACTGGTAGAAGGTCGGACAGATGGCCGACAGGCCAAGCACATGCTTGTCCATCATGTTGTATTTCCACTGGTCGCGGTACTCGTCCAGCGTCTCGGCGACCTTGCGCTTGCCGTCGAGCATGACGACGTTATTCCACTTGCCGCCGCCGGGCAGGTCGACCTCGTCCTTCAAGGCGCCGTCGGCATAGATCGTATCGCCGGAATGCAGGAAGAAGTCCGGCGTGTGCTTGGCGATGGTCGAATAGGTCTTCATGCCGGTCTCGTCGATGCCCCAGCCCTGGCCGGCCGTATCGCCCGACCAGGCGAAGCGCACATCACGCTTCGAAGACGGCGCGGTGCGGAAGCGGCCGACGATCGGCTCGGAGACAGCGTTGATATCGGAGAGATCGGCGGCCACCATGCGGTAGAAGATATCCTGGTCCGAGGCGAGGTCGGTGAGCAGCCGCTTCACCGTGTAGTCGCTGGCCGGCGAGGTGTCGAGCGGCGCGAGCCGGGTCGCATTGGCGAAGCTTTCGGTCGTCGACACCTCATACATGACGCGCGCCGGACGGTCGGTGCGGGTCCACACCATGCCGGAGGTGGCGTCGACGTCACCGGACTGGACGCCATGCGTGAAGGCCGGGCGCTGGCTGGCGCGGGAATAATATGGCAGCGCGAGACCGGAGGCGCCGACAAGGCCGAAGGCGCTGGCCGAGGTGACGAAAGCGCGGCGGGTCAACGAAAGCTTGTTCATGGCTGTCTCCGGATGGCGTTGAACGGGACCGCCAAGCTCTCGCCTCAATGTTTCAGGCGCATTTCGGAACCATGAAGTTTTGATAACAGTTCATCTTTCCCCGTCTCCCTTTGTGGAGAACGGGAAACCTGCGCCGGGAGCCGTGTCGATATTCGGGTCAGGACGAGCCGAAAACGGCGGTCTCCGAGAACCGGAGCGGAGCGTATTCAAAGTACGTGAGCACCGGAAGCGCAGGAGACTGCTGTTTCCTGGCCGGCCTCACCCGAATATCGACACGCCTCAAGCCGCCTGCGCCTCCGGCTCGAAAGCCGGCCTGTCGGTGTTGATCAGCAGCGAGATGCAGGCCGCCGCGATCCCGGTCATCCCGGCAATCAGGAACGCCAGCTCGTAATTGCCCTGCAGCTCGCGCATCGTGCCGCCGAAGGCGGCGGCCGCCGCGGCGCCCACCTGGTGGCCGGCGACGATCCAGCCGAACACGATCGGTCCGCTGCGATCGCCGAACGCCTCGTTGGCAAGCCTCAGCGTCGGCGGCACGGTGGCGATCCAGTCGAGCCCGTAGAGCACGGCGAAGATGACCAGGCTGGTCGCCGAGAAGCCGGAATAAGGCAGGTAGATCAGCGACAGCCCGCGCACCGCGTAATAGACGCCGAGGAGCTTGCGCGGATCGAAGCGGTCGGTGAGCCAGCCGGACAGCGTCGTGCCGATCAGGTCGAAGATGCCCATCATCGACAGCAGTCCGGCAGCCTGCACCTCGCCGATGCCCATGTCGCCGCAGAAGGCGATGAGATGCGTGCCGACGAGGCCGTTGGTGGTGAAGCCGCAAACGAAGAAGGTGGCGAACAGATACCAGAACACCCGGGTGCCGGCAGCCCGGCGCAGCGTGTTCAGCGTATGCGCCAGGAAATTGCCCTGCGATGCGGGCGACACCGGCGGCACGTCATCGGCATCGGCGCCGTAGCGCACCTGGCCGATCGAAGCGGGGCGCTCGGGTACCAGCAGCAGGACGAACGGGATCAGCGCCGCCGTCGCGATCGCCACGGTGATCGCCACCGGCTTCCATCCGCCGCTCTGCGCCAGCGAGGCGATCACCGGCAGGAAGATAAGCATGCCGGTGGCGCTGGAGGCCGACATCAGCCCCATCATCAGCCCGCGATTGGTCTTGAACCAGCGGTTGACGATGGTGGCGCCCAGCACGCTCGCCACCGCGCCCGAACCGATGCCGGAAAACACGCCCCAGGTGATGAAAAGATGCCAGGGCTCAGTCATCAACAGGCTGAGCGCGGTCGATCCCGACATCACCACTAGCGCGCCAAGCAGCGTGCGGCGCAGCCCGATGCGCTCCATCAGCGCCGCGGCGAACGGCCCGGTCAGGCCGTAGAGCAGGATGCCGACGCTGGCGGCCCAGGAGGTCACGTCACGGCGCCAGCCGAAGCTTTCTTCCAGCGGCACCATCATCACCGACGGCGCGGAGCGAAGCCCGGCCGCGATCAAAAGGCAGAAGAAGATGACGGCAACGACGACGAATGCGTAGCGCTGGCCAAACGGGCGGGACTGGGCTATCATGTTACTGACCGGTACGTTGCAAAGGGATGAAGCCATACATACGTACCGGTCAGTAACATTGTCAAGCGAGTTGTTTGCATGCCATCGGACAATAAAATTGAAGCGTCGTTGAGCGATGCCCCCGCTCCCAGGGCGGCGGACAAGATCCTGGACGTCGCGCGCGACCTGTTTTATCGCGAGGGCATCCGGGCGATCGGCGTCGACGAGATCGTCAAGCGCGCCGGCGTCACCAAGCCGAGCCTCTACCGCAGCTTCCCGTCCAAGGACGAGCTTGCCGCCTCCTATCTGCGCAAATACGACCTTGAGTTCTGGGAGCGCTTCGACGAGGCCGTCGACGCGCATCCAGGCAAGCCGCGCGCGCAGATCATCGCTTTCCTGACCCGGGTCGGCAAACGCACCCAAAAGCCGGATTATCGCGGCTGCGGCATGACCAACGCGGCGGTCGAATATCCCGAGCGCGGGCATCCCGCGCGGGTGGTGAGCGAGAACAACAAAGTGGAGCTGCGCCGGCGCCTGCGTGCCATGGCGGCCGCGATGGGCGCGCCCGATTCCGATACGCTGGGTGACGGTCTGCTGCTCCTCATCGAGGGCGCCTATATCAGCGGCCAGCTGTTTGGCCTGGGCGGACCGGCGGCGGCCGTCGCCCGCAACGCCGACCTCCTGATCGAAGCCAGCTTGAAGAAATAGCAATTGAAGCTACGCTTTCGGCAACTCGAACGGAGTTGTCAGCCATGCGTGCTCTTCTGATCCCGCTTGCCCTCGCCGGTTTCTGCCAAACGGTCCAGGCCGGCGAAATCTCCAGCGCCTACACCGATCTCGACTGGAAGAAGGACTGCGTGACCTATGCGCAGGCCGCGGAAGGCGACGGCGATTGGGCGAGCCTCGTCTGCGCGGGCTATCGCGGCTATCCGGTGCTGATCGGCTACGACGACGCGCGAGAGTCTCTCTATTACGGCTTTCCATCCGACGACATGACCGCGGTCTGGGAGAGCTTCACCGCCTTCAACGGCTCGGGCCCGAAGGTCGAGTGGCGCATCGAAACCAATGGCGATGTCGCCATTCCCTTCGCCGCCATCCACCGCCGCTCGATCAGCGACCCACAGGACGAGAAGAAATCGACCGACGTGCTGGTCGTCGCCAAGGTGGCGCAACCGGAAGAGCATCAGGGCTGCACCGTCGGCCTGGTTTTGGCCACCGGCAACCCGCAGGCCAACGACCAGGCGCGCAAGCTCGCCGACGAAAAGGCGAAGACCTTCGCCTGCCGCAAGGACAAGCGCGAAGTGATCGGCGACGTGCCCGCGTTCGGCCGGGTGGACAACTGACCCCAGCTCGGGCTGAGGGCTTGGTCAGCCTTCCCCGGCCTCCAGATGCCGGCTTAGCATCAGCCGCAATTCCTCCAGCACGCCGTCGCGCAGCCGCTTCTCGCCGATCAGCGTCAGCGGAATGCGCATCAGCTGCGGCACGATCACCGCCAGCCTTTCGGCCTGTCCTGCCGGCAGCGGCGGATCGGCCGCGGCGAACAGCGTCGCGATCTGGCTGCGACGGTGCCCTCGCATGGCGCGCCGCCAGCCGTCGTCGCCCGGCAGGTCGAGCAGCGCCGAATAGGCCGGATACCCGGCCATGAAGGTACCGAGCCGCGCGAACAGCCGGTCGGCGATCGCCGCCGCGCTCATCCCCTGCGTCCGGTCGCGCAGGTCGTCGAGTTCGGCCGAAAGCGCCTCGGCATTCTGGGCCAGGATCGCCTGCGCCACCGCCTGCTTGGTCGGGAAGAAAAGATAGAGCGTGCCGATGGCGGCGCCCGCCTTGGCGGCGATCTCGGTCATGGTCGTCGCGTCGAAACCCTTCTCGACGAACAGCTCCGAGGCCGCCGCCATCAGCGCGGCGACGCGGTCGCGGCCTCTTTTTTGCTGTGGGGCGCGCGGCTGCGGCACAGTTACGCTTGATTTTTCCGAGGCCATCCTCATATTCCAAACCTGAGAGTATCCTCATATATAGCCTGCCGGCCCTCGACGCGCCAGCAGCGCCGGATCTGAACGCCATGACCATCGCAAGACAGGACCGCACACAGAGCCACAAATGGATGGTTCTGAGCAACACCACGCTCGGCATGCTGGCCGCAGCCATCAATGGCTCGATCCTTTTGATAAGCCTGCCGGCGGTGTTTCGCGGCATCGGCCTCAAGGCGCTCGACCCCGGCAACATCAATTACCTGCTCTGGGCGATCATCGGCTACATGATCGCCACCGCCGTGCTGGTCGTCGCCTTCGGCCGGCTGGGCG
The DNA here is from genome assembly GCF_006439495.1 of Mesorhizobium sp. B3-1-8. Lineage (NCBI taxonomy): Bacteria > Pseudomonadati > Pseudomonadota > Alphaproteobacteria > Hyphomicrobiales > Phyllobacteriaceae > Mesorhizobium > Mesorhizobium sp. B3-1-8. The sequence goes on from NZ_VFTK01000026.1 coordinate 5,585, forward strand.
ATCAGTTCGGCCGGGCGAAGATGTACAATCTGGGCTTCGCCATTTTCACCGCCGCCTCCATCGCGCTCAGCCTTCTGCCGGGACAAGGCGATTTCGCCGCCATGTATCTGATCGGCGTGCGCATCATCCAGGGCATCGGCGGCGCGCTGATCATGGCCAATTCCACGGCGCTGCTCACCGACGCCTTCCCCGAGAACGAACGCGGCTTCGCGCTCGGCATCAATGTCGTGGCGGCGATCGGCGGCCAGTTCATCGGCCTTTTGATCGGCGGACTGCTCGCCGACACCGACTGGCGGCTGGTGTTCTGGATCAACGTGCCGTTCGGGCTCGTCGGCACTATCTGGGCCTATCTCAAGCTGCACGACGCGCCGAACCGCTCCAGCCACACAATCGATTGGCTCGGCAATATCAGCTTCGGCCTCGGCCTGGTCATGATCCTCACCGCCATCACCTATGGCCTGCAGCCCTATGGCGACCAGGTGATGGCCTGGACCAGCCCGAAAGTGCTGACGCTCTTTGCCGTCGGCATCGCTTCGCTGATCGCTTTCGTCATCATCGAGAGTCGTGTCGCCAAGCCGATGCTCGACCTGTCGCTGTTCCGTATTCCGGGCTTCGCCTATGGCAACGTCGCCAATCTTGCGTCGGGCATCGCGCGCGGCGGCCTGCAATTCATGCTGATCGTCTGGCTGCAAGGCATCTGGCTGCCGCTGCACGGCTATTCCTTCGAGCAGACCCCGCTCTGGTCGGCGATTTTCATGCTGCCGCTCACAATCGGCTTCCTGATCGCCGGGCCGATCTCGGGCTATTTCTCCGACCGCATCGGCGGCGTGCCTTTCGCCGTTGGCGGCATGGTCGCGGGCGCGGCCAGCTTCGTCGCGCTGATGCTGCTGCCGGCCGACTTCTCCTACACCGCCTTTGCCGGCCTGCTCTTCCTCAACGGCCTCGGCTCCGGCCTTTTCGTGGCGCCGAACTCGACGCAGATCATGAATTCCGTGCCGGCGCGCGAGCGCGGCCAGGCATCGGGCATGCGCGCCACCACCACCAATGCCGGGCAGGTGCTGTCGATCGGCCTGTTCTTCAGCCTGATGCTGGCCGGCCTCGCCGCCAGGCTGCCGGCGACGATGGAGGCGGGACTTCTGGCGCAACATGTGCCGGAGGCGATCGCGCACCAGGTCGCCAACATGCCGCCGGTCGCCAGCCTGTTCGCCGCCTTCCTCGGCTACAACCCAATGGGCGAACTGATCCCGGCCGACGTGCTTCACGCTTTGCCGCCGGCCAACGCCGCGACACTGACCGGCAACCAGTTCTTCCCCGAGCTGATGTCGGGGCCGTTCAAGCACGGGCTGGTCTTCGCCTTCACCTTCTCGGCGATCCTCTATCTGGTCGCCGCCATCGCCTCCTGGCGCGGCGGCCGCGGCGCCGAGGCGGAATTTTCAGAGAATCTGGCCGCCGAGGCAGCAAGTCGACGTTAAACGGTCAAGCGTTAGGCCAGCGCTGCATCGGGTTTCCATTCGGGTCGCTGCCTAGTAAACCCTTGCGCGATTGCAGCCGGCCTCGGGAGGTTCCGCTTGTCCAGTTTTGTCAGCGTCGCGAACGAAAACGGCGTGGCGGTGGTCACCATCGACAACCCGCCGGTCAATGCGCTGAGCTTTCACGTCCGCAAGCCGCTCCACGAGGCACTCGCCGCTTTGCGCGACGATCCCGCCGCAAGCGCGATCGTCATCGCCTGCGCCGGGCGCACCTTTGTCGCCGGCGCCGACATCACCGAATTCGGCAAGCCGGTCCAGCAGCCGGAACTACGCGCCATCATCGCCTTGCTTGAAACCATCGCCAAGCCGACGGTCGCTGCGATCCACGGCACCGCGCTCGGCGGCGGGCTGGAACTGGCATTGGGCTGCCATTTCCGCGTCGCCGACAAGGGCGCCAAGCTCGGCCTGCCCGAAGTGAAGCTCGGCCTTTTGCCGGGCGGCGGCGGCACCGTACGACTCCCACGACTTGTGGGTGCTGTGAAAGCGCTTGGCATGATCGTTTCCGGAACGCCGGTTTCGGCCGACGAAGCCAAGGCCACCGGATTGGTGGATGCGGCTTTCGATGGCGATCTGATTGTTCAGGCCATTCGTTTCGCCGGCGAAATGGTCGAGTGGGGCGGCCCGTTCACACCGGTGCGCGACCGCAACGACCGCCTTGCCGGGACCGATCTCGCCGCCTTCGACGCCCAGAGGGCGGAACTGGCCAGGAAGGCCCGCGGGCTTGAAGCGCCGCTTGCCTGCGCCGAAGCCGTGCGCAACGCGATCACCTTGCCGTTCGACGAGGCGCTTGCGGCCGAGCGGCAACTATTCCTGAAACTCGTTTCCGGCGACCAGTCGCGGGCGCAGCGGCATCTGTTCTTCGCCGAGCGCGAGGCGGCCAAGATTCCCGGCAAGGATCTGCGGAAGCGCCGGATCGAACGCGTCGGCATTATCGGCGCCGGCACCATGGGCGGCGGAATTGCCATGGCTTTCGCCAATGGCGGTCTTCCGGTGACTTTGGTCGAGACCAGCGAGGAAGCGCTGCGGCGCGGGCTGGCGACGATCGACAAGAACTATGCCGTTTCGGTCAGCCGCGGCTCGTTGACGGACGAGGCCAAGCAGAAGCGACTCGGACTGTTCAAGGGCAGCACCGACTATGCCGACCTTTCCCATTGCGATCTGATCATCGAGGCCGTGTTCGAGGATATGGCGGTGAAGAAGGAGGTGTTCGGCAGGCTTGACGCCATCGCCAGGCCCGGCGCCATCCTCGCCACCAACACCTCCTATCTCGACGTGAACGAAATCGCCGCCTCGACCTCGCGTCCAGGGGACATGCTCGGCATGCATTTCTTTTCGCCGGCAAACGTCATGAAGCTCCTGGAGATCGTGCGGGCCGAAAAGACCACGCCCGACGTGCTGGCGACGGTCACCGATCTCGCCCGGCGCATCGGCAAGGTGGCGGTGGTCGTCGGCGTCTGCCATGGTTTTGTCGGCAACCGCATGCTGGCCGCGCGCGGCGCGGAGAACGAAGCGCTGTTGCTCGAAGGTGCAACGCCCGCTCAGGTCGACAAGGCGTTCACCGATTTCGGCTGGCCGATGGGGCCGTTCCAGATGGGCGACCTCGCCGGCCTCGACATCGGCTGGCGCAACCGCAAGGCGCGCGGCCAGACGGCGGTGATCGCCGATACGCTGTGCGAGCAGAGCCATTTCGGCCAGAAGACCGGGCGTGGCTGGTACCGCTATAAGAGCGGCGCGCGGGAGCCGGTTGCCGATCCGGAGGTCGAGGCGTTGATCCGCGCCAAGGCGGAAGAACTGAGCATAGCGCGGCGCCAGATCGGCGCCGACGAGATCATCGAGCGCACGCTTTACCCGCTGGTCAACGAAGGCGCGAAGATCCTCGAGGAAGGCATCGCCGCGCGGGCGTCCGATATCGATGTCGTCTGGGTCAACGGCTACGGCTTCCCGATCGGCAAGGGCGGACCGATGTTCTGGGCCGGACTTGAAGGCGCGGCGAAGATCGTCGAGCGGTTGGAGCATTGGCATGGGCGGACCGGCAGGGCGATCTTCGAGCCGGCGCCGGTGCTGAGAAAGTTTGCCGAGACGGGGGCTTGGGAAGGTGCGGGCGACGCCCCATAACTTCGTCATTCCAGGGCGAAGCGAAGCGTAGACCCTGGAATCCATGCCGTTCCATCAGACAAAGAATGCGACGGTCCAGAACAGGCGGTGGCACAGCCGTCGATTGTTCTGCACCGTCGCGGCTCTCGAACGTTCCGGCATGGATCCTCGGGTCGGCGCTGCGTCGCTACGCTCCTTGCTTCGCCCGTGGATGACGAACGCGGGGGCGACATGCCAAATTTGACCATGTGGACAAATCTCAACCACCGTTCCATAGTCTCTCGTCTGACATTTTTTTGAACGGCCGGCTCGACACGGCTGTCGAACAGAGGGGCACTTCAATGGAAAACGAACGTAGCAAGACGCAACGCGCCGGCCTGTCGCGGCGCAACGTGCTGGAACTCGGCGCGCTCGGCCTCGCGGCGACCGTGCTGCCCGGCGCGGCCTTCGCCAAGGACAAGAAGCTGAAGGTGGCGGCGATCTTCGCCACGCCGATCGAGGAGCCGTGGGATAATCAGATCCATGTCGCCCTGCAGAAGGCCGAGAAGGAACTGGGCATCGAATACAAATGGTCGGAAAAGGTGCAGACCGCCGACTTCAGCCGCGTGATGCGCGAATATGCGCAGGGCGGCTATCAGCTGGTGCTGGGCGACGCTTTCGCCGCCGAGCGTGAATCGCGCCGCACGGCAAAACAATTCCCGAAGACGGCGTGGCTGTTCGGCTCGGGCGCTGGGCCCGCCGAACCCAATTTCGGCGTCTTCGACAACTGGATCCACGAACCCGCCTATCTCTCCGGCATGATCGCCGGAAAGATGTCGAAGTCGGGCACGGTCGGCGCCGTCGCGGCGATGGGCATTCCGGAAGTGAACCGGCTGGTCAACGCCTTCTTCGCCGGCGCCAAGGAGGTCAATCCGAACGTCAAGAAGAAGGTCGCCTTCATCGGCTCGTTCTTCGATCCGCCCAAGGCCAAGGAAGCGGCCGTGGCGCAGATCGATGCCGGCGTCGACGTCATCTACGCCGAGCGCTTCGGCGTCATCGAGGCGGCGGTCGAGAAGAAGATTTTCGCCATCTCCAACATGTCCGACCAGTCGAGCCTCGGGCCCGATACGGTCATCACCGGCCCGGTCTGGGATATGTACCCGACAGTCGAGCAGGCGATCAAGCTGGTCAAAGCCGGCGTCTTCACCGCGCAGGACTATGGCGATTTCTCGCGCATGGCCAAGGGCGGCTCGTATCTGGCGCCCTTCCACAAGTTCGACAAGACGCTGCCAGCCGACGTCAAGGACCTGGTCGAGAAGAAGAAGGCCGAGATCCTCGAAGGCAATTTCCGCGTCGACGTCGACGAGAACACGCCGGTTTCGGATTGACGCCTGGTTGAGGGGCGGCGCTAGGCCCCCCTCTCTGTCCTGCCGGACATCTCCCCCTCGAGGGGGGAGATTGGCAGTTCCGTCGACGGCGCTCGATCTTTCAGCATTGAAAGTTGGCGAAGGCCGCCGTGACATCTGATCTCCCCCGTGAGGGGAAGATGGCCGGCAGGTCAGAGAGGGGGTGCAGCGCTGCCCTCCATGGTTGGCCGGATCGCAAATCCAGGAGCACCCTTGTCCGCCCCACTCATCGAAATGCGCGGCATCACCAAGAGCTTCGGCGCCGTCAAGGCGAACGAGGCCGTCGACCTCAGCGTGGCGCCGGGCGAGATCCTCGGCCTGCTTGGCGAGAACGGCGCCGGCAAGACGACGCTGATGAACGTGCTGTTCGGCGCCTATGCGCCGGACGCCGGCGAGATCCTTGTCGAAGGCAGGCCCGTCGCCATCCACAATTCGGCCGATGCGCTCGCCGCCGGCATCGGCATGGTGCACCAGCATTTCCACCTCGCGCCGCGGCTGACGGTGCTGGAAAACCTCCTGATCGGCATTCCCGGCAAGTCCGGCCGCATCGACCGTGGCGGCGGACTGGCGCGGCTACAGGAGATCGGCCGCCAGCATGGCTTGAGCCTCGATCCGAACCTACCTGTCTCGGCGCTGTCGGTCGGCGAGCAGCAGCGGCTGGAGATCATCAAGGCACTGTTTCGCGGCGCCAGGCTTTTGATCCTCGACGAACCGACGGCGGTGCTGGCGCCTTCTGAGGTCGATGGCCTGTTCGCCGCCCTGCGCTCGATGGCGGCGCAAGGGCTCGGCATCATCTTCATCTCGCATAAGCTGAATGAAGTTCGCGCCCTCACCCATCGCTGCGTGGTGCTGCGCCACGGCAAGGTCGCCGGCCGCGTCGACCATCCGGCAAGCACCACATCGGCAGAAATGGCGAAGCTGATGTGCGGCCACGAAATCGTGCCGCCGGTCAAGGAGGCTTCGACGCCCGGCGCCGCCGCGCTGACGCTCGACGGCATTTCCACCTCCGGCCATGCCGGCACGCCGCTGCGCGACGTCTCGCTTTTCGTCCGCGCGGGCGAGATCCTGGGCATCGCCGGCGTCTCCGGCAACGGCCAGCGGGCGCTCGCCGATGTCATTTCCGGCATGCTGGCGCCCAAGGCCGGAGCGATGACGATAGCCGGCAAAACGGTTGCGCAGTTTTCGCCGCGCGAGCTGCAGGCGCTCGGCCTCGGCCGCATACCGGAAGACCGGATGACGACCGGCCTCGTCACCAATCTGCCTTTGGCCGACTCCATGGTGCTGCCGCGTATCGGCACCGAGGCCTTCAGCCGCAGGGGGCTGCTCGATCCGGCCGCGATCCGTGCCTTCGCCGAAGCGCAGATCAAGGCCTACGATATTCGCTGCCCCGGCCCGATGGTGCGCGCCGGCGCGCTGTCCGGCGGCAATCTGCAGAAGGCGCTGCTGGCCCGCGAGCTCGCCTTCGACCCGAGAGTGCTGATCGTCTCGCAGCCGACGCGCGGGCTCGATATCGGCGCCGCCCGCTTCATCCACGAGAAGTTCCTGGCCATGCGCGCCAAGGGCTGCGGCATCATCGTCATCGGCGAGGACCTCGAGGAATTGCTGATGCTCTCGGATCGCATCGCCGTGATGTATGAGGGCCGCATCGCCGGCACGCTTCCCAGCGCGGACGCCACCGTCGCGAGGCTCGGCCTGATGATGACCGGCGCCGGGCGCACCGAGGAGGCGGCCTGATGTTTCGCCTCGAAGCCCGCACCTCGACACCCGCCTGGTTCAATCTCGCGCTGCCGCTGTTGGCCATCGCCGCGACGCTCATCCTGTGCAGCGGCCTGATCGCCATCGCCGGCGCCGGCGTGGTCGAAGCCTATGGCGTGATGCTGTCCGCATCGCTCGGCGACAGCTACGCCATCACGGAAACCCTGGTGCGCGCCGCACCCATGATCTTCACCGGCCTTGCCGTGGCCATCGCCTTCCGCGCCAAATTCTGGAACATCGGCGCCGAGGGCCAATTGCTCGCCGGCGCGGTGGCAAGCTGCTTCGTCGGCGCCATCCCGATGCCCGGCTATCTCGCCATGCTGTTGATGGCGCTGGCGGGCGCCGCCGCCGGCGCGCTCGTCGCGCTGGTCCCCGCCACTTTGCGCGTAAAATTCAAGGTCGACGACGTGGTGAGCTCGCTGCTGCTCAACTCGGTCATCTATTACGCGCTGATGGCGCTGATCGAGGGACCGTGGAAGGATACGTTCAGCGGCTACCCGATCTCGCCGCCGATCGAGGACGCGGCCAATTTCCCGGTGCTGATCGAAGGCACGCGGCTGCATCTCGGCGTCATCGTGGCGTTGATCGCGGCACCGCTGTGCTGGTTCCTGATCACGCGCACCACGCTCGGCTTCCGCATCCGCGTCACCGGCGAGAATCCGGAAGCCGCCCGCTATGCCGGCATCAACGTGCAGCGCGTGCTGCTGTCGACAGCTTTGCTCTCCGGCGCGCTGGCCGGGCTCGCCGGCGTCGGCGAGGTCGGCGGCGTGCACTTCCAGGTGATGAGCGACATTTCGCCGGGCTATGGCTATTCGGGTATCGTCGTTGCGATGCTCGCCCGGCTCAACCCGCTCGGCGTGGTGCCGGCGGCGATCTTCCTTGCCGCTGTCATGACCGGCGCCGAGGCGATGTCGCGCGCAACCGGCGTGCCGGCCTTCCTCAGCGAGGTCATCCAGGGCACGGCGCTGCTTGCCATGCTGGTGGCGCTGCTCTTCACCGCCTACCGCATCCGCCGCGTGGGAGCGCAAACATGAGCGCGGTGTTCGAGCAGATTTTTCAGGTCGGCTTCCTCGCCGCCATCATCCGCATCGCCACGCCGCTCGCCTTCGCCACGCTGGGCGAAATGTTTTCCGAGCGCGCAGGCGTGCTCAATCTCGGCATCGAGGGCATCATGCTGCTCTCGGCGATGGCGGGCTTCACAGCTGCCAGCCTGAGCGGCAGCCTGTGGCTGGGCGTGCTTGTCGCGGTGTTGACCGGCATGCTGATGGGGGCGCTGCATGCGCTGTTCACGGTGGCCCTGGGCCTCAGCCAGCATGTCTGCGGCATCGGCGTGACATTGTTCTCATCCGGCCTTGCCTATTTCCTCTATCGGCTGATCTTCGGCCAGCAATCGGTGCCGCCGAGCATTACCGGCTTCAAGCCGGTGGCTATCCCGCTGCTCTCGGACATTCCGGTTCTAGGCCCGGCGGTGTTCAACCAGTTCACGCTCGTTTATCTCGCCATCATCGCCGTCCCGCTCGCTGCCTTCGTGCTCTACCGCACGCCATGGGGGCTTTCCGTGCGCATGGTCGGCGAGAACCCTCGCGCGGCGGACTCGGCCGGCGTCAGCGTGATCGCCACGCGCTTTCAGGCGGTGATCCTCGGCGGCGCGCTGATGGGCCTTGCCGGCGCCTTCCTCACCATGGCGCAGTTCAACGCCTTCACCTTCGGCGTCGTCTCCGGCCGTGGCTGGGTGGCGATCGCGCTGGTGGTGTTCGGCCGCTGGGATCCCTGGCGCTCGGCGGGCGCCGCGCTGCTCTTCGCCTTCGTCGACGCGCTGCAGCTCAGGATGCAAGCGAGCGGCCTCGGCCACGTCCCCTACGAAGCGTTCCTGATGCTGCCTTTCATCTTCACCATCGTCGCCATGGCCGTCATGTCGCGCAACGCCGTGGCGCCATCGGCGCTGCTGAAGCCGTTTCGGAGGGAAGAGCGGTAGACGAGCAGGCGTCCTTTCCTCTCCCTCCGGACGGGGGAGAGGTGGCGCTGCGAAGCAGCGACGGAGTGGGGGAACCACCTTGCAACCGTCGCCAACGAATATTGAAATGGGGCCCAGGCGCAAGAGTATTTCGGCACCGCGCCAAGGGTCGACCACCACTCTGTCGAGCTACGCTCGACACCTCTCCCCCGATCGACGGGGGAGAGGAAGGCGCCAAGCTGGCCTCAAATCGCCGTGAACGCGTTGTCCACGAACAGATGCGCGCCGTTGACGAAGCTCGATTCGTCGCTGGCCAAAAACAGCGCGGCCTTCGCCACTTCCTCCGGCTCGCCGATGCGGCCCTGCTGCGCGGCCATCGCCGCGTCCGAGACGTCGACGCCGAGCTTGCCGAGATCAGCCACCTCGCGCAAGCCATGCGGCGTGCGGATGAAGCCGGGACAGACGGCGTTGCAGCGGATGTTGCGGTCGCGGAATTCCACCGCGATGGCGCGGGCAAACATGTGGCAGGCGCCCTTGGTGGTGTCGTAGAGCACTTCGTTCGGCGTCGCCGCCACGGCCGAGATCGACGATGTGCAGACGATCGAGCCGCCGCCGGCGGCGATCATGCCCGGCAGCACCGCGCGCGTCATCAGGAACATCGAGCGCACGTTGACGGCATGCAGCCAGTCCCATTCCTGCAGGCTTGTTTCCAGGAATGGCTTGATGACGATGGTGCCGGCGTGGTTGAACAGCACCGTGACCGGGCCGAGCTTCGCCGTCGCCGCCTTCACCGCCGCTTCGACCTGTGCTTCGTCCGAAACGTCGGCGACGAAATGCTCCGCGACATGGCCCCGCGCCCGGATCGCCGCGGCGGTCTTGCCGGCCGCCTCGCCGTTGCGGTCGATGATTGCCACCTTTGCGCCTTCGGCGGCAAACAATTCCGAAGCCGCCCCGCCCATGCCCGTCGCACCGCCCGAGATGATAGCGACCTTGCCCGCCAGCCTTCCACCCATTCTTATTGCTCCTTCAGTGCCGCCCATATCGGCCCAAGCGATGCTATCCGTCATGCGCGAGGCGGCCAAGACCTTCGAGCGACTGGATATTGCGCCTATGAACGCCGCGAAAACGGCCGATTTTCAACCCGTTCGGCCAGATTGCCTATGTCCCGATATCGGCTACATCGCCTGCGCTGCGAGTATGAAAAACCACGATCCGTCCTCTTTAAAAAAATTCATTCCAGGAATCGCCCGAAAATAACAATCGACAAAGTCTACTAACTTTATAGATTAATGGCCGTGACGGAGGTCGATATGTCCTATAGCCAGAACGCCCAGGCCGCCCGCAAGGGGCAAAGGCTGACTGCCGATCAGAGCTGGAGGCCCGCCTATGGCGGCACCTTCGCCTATCTCGTCTTCGCGCTTGCGTTCGTGTTCACCGGCGCGGTGATCCTGGGGCTGATCCCCTGATCCAAGGCGGCCGAGACCCGCCGTCAAACAATCTGAGTCGAATAATCGGAGTGGAAAACTGGCCGGGCGCCAGGGCGTCGTCGCGCGTCTGCGTCTCAGGTCTGATTAGAAGGCTTTGAAGCGGGGCAAGCCAACGTGATGGAGGAGATGGCAATGCCGATCGAGTTCACGCATGTTCCAGGCAAGCCTGCCAATGGCAGCTTCTTCTACGATTTCGCCGAGACGGCGACCAAATTGTCGCTGATCGAGGATTCCGGTTTTCGCAAGCTGGTGGTGGATGACCCCGCAGGCCTACTTACCAATATGGACATCGCCGCGCAGACGCTCGACCGCACCGGCTCGCTGGAGGTGGTGCTAACGCACTGCCGGCGTTATCGAACCGACGGTGGCGGCAAGGCAGCTCGCGGCGCTCGACCGCAAAAGCGGCGGCCGCCTGTCGCTTCGCATGCTGAGCGAACCGCTGGAGGACAGCGACGCCGAGGCCCGGCCCGTTGGCCACAGCGTGGTGTGGCAGCGCATCGACGAATATCTGGTGCTGTTGAAGCGCCTGTGGTCGAACGACAGGCCTTCGACCATGAAGGCGCCTTCTACAGCGTCCGCGGCGGCTTCGTGCCGCGCAAGGGCCCGCATGGCGCCGACCTCGCCATCCGTCTCGGCGGACAGTCCGGCATGGCCTTGAAGGTCGTCGGAAAGCATGCCGATGTCTTCGAGCTGGCCGCCGGCTCCCCGGATGAGGTCGCGCAACTGATGCAGCGCGTGCGCGGCGCCGCGGCGGAACATGGCCGCGCCGGCAGATTGCGCTTCGCGCTGCCTGTCCGCATTCACCCGGACGGCCGGACGGGCACTCCGGATCACAAGGCGATCGAGCTTGCCGGGCCGCCGGCGCGGATTGCCCTGGCACTGCTGCCCTACGCGGCGCTTGGCATCGAGGAATTCATGATCGGTGGCATCGACCGCCCAAGCGACATCGCCCGTATCGGGCGCGAGACGATCACGCTGGTCGCGAATTCGCTGGCGCGGCGCGAGGTGGAGGTTCCGCAACCGGGGATCCTTGCGTCCCAGACCTTCCTTGAGATCCACCTTCGCTAACGCCGGCCTTCCTACGGCTGGGATGAGTAATCCAGGCCGTCCATGACGTAATCCGCGAACAGGAAATCGCGGATGCCGGCGATCCGGCCGTTCTCCCAATCGATGAGAATGAAGTAGCGCGGCGGCCCGCCCGGACGCTCCGGACTGGTGACCAGGATGGCGGGCCGGCCTTCGACAAGTCCGGCCGTGAAATGCCAATGCGTTTCGTCGGCATAGCGGCCGAAATAGTTGCCGACATATTCCTTGCCGTCGGCGCGCAGGCGGTTGACCAGCTCCAGCTTCACGTCCTCGGCCAGCAGGCCGCGCAAGGCATCGAAGTCCCTGGCGTTGAAGGCGGCCACATAGTCACCGAGACGGCGCATGTCCTGCCGGTCGAGCGCCGGGCGGGGCGACGCCATGCGCGGCGCGGCCGCCAGCTTGCGCAGGCTCTCGCGGCCCCGCTGCAGCGCGCCCTTGATCGCCGTGTCGGAGGTTTCGAGGATTTCGCCGATCTCCTCCAGGCTGTGTCCCAGCACATCCTTCAGCACGACCGTGCATCTTTGCGCCGGCGGCAGTTGCATCAGCTCGGCCAGGCTCGCCTCGGCGGCCATGCGCGCATCCAGCGCCGAATTCTCGTCGGCGATCATGTCGAGCTCGACCTCGCTTTCGCGCCCTCGCAAGCGGGTCCGCTTGCGCAGGAAATCGAGCGCCGCGTTGTGCGCGATGCGAAACAGCCAGGGTTCGGTCTTGTCGGGCATGTCGCCATTCCTGATCGCCACGAAGCCTTTGGCCAAAGCCTCCTGGACGATGTCTTCGCCATCGATGACGGATCCGACCATGCGCGAAGCGTAGCGGTGCAGCTTGGCCCTCAGGCCGGCGGCCTCGCGCTCGAAGGCGCGAAGCCTGGTTTCGGTCGCCGCAACGGACTGATCCTGCAAACCGGTCACGCGTCCTCCTAGTCTTCGATCCCGCCCGTATGGGAATAGATCGTGTGACCCATCATGCTCTCGCCGGCGGCCAGCTCGACGATGCTCTTCATGTAATCGGCGAAGCGGGGATCGCCGCGGAAGGCGGCGATGTCCTGCGCCGAACGCCATTGCGAGATATTGGCGACCTTGCTGCCGTCGTCGCCGACGACCACCGACGACGACAGCGAGCCCGGCTGCTTGCTGAAGAAGGCCCTCGTGCCCTCGGCAAGCGTCTTGGCGAGTTCCTGCTGCTTGCCCGGCTTGGCGGTGAAGACGTTGATCAGGGTCACTGTGGTCGACATGGCTTGGCTCCGTTTGTCCTGATGGCGGAGGCCGTCGCGGCTCCCGCACCTGTTACGACCCTCAAGACGAAGCCGGAATCGAAAACGGAACGGTGCGGGTGAAAAAAATTTCGATGGAACCACGAAATCCTCAGCGCATTGCGCCCGCTAGCTGCCGCAGCGCGGCAATGACGGCCTCCGAGTCCGCCAGGGTGCCGAAAATCCCGTCTTCGACCGTCACCATATGCAGCGCTGCTTCGTGCGCATACTGGTCGCCGCTGGCGCAGGCGTCCGCAATCGTCAGGCACTGGAAGTTGCGGTCGCAGGCCTCGCGCAATGTGGTGTGCACGCAGACATCCGTCGTGCAGCCGGTGAACAGGAGATGTGTGATGCCGCGCGCCCGCAAAACAAGCTCCAGATCCGTGTAGGTGAAGGCGCTGTTGCAGGTCTTGTCGATGATGATGTCCTGCGGCGCCACGTCGATGTCGGCGGAGATCTGGAAGCCCGGGCCGGAACGCAGCAGGACGTCGGTGCCGTCGAGGCCAGCCCGCTTGCGGCGCCATTTTTCGAAAGGCGTCATGTCGGCCATGTCGGCGCGATAGCCCTGCCTGGTGTGGATGATGGTTAGGCCGGCGGTTCGAGCGGCCTCGATCAGCCGGTTGACCGCCGGCAGGATGGCTCTCAGCGGCGATGGATCGTAGCCCTTCCTGGCGAAGTAGCCGTTCGGCGACAGGAAATCCTCCTGCAGGTCGACCACCAGCAGCGCCGTATGCTGCGGCACCAGCCTGCCGTCATAGGGGAAGTCGAAGGGTACCGCCTTGATCATCGGCCGCCTGCCTTGGTTGTTGTGCGCGCATCGTGCCCAGCAACTGCCATGCCGTCCAGACCTTGCAGCGTGCCGAACCGATATTGGGGAACGCGTTGCATTGTTGATAACTGCAGTCACCTTTATAGTTGACTTGCAAAGTCATGTTTCATAGTCAACCAGCATTGGCCGCCTGGCACCTGCCTTGGATGGCGGCCGCTCCATTGGAGGCGGATGTTGGCCGGAGCTGGACAGCCTTTCATGTCGACGCCGTGCGCTTCGCCGTCGGCGGACGCACGCTGCTCGGTCCGGTCTTGCTCGATCTGCACCGTTCGCGCGTCTACGGCCTTGTCGGCCACAACGGCTCGGGCAAGTCCACCCGTCCACCCGATCGGATATGTGCAATGATGAAGCGAGGACGAGCCTTGTCCCGAAACGGTCTTTTCGCGGCGCTGGCCGCGTCCCTCATTCTTTCGGCCGGCCTCGCCAAGGCACAGGAACAGCCGGCAGCGCAGCAACCGGCGCCCACCGTGCAGGCTCCCCTCGAGCAGGCTCCGGCAGCACAAGCACCCGTCGCTCCCGCCCCGCAAATGCCGGCGGCGCAGGCGCCCGTCGCCACGCCGGTGGAACCGGGCATCCAACCGGCCCCGAACAACGCCACAGGCGAAGAGCGCTCCATCTCGCTGGCACTGCCGCATGACCTTTCGCCCTGGGGCATGTTCATGAATGCCGACATCATCGTGAAGGCGGTGATGGTGGGGCTGGCCTTCGCTTCCCTCGTCACCTGGACGATCTGGCTCGCCAAGTCGCTGGAGGTCTTAGGCGGCAAGCTGAGAGCCCGCCGCGCCGCCGATGCGATCGGCAACGCCGCGACGCTGATGCAGGCCGGCCGGGAACTTGGCCACAGCGGCGGGCCGGCCGCGCTTCTGGTGCGGGCGGCGGAAGAAGAAAGAGCGCTTTCGGCCGGCGCGCTCGACCATGCCTCCGGTGACGGCCTGAAGGAGCGCGTCGCCTCCCGGCTTTCACGCATCGAGGCGGCGGCGGCCCGGCGCATGTCGCGCGGCACCGGCCTGCTCGCCACCATCGGCTCGACGGCGCCCTTCGTGGGCCTGTTCGGCACCGTCTGGGGCATCATGAACGCCTTCATCGGCATCTCGCAGGCGCAGACCACCAATCTGGCGGTCGTGGCGCCCGGCATCGCCGAGGCGCTGCTTGCGACCGCCATGGGTCTTGTCGCGGCCATTCCGGCGGTCGTCATCTACAACCTCTTCGCGCGCTCGATAGCCGGCTACAGGCAGATCCTTGCCGACGCCTCAGCCAGCGTCGAGCGGCTGGTCAGCCGCGACCTCGATTTCCGCACTATGCCGCCGGCAACGGCCATGGCTGCGGAGTAACGGCGATGGCGGCGCGGATTCGCGAGACTGCCGGCGACGATCTCGAGGAAAGCCACGACATCAATGTCACGCCGTTCATCGACGTCATCCTGGTGCTGTTGATCATCTTCATGGTGGCGGCGCCGCTGGCGACCGTGGACGTCAATGTCGACCTGCCCGGATCGACGGCAACGCCGGCGCCGCGACCCGAGACACCGCTGTTCTTGACTTTGAAAACCGATCTCACGCTGGCGATCGGCAATGACGGCGTGCCCCGTCCGGCCTTTGCCGGCGTGCTCGACAGCCGCACCAAGGGCGACAAGCAGACACGCATCTTCCTGCGCGCCGACAAGACGGTCGGTTATGGCGACCTGATGGAAGTCATGAACCTGCTGCGCCGCGCCGGCTATCTCAAGGTCGCGCTGGTCGGCCTCGAAACAGCTGGCGATGCCGGCGGGCGGGCCGTGCCCGAAATGCCCGCGGCCGGCGCGAACCTCGTCCCGGCGCCGGGCGGAAACTCGGCGCCATGACGGTCGCCGCCCTTTCCCGCATTTCCCAGCCGCGCTTCGGCGCGCGTGAGGCCGGCCTGTGGACGAGTGCCGCCGCGATCATTCTGGCCGCGCATGTGGCGGTCGCCTATGCGTTGCAGACCTTGAGTTTCGCCGAGATGCAGGATGGCGGTCCGCCGCCGGCGCTGGCGGTCGAGATGGCACCGCTGGCGATCGCGCCCGCCGTGCCGGAAGAGGCGGCGATGCTGGACATGGTGACACCGGAGCCGCCCGATGCGGCGGACGCGGAAAAGCCTGTCGAGGTAAAACCGGCGACCGACCCGGCGCCGGCAGTGGAACAGGCCGAGCCCGTGACCGAACAGCCATCCGATGCCGACGACACGCAAGAAGCCGAGCAGGCCGCGCGGGCGGAACAGGCCATTGCCGCGCTGAGCGAGCAGAAGCCGCTGGACGAGGCCGTGCCGGATCCTGTCGAGGCGATCGCCCCGGACGTCGTCATTCCGCTGCCGCAACCAAAACCGGTGGAAGCGGCGGTGAAGGTGCAAAAGCCGGCAGAACCCAGGAAGAAGGCCGAGAAGAAACCGGTCGGAAAACCGAAAGAACGAGTCAGGAAGGAAAGGGCGCCTCCACCCAGGGCGACGACCACCGCCAGCATCGACGCCAAGGCGGCGGCGAAGGCGGCAGCACCCCGGTCCTCGGATGCGGCGCCGCGCTCCAGCGTCAGCCCGTCGCGCTGGAATTCCACCCTGGCTGCATGGATCAGGCGGCACACCCGCTATCCGAGCGCGGCGCGCTCCAGGCGGGCCGAGGGCACGCCGAGCGTGACCTTCACGGTCGACACCTCCGGCAGGGTGGTCTCGGCCCGACTGGCGCGATCCTCGGGCGACGGCGATCTCGACCGCGCGGCGCTCGCGTCCTTGCAGGGCGCCTCTGTGCCGGCCCCGCCGGCCGAACTCGGCGCGCGCGTCACCCGCACCGTGCCCTTCGTCTTCAGCCTGCGGGACTAGATGGCCTTCAACTTTCAGGCTTGACTGACGGACGGTAGGGAATAGGGTAGCTCGACGAAAATACCGGCTTTGGTCGCCGGGCGGCAAGAATGCCTCGTATGCCTCGCCCATCCGGCGCTGGCTGCGAGGCTTTTTCATTTTTGGGGCCTTGCTTGAAACGACGTATCGAGATCGGCATCCTCTATTCCCGGTCAGGCAGCTATCAGCTCGTCTCCGACGCCTGCCGGCTGGGGGCGATGCGCGCGATCGCCGACATCAACGCCGATCGCGCGCAAAGCATCGAGCTCGTCCCGGTCGAGCGCGATCCGCAAAGCAACGCCGACCGCTACGCGACGCTCTGCGAAGACATCTTCCGCACCAGCAGCGCCCGCCATGTCGTCGGCTGCATCACCTCCTGGAGCCGCAAGGAGACCATTCCCGTGCTGGAGAAGGCGGGCGGCATGCTCTGGTATGCCTGCCCGTATGAAGGCTTCGAGGCCAACGAGCATGTAGTCTACATGCATGCCTGCCCGAACCAGCATCTGGTGCCGCTGATGGCTCATGTCGCGCCGCGTTTCGGCGCCAACGGCTTCCTGCTCGGCTCGAACTACATATGGGGCTGGGAGATGAACCGCGTCGCGCGCGACCTGATCGCCGACGCCGGCGGCAAGGTGCTCGGCGAACGCTATCTGCGCATCGGCGAGACCGGCGTTTCGCGCCTGATCGACGAAATCCGCGTCACGCGGCCGAATTTCATCCTCAACAACCTGATCGGCACCTCGTCCTATGCTTTCCTCGCCGCCTATCGCGACCTGGGACGAGAGGATGCGGCCTTCAAGCCTGGCGCCTGCCCGGTGATTTCGTGCAATCTCACCGAGGGCGAGCTGCCGGCAATCGGCGAAACGGGCAAGGGCCATCTGTCGGCCGGGCCTTATTTCGCGCCGCGCCCGGCCGCCTTCGCCTCGTCCTTCGAAGCCTCCGCCTATGCCTCGGTGCAGGTGATGGCGGACGTGCTTGCCGGCAACCCGGACGCCGGCCCGGCGGAATTCTCGAAAGCCTTCGCCGAGCGCCGCTTCGCGACCCGCCTCGGGCCGATCGCCATTGATCCGCACACCCAGCATGCGACCCTGCCGGTGATCATCGGGCGTATTGCCGACGGCTTCTTCGAGGTGGTGAGCCGCGAGGAAGAGGTGGCGCCCGACCCCTATCTTTCGCGCTACGATCCGGCCAAAGTCTTCGGCCGTCCGCGGCTCAGGGTGGTGTCGTGAGCCGCGCCGCGCGCATCCCCAATCTCGGCGGCGCCAAGGCCTTCGTGCTGCATCGTCCGCACACCACGGTGCAGGCGATCACCAGGCAGTTGTCGGCGATCGGCCTCGCGGCGGTCGAGTGCTGGCCGCATCTGCCGGCGGAGGCGCTGGCAGCGGATTTCGTGTTCTTCGACGCCGACCTCGGCTTCGACGAGCAGTTCCCGTGGAAGCCCGGCGAGGCGCCGATGCCGCTGGTGGCGCTGATCGGCTCGGAGGCGCCGGGCCGTATCGAATGGGCGCTGTCGCACAAGGCCGATGCGCAATTGCTGAAACCGGTCGGGACCGCCGGCGTCTACAGCGCGCTGCTGATCGCCCGGCAGAGTTTCGAGGCGCGCAGGCAGCTTGCCGGCGAGATCGCGTCGCTGCGCCAGCGGGTCGGCGAGCGCCAGACCATCGTGCGCGCGGTCGCGGCTTTGTCGAAAGGCAGCGACGACGACCGCGCCTACGCGCAGCTCAGATCGCTGGCGATGAACTGGCAGATCAGCGTCGAGGAAGCGGCCCGGCGCATCGTGGCGATGACCGAAGCGGAGGGCGGCGATGACCAATCCCATCGCGCCTGACCTTTCGACGGGCCGGATGCCGGCAAAGCCGCGCGCTGGCGTCTGGCGCCGGCTGGTCAGGCGGCCGCTGGCGCTGGTCGGGCTGTTCATTATCGCCATCGTGCTCGCCGGCGCCATCCTCGCCCCATGGCTGACCGGCTACGATCCCAACGAGCAGATGTTCGACGGCCTGACGCTCGAAGGCTCGCCGCTGCCGCCGAACGCCAAGTTCTGGCTGGGCACCGACCTGCTCGGCCGCGACCTGTTGACCCGCATCCTGTTCGGCGCGCGCACCTCGCTGATCATCGGCATCGTCGCCAACGGCGTGGCGCTTCTGATCGGCACGCTGGTCGGCGTCACGGCGGGCTATTTCCGGGGCTGGATCGGCAGCGCGCTGATGCGCTTCACCGACCTGATGATGGCCTTTCCCGCGCTGCTTTTAGCCATCTGCCTGGCGGCGGTGTTCGAGCCGAGCCTGTGGATCGTCGCCATGGTGATCGCGCTGGTCAACTGGGTGCAGACCGCGCGCGTCATCTACACCGAAACCTCGTCGCTCTCCGAGCGCGAGTTCATCGATGCCGAGCGCACGATAGGGGCGAGCGCACCGCGTATTCTCATCCGCCACATCCTGCCGCATCTCCTGCCGACCATCATCGTCTGGGGCACGCTCGGCATCTCGACCACGGTGCTGCTCGAAGCCACGCTCAGCTATCTCGGCATCGGCGTGCAGCCGCCGACGGCGTCGTGGGGCAACATCATCTTCGAGAACCAGACCTATTTCCAGGCAGCGCCCTGGCTGGTGTTCTTCCCCGGCGCAGCGATCCTGGCGCTGGCGCTGGCCTTCAACCTGATCGGCGACGCGCTGCGCGACATCCTCGACCCGACGCAAAGAGGGCGGGAATAATGGGGGGCCGATTATGATTGCCTATCTCGGCCGCCGGCTCATCCAGTCGCTGCTCATACTCCTCGGCGTCTCGCTGATCACCTTCGCGCTGCTCTATCTTTTGCCGGCCGATCCGGTGCGCCAGATCGCCGGGCGCAGCGCCACCCCCGAAACGGTGGAGAACATCCGCCGCCAGCTCGGCCTCGACCAGCCCTTCATCGTCCAGTACTGGCACTATCTCACGAGGCTCGTCAGTGGCGATCTCGGCCGCTCCTACATCCAGCGCTCGGAAGTCACCGAACTCATCGTCTCGCGGCTGCCGGCCAGCCTGCTGCTGATGGTCGGCGCCATCCTGTGCGAGCTGGCGATCGGCCTCACCATGGGGCTGATCGCCGCCGTCAGGCGCGGCACCGCCACCGACCAGACCTTGATGGTCGCCTCCTTCGTCGGCGTCTCGGCGCCGCAATTCGTCGTCGGTCTGCTCCTGCTCTACGTCTTCGCCGTCAGGCTCGGCTGGTTCCCGATCGGCGGCTACGGCAGCTGGCGCCACCTCGTGCTGCCGTCGCTGACCATGGGCATACTCGGCGCCGGCTGGTACGCGCGCATGATGCGCTCGTCGATGATCGACGTGCTGCGCCAGGACTATATGCGAACCGCCCGCGCCAAGGGCCTAGCGCGCGGCGCCATCCTGTTCCGTCACGCGCTGCCCAACGCCATCCTGCCGGTCGTCGCCATGATCGGCATCGACGTCGGCATCTTCATGGGCGGCATCGTGGTGGTCGAAAGCGTGTTCGGCTGGCCCGGCATCGGCCAGTTGGCCTGGCAGGCCATCCAGCGTGTCGACATCCCGATCATCATGGGCGTCACCCTGGTCTCGGCCTTCGCCATCGTGCTCGGCAACCTTCTCGCCGACATCATCGCCCCCTTCATCGACCCCCGGATTAAACTCAGATGAAAATGAAAACCGAACAGAGAAAGGGAACATAAAAATGAAAAAGTTTCTCGCATCCACCGTCGCGGCATCGGCGCTTGTGCTGATGCTCGGCATGGCAAGCGCGCGCGCCGAGGACGCGGTCGACCCGAACATCAAGCAGGGCGGCGCCATCACCATCACCTACAAGGACGATGTCGCGACCCTCGACCCGGCGATCGGCTATGACTGGCAGAACTGGTCGATGATCAAGAGCCTGTTCGACGGGCTGATGGACTATGAGCCCGGCACGACCAAGCTCAAGCCCGATCTCGCCGAAAGCTACGAGATCTCGCCCGACGGCAAGACCTTCACCTTCAAGCTGCGCCATGGCGTGAAGTTCCACAACGGCCGCGAGATGACCGCCGACGACGTCAAATATTCGCTCGACCGCGTCACCAACCCGAAGACGCAGAGCCCGGGCGCCGGCTTTTTCGGCTCGATCAACGGCTATGACGATGTCGCCGCCGGCAAGGCGGAAGGCCTCTCCGGCGTCACCGTGGTCGACCCCTACACGATCAAGTTCGAGCTGACCCGGCCGGACGCCACCTTCCTGCATGTCATGGCGATCAACTTCTCGCATGTCGTGCCGAAGGAGGAGGTCGAGAAGTACGGCGCCGATTTCGGCAAGCATCCGGTCGGCACCGGCGCCTTCAAGCTCGCCGAATGGACGCTCGGCCAGCGCATCGTCTTCGAGCGCAATCCCGATTATTGGCACAAGGGCCTGCCGCATCTCGACAAGATCACCTTCGAGATCGGCCAGGAGCCGATCGTGGCGCTGCTGCGCCTGCAGAAGGGCGAGATCGACGTCCCCGGCGACGGCATTCCGCCGGCCAAGTTCCAGGAGGTGATGAACGATCCTGAGCAGAAGGCCCGCGTCGTGGTGGGCGGACAGCTGCACACCGGCTACGTCACCATGAACACCACCATGGCGCCCTTCGACAATGTCAAGGTGCGCCAGGCTGTCAACATGGCGATCAACAAGGGCCGCATCGTCCAGATGATCAACAATCGCGCGGTGCCGGCCAACCAGCCGCTGCCGCCCTCGATGCCCGGCTACGACAAGGCGTTCAAGGGTTATGCCTATGACGTCGCCAAGGCCAAGGCCCTGCTCGCCGAGGCCGGCCATCCCGACGGCTTCGAGACGCAGCTCTTCGCCATGAACACCGATCCCAATCCGCGCATCGCCCAGGCGATCCAGCAGGATCTGGCGGCCATCGGTATCAAGGCCAGCATCCAGTCGCTGGCCCAGGCCAATGTGATCGCCGCCGGCGGCGACAAGGCCGGCGCGCCGATGATCTGGTCGGGCGGCATGGCCTGGATCGCCGACTTCCCGGATCCCTCCAATTTCTACGGCCCGATCCTCGGTTGCGCCGGCGCGGTGCCCGGCGGCTGGAACTGGTCGTGGTATTGCAACAAGGATCTCGACGCCAAGGCGGCCGAGGCCGATTCCGTCGTCGACCCGGCCAAGTCCGAGGAACGCGAGAAGATGTGGAGCGCGATCTATGACAAGATCATGGAGGACGCGCCCTGGGCGCCGGTCTTCAACGAGCAGCGCTTCACGCTGAAATCAGCCCGCATGGGCGGCGCCGACAATCTCTATGTCGACCCGGTCCATATCCCGATCAACTACGACAATGTGTATGTGAAAGATGTGCAGTAACTGCGACTACACCATCCACGGGCGCCATCACCATTTCGGCTGGGACAATTCCTTCGCCCCGGCCGAACGGGTGGCGCCCGGTTCAACGATCGAGTTCCAGTGCCTAGATGCGGCGGGTGGCCAGCTCCAGGCCGACAGCACGGTCGCCGACGTGGCCCGGCTCGACTTCTCCAAGGTCAACCCGGTGACCGGGCCGATCTTCGTCGAGGGTGCCGAGCCCGGCGATGCGCTGAAGGTGACGATCGAGATGTTCAAACCGTCCGGCTTCGGCTGGACGGCGAACATCCCGGGCTTCGGCCTGCTCGCCGACGACTTCAAGGAACCGGCGCTCAACATCTGGAAATACGACGCCGGCTCGCTCGAGCCGGCGTTGTTCGGAAAGAACGCCCGCGTGCCGCTGAAACCGTTCGCCGGCACCATCGGCAACGCGTTGGCCGAGATGGGCCTGCATTCGGTGGTGCCGCCACGGCGTGTCGGCGGCAATCTCGACATCCGCGACCTTGCCGCGGGCACCGCGCTCTATCTGCCGGTGGAAGTGCCGGGCGCGCTGTTCTCGATCGGCGACACCCATGCCGCGCAAGGCGACGGCGAGGTATGCGGCACGGCGATCGAGAGTCCGATGGACGTCGTGCTGAAGCTCGACCTGGTGAAGGACGCGCGGCTGAAGACGCCGCGTTTCACCACGCCCGGCCCGGTGACGCGGCATCTCGACGCCAAGGGCTACGAGGTGACGACGGGCATCGGACCGGATCTGATGGCCGGGGCCAAGGAGGCAGTCAGCCAGATGGTCGACCTGCTGTCCGCCCGTTACAAGCTCGACCCGGTCGATGCCTACATGCTGGTCTCGGTCTGCGGCGATCTCAGGATCAGCGAGATCGTCGACATGCCGAACTGGGTGGTGTCGTTCTACTTCCCGCGCTGCGTCTTCGAATGAGCGCAGTCGTGGTCGACGAACACGCTGACGCCGCCGCAAAGGCGGCCGCGGGGCCGGTGCTCGAAATCACCGACCTCTGCGTCGGCGTGCGCGGCGAGGACGGCGAGCGCGAAGTCGTGTCCGGCCTGTCGCTGTCGCTCAGACGCGGCGAGACGCTGTGCATCGCCGGCGAGTCCGGTTCCGGCAAGTCGATGACGGCGCTGGCGATCATGCAGCTCCTACCGCAACCGGCCGGCCGCATCGCCGCGGGCACGATCCGGCTCTTCGACAAGGATCGCGGCGCCGTCGAGCTGACCGCCCTCGACGAGCGCCGCATGCGCGACATTCGGGGCGATCGCATCGCCATGATCTTCCAGGAGCCGATGACCTCGCTCAATCCGGTGCTGTCGATCGGCCGGCAACTCACCGAATCGATCGAAGCGCATACCGGCCTTTCCCACGCCGAGGCGCAACGGCGCGCGGTCGAGGCGCTGAAGGCGGTTCGAATTTCCGAAGCCGAAAGCCGGCTGAAGCAGTTTCCGCACGAATTGTCGGGCGGCATGCGCCAGCGGGTGATGATCGCCATGGCGCTGGCGCTGGAGCCCGACGTGCTCATCGCCGACGAGCCGACGACGGCGCTCGACGTCACGGTCCAGGGCGAGGTGCTGGAGCTGCTGCGCGACCTGCAGCGCCAGCACGGCACCAGCGTGATCCTCATCACCCACGACATGGGCGTCGTCGCTGAAATGGCCGATAGGGTCATCGTCATGCGCAACGGCCGCATGGTCGAGGAAGGCGCCACCGCCGACATTTTCGCCAGGCCGCGGGCCGCCTATACGCAAGAATTGCTGGCCGCCGTTCCGCGCATCGGCTCGGGCGCTGGTCGGCGCGCCACGGGAGGGGCAGCCGGCGCAACCGGTCAGGACAAGGTGGCGGTGGTGAACGACCTCCATGTCCGCTTCGACCTGCGCGGCGGCTTCTTCGGTCGCGTCAACCGGCGGGTCCACGCCGTCGAGGGCGTCAGCTTCTCGATCGCGCCCAACGAGACGCTGGCGCTGGTCGGCGAATCCGGCTGCGGCAAGTCCACCACCGCCAAGGCGCTGGCCGGCCTCGTGCCCTATACGGGCGGCGTGACGATCGGCGGCCGCGAGCTCTCCGGGCTTGGCGGCGACGCGCGCAAGGCGGTGCGCCGCGACGTGCAGATGGTGTTCCAGGATCCTTACGCTTCGCTCGATCCGCGCATGCGCGTCGGCGATCTGGTGGCCGAGCCGCTTCTGATCCACGGCATCGGCTCACGGCAGGAACGCCAGAGCCAAGTGGCTGCCCTGTTCGAGCGGGTCGGCCTGTCGGCAGCACAGATGGAGCTCTATCCGCATGAATTCTCTGGGGGCCAGCGCCAGCGCATCTGCATCGCCCGGGCGCTGGCGCTAAGGCCGAAGCTGATCATCGCCGACGAGAGCGTGTCGGCTCTCGATGTCTCGGTGCAGGCGCGCGTGCTCGATCTTTTGAAGGAGCTGCAACGCGAATTCGGCGTCGCCTATCTCTTCATCTCGCATGACATGGCGGTGGTCGAGAACATCTCGGACCGCGTCGCCGTCATGTATCTCGGCCAGATCGTCGAGATCGGCAGTCGCGACCAGGTCTTTTCCAACCCGCGCCATCCCTACACGCGGCGGCTTATCGAGGCGGTGCCGGTTCCCGATCCGTCACGACGCCGGACACGCTTTCCCCGTCTCGACCGCGAAATTCCAAGCGCGACCCGGCGGATCGGCGAAACCGTGCCGAAACTTGTGCTCAAGGATTTCGGCGGCGGGCATCTCGCCGCCGTCGGAGATTGATCGGAGCCACGCAGCTGGCCGCATTCCGGCCTGGGACCGATCTTGCTTGCGGGCGGCGATCTGTCCGTTTCGGGATGTGCCCGAATGATGATAAGGCCTGAGACCGCCACTCATCTGTTTCGGGATTCCAATGTCGGTCCTCACACGCCGCAAACTCCTGCAGGGCGCCGGGGCCGCCGGCGCGGCCGGTATCGGCCTCTCGGCCGCCGGCAAGTTTGCCGGCTGGGCGGCGCCGAAGCCCGAGCCGCTGGTCCTGAAGACCGCGAGCATCGAGGCGCAACTGATGGACGGCGCGCCGACGAAGAATGTGCTGACCTACGGCGAAGCCGGCATGCCCCCGGTCGTCAGGATGAGGAAGGGCGAGCCTTTCTCAGCGCGGCTGATCAACGGCATCGACGATCCGACGACCATCCACTGGCATGGCATCCGCGTTCCCAACAAGATGGATGGCGTGCCGTTCCTGGTGCAGCCCTATGTCTATCAGGGCGACCGTTTCGACTACGCGTTTTCGCCGCCCGACGCCGGCACGTTCTGGTACCACCCGCATTGCAACACGCTGATCCAGATGGGTCACGGCCTGACCGGCGTGATCGTGGTCGAGAACCCGAACGACCCGGTCTTCGATGTCGAGATGGTCGTCAACCTGCGCGATTGGCGGCTTGGCGACGACGGCCAGTTCATCGCGCCGTTCAGGCCGCGCGACGCGGCCAAGGCCGGCACCTTCGGCACGGTGCGCACCGCCAACTGGCTCGACCAGCCGCAATTCGATGCGCCGGCCGGCGGGCTGGTGCGGCTTAGGGCGGCCATCACCGACGTCACCCGCATCTATGCCTTCCGCGTCGACGGCGCCGAGGCGACGGTCATAGCGCTCGATGGCAACCCGGTGCCGCAACGGTTTACGCCGGATGCCCTGCAACTGGAACCCGGCCAGCGGCTCGAGCTTGCCATCCGCATGCCCGACGAGGAGGGCGCGATCGTCAGCCTGCGCGACGTCCGGGGCACCAAGCCGAAAATCCTGGCGACGCTGCGTTCGGTCGGCGAATCGCTCAAGCACGATCTGCGCGATCTCGGCCCGCTCGAAGCCAATCCGGTGGCGGAGGTAGACCTTGCCGGCGCCAAGCGCATTCCGCTGGCGCTCAGCGCGACGGCCGAGAACGTTGCGGCCGACAGCATTTGCGGCTCGCTCGGCTACAGTTTCTGGGCGATCAACAAGGTGCCGTGGCCGGGCGACACGCCAGACCCCACCGCGCCGCTCGCCGATCTGAAGCTCGGCCAGAGCTATGTCATCGACATGGAAAACCTCACCCCGCACGCGCACCCGATCCATTTGCATGGGATGAGTTTCAAGGTGCTGTCGTCCTCGACCAGAGCCGTCCAGCCGCTGGTCTCCGACACCTATCTCATCCAGCCCGACGAGAAGGTGCAGCTCGGCTTCGTCGCCGACAATCCCGGCGACTGGCTGCTGCATTGCCACATCATCGAGCACCAGAAGACCGGCATGACGAGCTATCTGCGGGTAACCTGAAGCCGTCTCGTTTTTGCGAGGCGGGTTGACCCCGCCGCTCGATTGCCTAGGTAGCCAACTGGGCAGGCCGGGCAACACGCAACTTCGACCGACGGCATGACATCTTCGCGCATTCGAAAACTTGCCCTTCTTGCGGCAGGCCTCCCCCTTCTGTCGTCCTGTGTCATCCCTGACGATACGTCGCGGCTCGCGAAGGAGGACGTCACCGCTGCCGCGGCCCGCAGGGAAATGGTCGGCCTCAGCGAGGCCGACATACGCATGTGCGCCGGCTTTCCGAGCGCAACGGCGGATGTGGGTTCGTCCGGTCAGATCTGGACCTACCAGCGCACCGTGCAACGCGGCAATCTCAGCATTGCGGTGCCGACCTTGACCGCAGGCCCGATTCCTGCTGTCGGCGGATCGGTCAATGTTGCTCCCGGCGGCTATTGCAACACGCAGATACGCATGCTCGACGGCCACGTCGCCGAGGTCGCCTATGCCGGCGACAACAACTTGCCGAACAGCCGCGATGCACTCTGTGTCAGCACGGTGGACGCCTGCGTGGCCTATGCGCGCCAACGCCATTACAAGGCGCCGGCAGCATCACGATAGGCGGGCTAAGCGATACACCGTTGCGAGCGGATATTCTCGGACATCGGATGCGGGCATTGCTGTCCCGATTGCTGACAGCTCTTTCCGTCAGGCCGAGATGCCCGATCTGCCTGCGCATCGAAGCCGCGTCCTTTAGAAGGCCCTGCCCGGCGCTGAAACGACGACCGTTACTTCGATCGTCTGTCGCGCCGCGAGGAACGCCTTTCGATGTCCGTGACGGGCCTTTCCGCGCCGGCTTCAGCCTGCGCCCGAGGCGCATCCATGAGGTTTCGGACCTTGGCGTTGTTATGCGCGTGGACAACCGCGCGGGTGAAATGAAGCAGGATTCCAAGCACTGACATTGGCATTTCCTCCATTAAGATGGCTGACATGTCGCTGTCTTAGGGCGTGGCGGGCCGGGATCGGAAAAGCCCCCGTCGCGTTCGAAACGAAGGGCCAGGGCTGCTCAGCGCGTGCCGGCGAACACGATCCGCGCGAGCCGCGCCTTTTCGCGCGTGCCCTGCGCGGCCTCCCAGCCGATGTCCTTCTGCAGCTCGGGCGACAGGCTGTTCATGAGGCTTCTGGTTTTGGTGTCGTTATGCTGGCGCATGATGGAGCGGCCGAGATTTCCAAGCATGGACATTTCGCATTCCCCTGTTCCGTTGAGACGGCGTCGCGCCATCGGATGCGGGATGAATGCGCCCGGTCCGTTTCGCGGCAATGGCGCGCGAAATGGCCGATCGTTTCCAAACTCACGGGTTTGGAAACATGCGTATGCGAATGATCTTGGCCGGTGACATATGTGTGGAAAGGGGGCCGGACCTCTGCGTTCGGCGGATCCGACCCATCCAGGATTAACGGACGGAGCTCCTGCCTCCTACCTCTTCAGCGCGATGCTGATGCCGCTGAGATCGGCGTTGACCTGCAGGCCGACCTGCCGGCCGGTAAGCTCGAGCTGGGCGCCCTTGTCATTGGTCATGACGATCACCTGGGCGCCTCTGCCGAGCGCGCCGCCGCCGCCGGCTGCGCCGTAGACGCCCGTCACATCGCTGGCGCGTCGGATGTGGCGCACCCTGCCCTGGAAATAGGTCTTGGACGCGCCGAACGCGAGGCCGCCCGAGACGCCGCCGATCGAGATCGGATAGCGCTTGCCATGGAAGGTCAGCGTGCCTTCGCCGCCGGAGCCGCCGATGAAGAAGGCCGCCTTGTAGACGGAAAAGCGGATCGTGCCGCTGTCGGCATGCGCGGCGCTGGCAATGCTGACGCCCGCGGCGGCGATTGCCGCGACCGCGACGGAACGGAACCTGGACGAAATCTGCATGGTGGAAACTCCTCGAGCATCGCCGCTTACCCAGCCGGCGGGGGCATATCAGCTTCAAAAGTATAGCTGAACCGTCTTGCCCCACCATTGGTTCCAGGCACGCGCCCGAAATCCGGCGGTCACAAAATGCTGAGCGAGGAAGGCGGAAGCGATGAGAAGCACTTGCTTGTGCTGGCTGGTGGAGCTGAGGGGGATCGAACCCCTGACCTCATCATTGCGAACGATGCGCTCTCCCAGCTGAGCTACAGCCCCGTTCCAGCGGATGGGCTTGTATCGGTCGCGGCCGTTTGATGTCAAGGCGAAACGATGGCCTGACGCCATGCGCCGGGACCTGCGGGTCTTGCCCGCTCGCCAAGCCCGCGGGCCTTGCTCGCAGGCCAAGCAATGGCTACATGTCGGCGACAATTTGGAGACCGGCATGATCGCCCTTATTCAGACCATCGTCATGGCGCTTGATATCTACTGGTGGATCATCATCGCCTCGGCGATCTTTTCCTGGCTCTATGCCTTCAATGTCGTCAACTCGCGCAACCAGTTCGTCGGC
This sequence comes from Mesorhizobium sp. B3-1-8, assembly GCF_006439495.1. NCBI lineage: Bacteria > Pseudomonadati > Pseudomonadota > Alphaproteobacteria > Hyphomicrobiales > Phyllobacteriaceae > Mesorhizobium > Mesorhizobium sp. B3-1-8. Next base: position 33,831 of record NZ_VFTK01000026.1, read on the forward strand.
ACCATCGGCAACATGCTCTACCGGCTGACCGATCCGGCCTTGCGCCCGATCCGCCGCTTCATGCCCGATCTCGGCGGCATCGACATTTCGCCGATCATCCTGCTTCTGATCCTTTTCTTCATCCGGCAGTTTCTCGTCACCACCGTCTGGTCCTGGGTCGTGACCGGCGGCTGATGAGCCCGTCGTTCCGGCTGCGCGAGAACGGCATCGACCTTTATGTGCGGCTGACGCCGAAGGCGGCACTCGACCGGATCGACGGCGTCGAGACCACCGCCGATGGCCGCAGTCACCTTAAAGCCCGCGTGCGCGCCGTGCCGGAGAACGGCGCCGCCAATCAAGCGCTGGAACGGATGATGGCCAAGGCGCTGGGTGTACCAGTGTCGGGCGTTTCGGTGGTTGCCGGCGGCACATCGCGACTGAAGACGCTGCGGGTCGTGGGTGATGGGGCCGAGCTGGCGAAAAGCGTCGAGGCTCTGATCGGATAATCTAAATTTGAGATGCAGGCGGGACGGCGCCCCCTCTGTCCTGCCGGACAGAGGCTACAGCATGCACACATTTCCAGGCGGCTGGCCTTTGGCGATAGCGCGCATGGCAGCTTGCCGCTTGCGTTATCCTATGCTGCGCTGGTCGACCCCCACTCCGTCTCGGCTTCGCCGAGCCACCTCTCCCCCGATCGACGGGGTAGAGGAAGGCGCCAAGCTTTTTGCCGTCAATGCTCGTCCAGCAACGCTCCCTTCCTTTCCCTCCGGAGGGGGGAAAGGTGGCGCTGCGAAGCAGCGACGGATTGGGGGAACCACCTGGCAATCAAGCCTCCGCCTGATCAGTCGCGCCAGTCACAGAAGATGTGCATAGAGTAGCGGCCAGAGGAGGGCGCGAGGGATCGCCAGCGCTGACGGCGCAAGCCACTGCAACCGCTCAGTCGCCCAGCGGCAGCCTCGGATCATCCACCTTCAGCGTGTTCACGCTCTGCTTGATGCGGCGCAAATTCTCCAGCACTTTCGGGCCGCGTGATTCCGCCACCGTGGTGGCGATCATGTCGAGGATGGCCAAAAGCGCGTAGCGCGACGAGGTCGGCTTGTAGATGTTGCCGTCCTCGACCGACTGCAAAAGAATCACCGTGTCGGCGGCTTTTGCCAGCGCGGAGTCCGGCGCTGTGATGGCGACGGTGGCGGCGCCATATTGCTGCGCCACCTCGACCGCCTCGATCACCGAGCGCGCATAGCCCGACACCGAGAAGGCGACCAGCGTCGTCTCGGGCGTCGCCACCGCGGCATACATGCGCTGCAACTGGCCGTCGATCTGGGCGAGCGCCGACAGGCCGAGTCGGAACAGCCGGTTCTGCATCTCGGTCGCCATCATCGAGGAAATGCCGCCCGAGCCGATGCACAGCACGTTGCCGGAAGCGGCGATGCGGGCGGCGACATCCATCAGCGTCGTCATGTCGAGGTTTTCGCTGGCGCGCTGGATGGCGGCGATCGCCGCTTCGGTTATCGCCGAGGCGATGCGCTGCTCACGCGCGTCGCGGCTGAGCGGCTCCGGCGACAGATACTGGCCGCCGATGGCGATCGCCTGCGCCAGGTAGAACTTGAAATCGCGCAGGCCCTCGCAACCGAGATTGCGGCAGAAGCGGGTGACGGTCGGCTCGCTGACCCCGACGCGCGCGGCGATCTCCGAGATCGCGGCCTTGGAGGCGAAATCGAGGTCGGAAAGCACCAGCCCGGCTAGCCGGCGATCCGACTTGGTGCCGTCCTGCGACATCAATTGCAGGCGGGTGATGATGTCGGCCGGGGTCTTCATGTCATCATCTCAGAGCGGCAGGCCCGTCGCCTTGTCGAAGAGGTGGATGTTGCGCGGGTCGACGCTCACCGGCAGCCGGTCGCCCGGCTTTACCTGCAGCCGGTCGCGGAACACCGCGCGCACCGTGTCGTCGCCGACCGAGCCATAGACATGGGTTTCCGACCCGGTCGGCTCGACGACATCGACCTTGATGGCGATGGCATCGTCGCCGGCGCCAACCACGAAATGCTCGGGCCTGATGCCGGCCTCGACCGTGTCGCCGCCTGACGTGGCCTTGCCCGAGAGCGCCAGTCGGCCGCCGCTCGTCGTTTCAAACCAGGACTTGGCTCCGACCGTCTTCAGCGCGCCGGAGACGAAACTCATCGAGGGCGAGCCGATGAAGCCGGCGACGAATTTGTTGGCCGGCCGGTCGTAGAGCTCCAGCGGCTGGCCGACCTGCTGGATGCGGCCGCGATCCATCACCACGATGCGGTCGGCCATGGTCATCGCCTCGATCTGGTCGTGGGTGACGTAGACGATGGTCGATTTCAGCCGCTGGTGCAGCGCCTTGATCTCGGTGCGCATCTGCACGCGCAATTGCGCGTCGAGATTGGAAAGCGGCTCGTCGAAGAGGAAGACCGAAGGCTCGCGCACGATGGCGCGGCCCATGGCGACTCGCTGGCGCTGGCCGCCCGACAATTGCCTTGGATAGCGGTCGAGATAGGAGAAGAGGTTGAGCACGCCCGACGCCTTCTTGACCTTGTCGTCGATCGCGGCGCGGTTCTCGCCGCGGATTTTCGGGCCGAAGCCGATATTTTCCGCAGCCTTCAAATGCGGGAACAGCGCGTAGGACTGGAACACCATGGCGATGTTGCGCTTCTGCGGCGGCAGCTCGTTGGCGCGCGTGCCGCCGATGACGAGATCGCCGGAGGTGATCGCCTCCAGCCCTGCCAGCATGCGCAGCAGGGTGGACTTGCCGCAGCCGGACGGGCCGACCAGCACGACGAACTCGCCGGTCCGGATGTCGAGGTTGATGTCCTCGAGGATTTTGTGCTGGCCGAAGGATTTCGACAGGTTGCGGAACTGGACGTCGGTCATGGTCACGCTCCCAATATGTCGTCGATGAAAGGCAGGTAGCCGGCCGTCAGTCCGGCGTCCACGGGCACCACGGCACCTGTTATGCCGGAAGCGCGCTCGGAGGCAAGGAAAGCGACGGCCTCCGCCACTTCCCGTGCGTTGACGATGCGGCCGAGTGGATAGAGCCGCTGCAGCCGGCCGAGGATCTCGGGATCCTTGGCCAGGCGATGGTCCCAGGCGGCGGTGCGGATCGACCCCGGGCACACGACATTGGCCCGCAACCCGGCACGGCCGAGCTCGACGGCGACCGATTTGGCATAGGCGTTGATGCCGGCCTTGGCCGCGGCATAGGCCGGATTGCCGAAATGCGCGATGGCGTTGACCGAGGAAATGAAGACGACGCTGCCAGAACCGCGCCCGGCCATCGCCTTGATCAGCGGATCGGCGAAAGTCATCACGCCGGTCAAATTGAGGTCGAGCTCCTGCTCGATTTTGTCCGCCGTCAGCGCCTTCAAGGTCTCGGCGCGCGTCCAGCCGGCATTGTTGATCAGGATGTCGGGGACGCCGTCCTTGTCGAGCAGCGCGGGGACCGCCGCTTCGATCGAGGCCCGGTCGAGCAGGTTGAAGACATGGCGCGACGCGATATGCGGGCTGGCCAGCGCTTCCGTCGACTGGTCGCAGCCGACGATTCGCGCGCCGCGCTCCGCCATGAGCTCAACGATCGCCGAACCGAGGCCGCCGCCGGCGCCGGTGACGACAATTGTCTTGCCTTCGAACTCGGCTTTCGAACCCAATTTGCCCGCTCCTCCACCCTCATTTTAAGCCGGCAGGCTAACCAAGCAAATGTAATTAAGCAACATGATAATCCGCTTGCATGACGCGAAATGATGGATAATGTAGGAAAGTAACATAAATCCTGCGCCCCCAAGGGTCCAGGCGCCAACGTGCATCAATGGGAGAGATCAGATGAGCCTTGCGAAATGGACTGTCGGCCTGTTGGCCGGAATGAGCATGCTGGCTTTTGCCGCACCTGCCGGTGCCGGCGAGGTGCGCGTCACCGTCGCCGAATACAGCGCCAAGACCGGCCCCTATTTCGAGGAAGTGAAGAAGGAATTCGAGGCGGCCAATCCCGGCATCACCATCAAGTATGAAGTGGTGCCGTGGGATGTGCTCCTGCAGAAGCTCACCACCGACATCACCGCCGGCACCAATGCCGACCTTTCGATCATCGGCACGCGCTGGCTGATCGACTTCGTCCAGCAGGATGTCGCCGAGCCGCTCGACAGCTACATCAAGCCCGAGTTCAAGGACCGCTTCATCGACACCTTCCTGCAGCCCTCGATCATGGACGGCAAGACCTACGGCCTGCCGATCGCGGCTTCCGCGCGCGCCATGTATTACAACAAGGAGCTGTTCGAGAAGGCCGGCATCGCCAAGCCGCCGGCAACCTGGACCGAGCTGCAGGAAGACGCCCGCAAGATCAAGGCTCAAGGCGCTTTCGGCTTCGGCTTGCAGGGCAAGGAGATCGAGACCGACGTCTATTACTACTATGCGATGTGGTCGCAGGGCACCGAGATCCTCAACAAGGACGGCACGTCCGGCCTGAGCACGCCCGGCGCGCTGGAAGCCGCCAAGCTCTACAAGTCGATGATCGACGAGGGCCTGACGGAACCCGGCGTCACCTCCAACAACCGTGAGGACGTGCAGAACCTGTTCAAGCAGGGCAAGGTCGGCATGATGATCACCGCGCCCTTCCTGTCCAACCAGATCAAGGAAGAAGCGCCGAACCTCAAATACGGCGTCGCCGCCATCCCCGCCGGCCCGACCGGCGCGCGCGGCACTTACGGCGTCACCGATAGCATCATCATGTTCAAGAACTCCAAGAACAAGGACGAGGCCTGGAAGCTGCTCGACTTCCTGTTCACCAAGGAGCAGCGCGCCAAGTTCACGCAAGGCGAAGGCTTCCTGCCGGTGAACAAGGAAGAGGCGAAGATGGACTATTACGTCAACAACGCCGACCTCGCCGCCTTTACCGCGCTTCTGCCCGACGCCCGCTTCGCGCCGGTCATCCCCGGCTGGGAAGAGATCGCCCAGATCACGTCGGACGCCATGCAGAAGATCTATCTTGGCGGCGACCCCGAGGCCGGTTTGAAGGACGCGGCGGCCAAGGCCGACGCCGTGCTGAAAAAGAAATAAGGGCGTATCTCCCTGCGCCCCGTGGCGCGCTCCACCCCGTCGGAGCGCGCCACACCTCCCCGGCAAGTCATATTCACTGCAACACGGTGCCATCCAGCCGATGCAAAGCCGGATCCTGCCCTATCTGCTGACGCTCCCCAGCCTGCTCTTGGCGGCGGTGGTGATCTTCTGGCCGGTCTGGGATCTGCTGCAGATCTCGACGCATGACGTCAACCGCTTCGGCCAGTTGCGCGAGTTCAGCGGCTTCGCCAACTTCGCCGAGTTGTTCGCCGATCCGGATTTCGTCGCGGCGCTCTGGCGCACCGGGCTGTGGACCGTGCTGGTGGTCGGCGGCGCGCTGCTTTTGTCGGTCCCGGTGGCGATGATCCTCAACATGGATTTTTATGGCCGCGGCCTCGCCCGCGTCATCATCATGCTGCCCTGGGCAGTGTCGCTGACCATGACCGCGGTGGTCTGGCGCTGGGCGCTCAGCGGCGAGAGCGGCATGTTGAACTCGGCGCTGATGAAGCTCGGCCTGATCAGCCAGAACATCCAGTGGCTGGCGAGCGCCGAGACCGCCTTCCCGATGCAGGTGCTGATCGGCATATTGGTGACGGTACCCTTCACCACCACGATCTTCCTCGGCGGCCTGTCATCGATACCCGACGATCTCTATGAGGCCGCGGCGCTCGAGGGCGCCACGCCTTTCCAGCAGTTCCGCGAGATCACCTTTCCGCTCTTGAAACCCTTCATCAACATCGCGATCGTGCTCAACACCATCTACGTGTTCAACTCCTTCCCGATCATCTGGGTGATGACTCAAGGGGGGCCGGCGAACTCGACCGACATATTGGTCACGCATCTCTACAAGCTCGCCTTCCGCATCGGTAAGCTGGGCGAAGCCTCGGCGGTGTCGCTGGTGATGTTCGCCATCCTGCTCGTCTTCACCATGATCTATGTGCGGCTTGCCATGCGGGAGCAGCGCGCATGACCAGCAAGCTGAAACGCACCATCATCGCCTGGCTGCTGCTTTTGCCATTGATCGTGGTGACGATCTTTCCCTTCGCCGTGATGTTCCTCACCGCCGTCAAGCCGCGCACGGAGGTGCTCACCCCCACCTGGTGGCCGAGCGAATTCCGCTGGTCGAATTTCGCCGATATGTGGGTGGCGACCGGCTTCGGCCAGGCCCTCGTCAACTCGCTCTATGTCTCGGCGCTCGCGACCATCGGCGCCATCCTGATCTCGGTGCCGGCGGCCTACGCGATGTCGCGCTTTCGTTTTGCCGGCCATGGCGCGTTCCGCCAGTTCCTTTTGATCTCGCAGATGATCTCGCCGATCGTGCTGGTGCTCGGCCTGTTCCGGCTGATGGCCGCCTGGGGCCTGGTCGAATCGACCACCGCGCTCGGCTTCATCTACATGGCCTTCAATGTCGCCTTCACGGTGTGGATGCTGCAGAGCTATTTCGACACCATTCCGCGCGACCTCGAGGAGGCGGCCTGGATGGAAGGCGCCGGCCGCTGGCTGACGCTGCGCAAGGTCTTCCTGCCGCTCTGCCTGCCGGCGATCGCCGTGACGGCGATCTTCACCTTCATCAACGCCTGGAACGAGTTCGTCGTCGCGCTCACCATGCTGCGCAGCCAGGAAAGCTACACGCTGCCGATCCAGGTTTTCTCGCTGGTCGCCGGCCGCTATACGATCGAGTGGCACCATGTCATGGCGGCCACGCTGCTGGCGACACTGCCGGTGGCGATCCTCTTCATCTGGCTGCAGCGCTATCTGGTCCGCGGACTGGCGCTCGGCGCCGTCAAATAGCCGATATTCCGCTACGGAGCGTTCATGCGCATCTTCACCGCCTCGCTGGCGACGGAAACCAACACCTTCTCGCCGGTGCCGACCGACCGGGCCTCGTTCGAGATGGCCTTCTATGCCGGTCCGGGCAAGCACCCGGAGACGCCGACGCTCTGCTCCTCGCCGATCGTGGCTTTGCGCAAACGCGCGGCCAAGGAAGGATTGACGGTCATCGAAGGCACCGCCACCTGGGCGGAGCCCGGCGGCCTCGTGCAGCGCCAGACCTATGAGGCGCTGCGCGACGAGATCCTCGATCAGCTCAAGGCCGCGCTGCCGGTCGATGCGGTGATCCTCGGCCTGCATGGCGCCATGGTCGCGCAAGGCTATGATGATTGTGAAGGCGATCTGCTGGAACGCGTGCGCGCCATCGTCGGCCCAAAGGTGGTGATCGCCTCCGAGTTCGATCCGCATAGCCACCTGACGCCGAAACGCGTCGCGGCCTGCAATGTCATGGCCTATTTCCTCGAATTCCCACACACCGATTTCTACGAGCGCGGCGAACACGTCGTCGAGCTTGGCCTTGCCGCGGCGCGCGGCGAGATCAAGCCGGTGATCTCGACCTTCGACTGCCGCATGATCCAGGTGCTGCCAACCAGCCGCGAGCCGATGCGCTCCTTCGTCGACAGGATCAAGGCGCTGCATGGCAAGGACGGCGTGCTGTCGGTCTCGGTCATCCACGGCTTCATGGCCGCCGACGTGCCGGAGATGGGCACGCGCATCCTGGTCGTCACCGACAACGACAAGGAAAAGGGCGACAAGCTCGCGGAAACGCTGGGGCGCGAGCTCTACGCCTTGCGTGAAAAGACAGCGATGACGATGCTTTCCGCCTCGGCAGGCATAGAGCAGGCGCTGGCTGTGCGGGCCGAGCGCCAGGACAAGCCGGTCGTGATCGCCGACATCTGGGACAATCCGGGCGGCGGCGTGCCTGGCGACGGCACCATCGTGCTGCGCGAGCTGCTTGAGCGCGGAATCGACAAGGTCGGCGTGGCGACAATCTGGGATCCGATCGCGGTCACCTTCTGCCACGCGGCCGGCGAAGGCGCCGTCATCGACCTGCGCTTCGGCGGCAAGGCCGGGCCTCAGGCCGGCGAGCCGATCGACGCCCGCGTCACGGTGCTGAAGACCACCAATGAGGGCTGGCAGAGCTTCGGCCCGAGCCGCGTGACGCTGGGGCCATCGGCGCTGGTGCGCATCGAAGGCACCGAGGTCGAAATCATCTTGAACACCAACCGCACCCAGACCTTCGAGCCGGATATCTTTTCCAACGTCGGCATCGATCCGCTGGCGAAAGACATCCTGCTGATCAAGTCGACCAACCATTTCTACGCCGGCTTCGCGCCGATCGCCGCCGAGATCATCTACGTCGCGGCACCGAGTTCCTATCCGAGCAATCCGGCGAAGACGGATTACAGGAAGCTGACGAGGCCGATCTGGCCGAGGGTCGCGGATCCGTGGAAACTGCCAATCTCCCCCCTTGTGGGAGATTAGCCAATCACACCAGCCCGCGCTTCACCATCATCGCCTCGGGCGAAGGCATCTTGCCGCGAAACGCCGTGTAGAGCTCCTCCGGGTCCTTCGAGCCGCCCGCGGCATAGATGTTCTTCCGCAGCCGCTCGGCGAGCGCGGGATTGAAGGGATCGCCCGTCTCCTCGAAAGCCGCGAAGGCATCGGCGTCGAGCACTTCCGACCACATGTAGGAATAGTAGCCGGCTGAATACCCGTCGCCGGCGAAGACATGGCCGAAATGAGGGGTGCGATGGCGCATTGCGATCGTGTCGGGCATATGCAGCTTTTCAAGCGTCTCGGCTTCGTATCGAAGCGGCTCGGCAGGCGCGTCCGGCCGCGCGTGATAAGCCATGTCGATCAGCGCCGAGGCAGTGAACTCGACCGTCGCGAAACCCGCGCCGAATGTGCGGGCGGCGAGCATCTTGTCGAGCAGCGCCTTCGGCATCGGCTTGCCGGTCTTGACGTGCAGCGCGTGCTTTTCCAGCACCGCGGGCACCGTCAGCCAATGCTCGTACAGCTGCGAAGGCAGTTCGACGAAATCGCGGCTGACCGACGTGCCCGAAACCGACGGCCAGTCGACGTCGGTCAGCATGCCATGCAGCGCATGGCCGAACTCGTGGAACAGCGTCTTGGCCTCGTCGACCGACAGAAGTGCTGCCTCGCCGGCCGGCGGCTTGGCGAAATTCATGATGTTGTAGATGACCGGCTTGGCGCCATGACCGAGTTTGTAGCCGGACTGCAGCGCGCTCATCCACGCGCCGGAGCGTTTTGAGGGCCGCGCGAAATAGTCGGCCAGGAACAGGCCGCGCTCGCTGCCGTCGGCATTCTTGACTACGAAGACACGCGCATCGGGATGCCAGGCGGCGATGCCCTTCTTCTCCTCGAAGGTGATGCCGAACAGTTTGGTGGCGACGTCGAAGCAGGCCTCGATGACCCGCTCAAGCTGCAGGTAGGGCTTCAGCTCCGCCTCGTCGAATGCGAATTTCTCGGCGCGCAGCTTTTCCTGGTAGAAGCGCCAGTCCCACGCCGCGAATTTCTCGTTGCTGCCGGCTTCGGTTGCCAGCCGCTCCAGCTCCTTCTGGTCGGCGGCGGCTTTTTCGAGCGCCTTCTCCCACACAGGATCGAGCAGGTCGTGCACGGCCTTCGGCGTCTTGGCCATCGTATCGTCGAGCTTGAGCGCCGCGAACGAGCCGTAGCCCAGCAGCTTCGCCTTCTCGGCGCGCAGCTTCAGCATGTCGCGCACGACATCGGTGTTGTCGGAGGCACCGCCATTCTGGCCGCGCATGATGAAGGCTTTGAACGCGATCTCGCGCAGGTCGCGGCGCTCGGAAAAGGTCGAGAACGGCTCATAGATCGAGCGCGACAACGTCACCGCATAGCGGCCCTTCTGGCCGCGGATCTCGGCCGCTTCGGCCATGGCGCTCTTCAGGAAATCGGGCAGGCCGGCAAGATCGGCTTCGTCGAGGAACAGCGCCCAGTCGCGCTCGTCGGCCAGCACGTTCTGGCCGAATTTGGTGCCGAGCGAGGAAAGCTCCTCATTGATGGCCGCGAGCCGTTTCTTGCCATGGGCGTCGAGTTTCGCGCCCGACCGGACAAAGCCCTTCCAGGTCTTCTCCAGCACGCGCAGCGTTTCGGCATCGAGCTTGAGGCTGTCGCGCCGCTGGTAAAGGTCGTCGATGCGGGCAAACAGTTTTTCGTTCATCGAGATCGCCGAGAAATGCCGCGACATCTTCGGCGAAACCTCGCGCTCCATCGCCTGGATCGTGTCGTTGGTATGGGCGCCGGCGCGGCACCAGAAGATTGACGAGACATGGTCGAGCGCCTCACCCGCGAGTTCGAGCGCTGCCAGCGTGTTCTCGACGGTCGGCGTCTCGCTGTTGCCGGCGATCGCGTCGATCTCGGCCTGATGCGCCTCGAGCGCCGCATCGAAGACAGGTCCGAAATCATTGTCGCCGACGCGCGAGAAATCCGGCAGGCCGAGCGGCCCCTGCCAGACGGTCAGCGGATGGGCGGCGAGATCGACGGTTTTTGACATGGGCAGATCCAATCGGGGAGTTTCGATAGGCGGAGGGCAGCCCGGATGTAGGGCGGTGTCGCGTACAGCGCAACTCGGGCTTCGCCTCAATAGGCGCTGCAATCTTGCGCCACCGCCGTCTGGGTGCTGGCGACAATGCGGCCGCCGGCGACGGTGAAGGTCTCGCGCATCAGCGTGTCGTTACTGGGGAAGTCGTAGCAGGCGAGCACCGTGGTCTCGCCGTTCTCACTCCTTTCGACGCGGTGGCGGATCGCGGCGCCCGCGACCGCGCCCTGCCATTCGTCGATCGAGGCGATGAAGTCCTGTTTGGTCTGGACGACACCGATGTCGTCGAGCTTCATGCGCACGTCGTCGGCAAGCAGGTCGGACAATTCGGTGCGGTCGGCGACCAGCAGCGCCGAGTACCAGCGGTCGATGATGGCGCCGTCATCGGCGCTGGCGCGGGCGATCGTGGACATGAGCAGCGTCGCCGCGAGAAAGACCTTCCACCGGCTCCGGGGCATTATCCCTCCGTCACAGCTCCGGCCGCTCGAAATCGCCGGTGTCCTTGTTCATCACCCAGAGCTCCCCGGTCGAGATGTCGAACCAGGCGCCGTGCAGCGAGAGCCGTCCCTTGCCTTCGAGGATCGAGACGCAGGGAAAGGTCCTGAGATTGGCGATCGAATAGCGGATGGAGATGCGTTCCAGCGCCGTCTGGCGCTCCGTCGCCGTCATCATCGTGCTGGCAGCCACCGTCTCGGCGGCGGGCGCGATCAGGCTCATCCATTTGCCGATGAAGTCGCCGGGCGACAGCGGCGCCGCATTGGTGTCGAGCGCGGCGCGAATGCCGCCGCAGCGGCCGTGTCCCATCACCACGATGTTCTTCACCTTGAGGCTCTGCACGGCGAATTCGAGCGCGGCCGAGGTCGAATGGAATTCGCCGTCCGGCTCGTAGGGCGGCACCAGATTGCCGACATTGCGCAGCACGAAGAGCTCGCCCGGTCCTGCGTCGAAGATCGCTTCCGGGGCCGAGCGGGAATCGCAGCAGGCGACGATCATCGTCTCCGGCGCCTGGCCTTCCCGCGCCAGCGAGCGGTAGCGGTCGCTTTCGGTAGGATAGCGACCGGTCATGAAGTTGCGGTAGCCGTTCAGCAGGTGCTCGGGCAGATGGGGCATTGGCGGCTAGAGCCTTTCCGGGGGTTGAGGCGGCAGCTCGTTGCGATGGAAAAAGGCTCTAACGGCAAAAGCCGGTCGCGGGCAATGCCGAATTGCGGATCGCTGCGTCGCAATCGTTGCGGCAATCATGGCTCGGCCCGATATGCGTCACGCCCAGATGGCAACGGGGATGCCGAAACGGTCGGCCAGCGGCGGATCGGGCGACGGTCGCGCCTCGCCGCTGGCGATCCGCCCGGCAATCAGCATCATCGCCGCCGCATCGAGGAAGTCGTCGCTCGCGGCGCCTCGCGGCGCTGCCTGGTCGAGAAAGGCTTTCTCGTAGCCATGCCGGCAAAGCAGCGCCTTGCGCTCCTCCATGCCGGCCGGGTTGACCGCGCCCTTGATCTTCTTCGGCAAGGCCATCGCCGTGCCGCCATTCAGCCGGCAGAACGCCCTTTCCGGATGCGATTCGAAGATGCGGCGACGCAAATCGGGCCGTGCGATCACCAACTGGTCGATCTCGCGGATTTTTGAAAAAATACCGAAGGCCTGTATCGAAATGCCGCGCGGCGGGTCGGAGGTCTCCATCGCCACCGCGCTTGCCAGCCGGTGCGCCGCATACCAGGCCTCGATCGTGGTGAAGTCGCTGGTGTCGGCATAGAGCGCCGCTCGGGATGGGATGGCGAACACGCTCGATTGCCGCGCCCCGAGCAGCGGCCGCACCAGCGCTTCCGGTCCGCGGCCGCCCTTGCGCGAAAAATCCGGCAGGCCGATCGGCATGTCGACGGCGATGGTGGCATTCGGCAGCGCGTCGAGCAGCGACTGGAAGCTCGGGAAGACCGAAACCGACGGCGCGACGCCCGCTTCGCGGTGGACGGCGATCCAGCCGGCCTTGCAGCCGTCGACGCCGGCCAGGCCGCCGTCTGGCGTCACGCCCGCTTGTCCCGCCCCGGATGCAGCAGGTGGCGCAGCTGCACCATGGCCATCGGATGCGACAGGCTCTGCGCGTCGGTTTCGAGCTGCAGCTCGTCGCCGCCGCGCTTGGCGGTGCGGGCGAGGATCTCGTAGACCGCGGCGGTGGTCGATTGCAGCGCCTTGACCGGCGCCTGGCCGGAGAGAACGCGCGCCAGATAGACGGCGGCCGTCAGGTCGCCGAGCCCATTCGGCGGCTTCTCGATCACGCGGTGCTCGGCAAGCAGCGCCTGGCTGCCGTCGAGCAGGAAATTGCCGGTGCCGCCCGTCATCATGGCGGGCGCCGAGGTCACCAGCATGGTCGAAGGGCCGGCATGAAGCGCCGCCGCCGTCACCGCCTTGATGTCGGGCAGCGGCGCGCCCGCCATCCATTCCAGCTCATAGCGGTTGGGCGTCGCGATATCCGCGATCGGCATCAACTTGTCGCGCATGGCGACGGCCGTCGGCTCGGGCACGTAGAGCCCGCCGGAATCGCCCATCACCGGGTCGCAGACGTAAAGCGCGTTCGGCGTCTTTTCCTTGACGGCGGCGACCAGCGAGGCGACCGCGTCGGCCTGGCCGGCCTCGCCGAGATAGCCCGACAGCACGGCCCTCACCTCGCCCAGCCAGGGCGCCCGCTCGAGATCGGCCATCAGCGCCTTGAACTGATCGAGCGGCGGCACGATGCGCGTGGCCCGGCTGTGGCCCGGATGCCAGGGCAGGATGACGGTGGGCACCGCCCAGACCGGGAAACCCAGCGTCTCCAGCGCAAAGACCGCGGCGCGGTTGCCGACCGAACCGCGGGCGACATGGCTGGAGATGACGATGACCGCGCGCGGCGCGTCGGTTTTTTCTGCATTCATGGAATCTGAATCCTAGCCGCCACGTGTGGCGGCATACACCAGCCAGGCCAATAGCCCAATGGCAATGACGAAACCGAGCGTTCGGCCAATGCGGGTTCCCCAATATTCGATGGGATCGGCGCGGTCGGCGTCGGCGGCGATGACACGGTCGCGCGCGTCCTTCGCCGTGCGTGCGATGAACGACGCGCCGCCCGGCGCCGTCTCGCGCGCCACGCGTTCGAGGATGCGGCGCGATTCGGTCTCGTCGTCCCGGCGCTCGGCCATGCAATTGCCCTTTCCTGCCCGGAGCTTAGAGCAATTCCAGGAAAAGTGCGAAGCGTTTAGACTCGGCGACTTCGCCGTAGCCTTCCGACCGGAATTGCGTCAGACAAATTGAGGGAATCCTGTTCGCTCGACTATTCACAGCGGCTCGCGCCCGCGTCGGAATCGGCGTCATCGGCCGGACATTTTCTTACGCGTGGATTGTGGTAATGCTTCGCATGCAACTTCTGTCGAGGGACCAACCATGATTACAGAGCGCCTCTCACCACCTTCCGTCTTCCGCAATCTGCCTGCCTTCCTGATGATGGCTTTCGTGCTGCCGCTGCTTGCCGGCTGCGGCTACAACACCATTCCGACGGCGGAAGAGAACGCCAAGGCGGCCTGGAGCGAGGTGCTCAACCAGTATCAGCGCCGTTCCGACCTGATCCCGAACCTGGTCGAGACGGTGAAAGGCTATGCCTCGCATGAAAAGGATACGCTCGACGCGGTCGTCCAGGCGCGCGCCAAGGCGACGCAGATCACGGTGACGCCCGACACGCTGAAGGATCCCGAGGCGCTGAAGAAGTTCCAGGATGCCCAGGCCGGGCTGACCAGCGCGCTGTCGCGGCTCATCGCGGTGTCGGAAGCCTATCCCGACCTCAAGGCAAACCAGAACTTCCTGGCGTTGCAGGCGCAGCTCGAAGGCACCGAGAACCGCATCGCGGTGGCGCGACGCGACTACATCCAGGCGGTCAGGGACTACAATCTGACGCTGAAGACCTTCCCGTCCGTGCTGTGGGCGACGTTGTGGTTCCGCGGCAACGAACCTTACGCCAACTTCACGGTGGAAGAGGACAAGATGCAGGTGCCGAAGGTCGATTTCGGCACGAGCACCACCAAGCAGGGCGGGTGAGAGCCTCGACTGAAATTTAATCGAGCTTGCAGGCCTTGAGTTCCTTCACACCCCCCTCTGTCCTGCCGGACATCTCCCCCGCAAGGGGGGAGATCAGCCGTCATCCGCGCTTTCGCCAATTTTCAGCGTCTGAAAGAGAAAGCCGGCGACGAAGCTATCAATCTCCCCCCTTGCGGGGGAGATGGCCGGCAGGCCAGAGGGGGGTGCCTCGCGGCTACCTCGTCTATCTTGGCCTTCTTGCCTTTCTCCTCCTCCCTCTCGCCGCCCTCGCCGCCGACCTTCCCGCGCTGACCGGCCGCGTCGTCGACAACGCCGGCATCATCGATGCCGGTACGCGCGCGACGCTGACCCAGAAACTTGCCGACTTCGAGACAAAAGGCTCGGACCAGATCGTCGTCGCCACCATACCCAGCCTCGGCGGCGAGGAGATCGAGCCTTACGCCAACCGGCTGTTCCGCTTCTGGAAGCTCGGCCAGGCCAAGGAAAACAACGGCGTGCTGCTCCTGGTGGCGCCCAACGACCGCAAGATGCGCATCGAGGTCGGCTATGGTCTCGAAGGCACGCTCACCGACCTGCACACCAAGCTGATCATCGAGAACGACATGGTGCCGGCTTTCCGCGTCGGCGATTTCTCCGGCGGCATCACCAAGGCTGTCGACGACATGATCATGGTGCTGGAGGGCAATCCGGAGGAGCTCGAAGCGCGCGGCAAGCGCAACGAGCAGGCGCCGTTCAACTCCGACGACCTGTTCTTCGCCATCTTCATCACCATCTGGGCGCTGATCTTCTTCGGCGGGATCGCGATGACGGTGCTGCCGCCGATCTTCGGCCAGAAGATCGGACCCGGCCGCTACCGCTGGCTCGGCATGACTTTCGAGCCTGGCCGGCGATCCTCCTCGTCGAGTGGCGGTGGCTGGTCGTCGGGCGGCGGAGGCTGGTCGTCGGGTGGCGGCGGTGGCGGATTTTCCGGCGGCGGCGGCTCGTCCGGTGGCGGCGGCTCCTCGGGAAGCTGGTGAGGCATCATGGCAACGCGATCGATAAGCGCCGAGGACCATGACCGCATCGCCGAGGCGATCCGGGCGGCCGAGTTGAAGACCGACGGCGAGATCTACTGCGTCGTCGCTCGAGCCAGCGACGGCTACTTCTTTCCGGCTGCGTTCACGACGACGATCGGCCTGTTCATCGCCAGCCTTGCCGTCGCCTACGGGCTGGAGGGCTTGTGGCTGACCATCCGGCTGCCGCATTTCGTCCTGGCACAAGTGCTGGCGCAGGCCTCGGTCCTTGCCCTGCTCTGGTTTCTGCCCGCCTTGCGCATTCATTTCGTGCCGAGAAGGCTGCGCTATCAGGCGGCGCACGCCAATGCGATGAAGCAGTTCCTGGCCCGCAACGTCCACCGCACGCAGGCGCGCACTGGCGTGCTCATCTTCGTCTCCATCGCCGAGCGCTATGCCGAGGTCGTCGCCGACGCCGGCATCGATGCCAAGGTCGGCCAGCATGTCTGGGACGGCGTTGTGCGCGACCTGACGAAACATGCCGGCGACGACCGGCTGCCCGACGGCTTCGTCAAGGCCATCGGCACGGTCGGCGCGGTCCTCGCCGAGCATTTCCCGGTGACCGAAGGCGACGCCAACGAGCTCGACGATCATCTCGTCGAAATCTGAGGCGCCTTGTCCGCTCACGCGCCTTTCGCCTGTGCGAAAGCGTCGAAGGGGTTTGGCGGACTCTTTGCAATCAGCCGATGCGGGTTTATGGTTAACCAATCATGAACACGCTGACGATCGACATCCGGAAGGCAGAGCCGCGCGACGCGAGCGCCATCGCCGAGGTGCACCAGCAGGCTTGGCACGGCGCCTATTCCGGCATCATCCCGCACCGCACGCTGACCTCGATGATCAACCGCCGCGGCGTCGACTGGTGGGCCAACGCGATTCGCCGCGCCGCCACCGTGCTGGTGGTCGAGATCGGCGGGACGGTCGCCGGCTATGCCACGATCGGCAAGAACCGCGCCCGCGAGCTCAGGCAGCAAGGCGAGATCTACGAGCTTTACCTGCGTCCTGAATACCAGGGCATCGGGCTCGGCAGCCGGCTGTTCAAGGCGGCCAAGGCCCGGCTCGCCGACCATGGCCTGCGTGGCCTGGTGGTCTGGGCGCTGGAAGACAACCACAACGCCCTGGCCTTCTATGCCGGCAATGGCGGCCGTGATATCGCCGAAGGCGTCGAGGTCTTCGAGCAGAAGGCGCTGAAGAAGGT
This sequence comes from Mesorhizobium sp. B3-1-8, assembly GCF_006439495.1. NCBI lineage: Bacteria > Pseudomonadati > Pseudomonadota > Alphaproteobacteria > Hyphomicrobiales > Phyllobacteriaceae > Mesorhizobium > Mesorhizobium sp. B3-1-8. The sequence goes on from NZ_VFTK01000026.1 coordinate 50,599, forward strand.
CGCCTTCGTCTGGAATGACTAGCGTCGCCTAAGTTACAGGCCATCACAAACTGTGCGCTTTCATTAGCGTTCAGTGCTATTCACCGCATTGCACCATGACGTTTCGCCCGCTATCGGTCTTGGAATCGAGAGAGGGATAGATCATGCGTATCGAAGCGATTGCGACCGGAAAGAACCCACCTGACGACGTCAACGTCATCATCGAGGTGCCGATCGGCGGCGAGCCGATCAAATACGAGATGGACAAGGAGGCCGGCACGCTGTTCGTCGACCGCTTCCTGCACACCTCGATGCGCTATCCCGGTAATTACGGCTTCGTGCCGCACACGCTGTCGGGCGACGGCGACCCGATCGACGTTCTGGTCTGCAACACGCGCGCGCTGGTGCCAGGCTGCGTCATCAATGTTCGGCCGATCGGCGTCTTGATCATGGAAGACAATGCCGGCCAGGACGAGAAGGTGATTGCCGTTCCCTCGCCGAAGCTGACTCTGCGCTACGAGAACGTCACCGAATACACGCATCTGCCGGAAATCACGCGCCAGCAGGTGCAGCACTTCTTCGAGCATTACAAGGATCTCGAGCCCGGCAAGTGGGTCAAGATCGAGGGCTGGCACGACTCCAAATATGCCAAGAAGATGATCGTCGACGCGATCGCGCGGGCCAAGGCCGCTAAATAGGGCGAGACCTTAGCCTCGCCGGGAAATGGCGGGGGGAACCCTCACCGCACCGCCTTCTCGCCGCCGGCCGCCGTGATTACGCCGACGATGATCAGTCCGGTCAGCACCAGCCGCACGCCGGCGCTGACGCCGAAGGTGTTGAGCATGGTGAGCAAGAGCACCAGGAACAGGCCGGCGCCCCAGACGCCCGGCACGTTGGCCTTGCCGCCGGCGACCGAGGTGCCGCCGATGACCACGACCGCGATCGAGGCCAGCAGGTATTCGTTGCCGATGTCGACATTGGCGCCGCGGAAATAACCGGCGAGCAGCGCCCCGTCGATGCCGCCCAGCGCACCGCACAGCGTGTAGGTGAGGAAGCGGATGCGGCCGACATGGACGCCGGCGAGCCAGGCGGCGCGGATGTTCTGGCCGATCGCCAGCACCGAGCGGCCGTAGATCATGCGCTGCAGCGCAAGCGCGGCGCCGACGGTGAAGACCACCGTCAGCATCGCCAGCACCGGAATGCCCAGCACCTGCCAGTTGGTGAAGTCGGCGAAACCCGGCGGCGGCTTGATCTGCAACCCGCGGCCATAGCTGATGTCGACGGACTGGATGATGAAGCTCGCCGACAGCGTGGCGATGATCGGCGGTATCCTTAGCGCCCAGATCAGCAGGTAGTTGATGGCGCCGATCGCGGCGCCGCAAGCAAGTGCCGCGAGCAGCCCGACGACGATCATGGCATCGCTGCCGCCCATCACCTTCATCGCGACCGCGCTGGCCAGCCCGATATTGGCCGGCAGCGACAGGTCGACATTGCCGGGTCCCAGCGTGATGACGAACATCTGGCCAACGCCGACGATGACGGTGAAGACGGCAAGCGAGAGCGCCGCCGTGACCATGCCGCCGGCGCCATAGCCGCCGGTGAAGACAATCGTTGCCAGCCAGACGACCAGCGCGCCGACGAAGGACCAGATCCAGGGTTTTTCAAGCACCATACGCAGCGAGGCCATCGCTACCTCTCCCTGCGGCTGATCAGCACCCGCGCGGCAAGCACGATGATCAGGATCGCGCCATTGGCGGCCACCTGCCAGTCGGGCGGGATGTGCATGAAGGTCAAGAGCGGTGATGCGGCCAGCGCCAGCGTCAGCGCCCCGAGCACCGCGCCGATCGGCGACACGCGCCCGCCGACGAACTCGCCGCCGCCGAGGATGACGCCGGCAATCGACAGCAGTGTGTAGCCGTTGCCGATATTGGCGTCGGCCGAGGTGGTGATGCCGATCAGCGCCATGCCGGAAAGCACGCCGAACAGGCCTGTCAGCGCGAACAGCACGACCTTGGTCTTGAGCAACGACCAGCCGGCGCGCCTCAGCGCCGCGGCGTTGCCGCCGGAACCGCGCAGGATCACGCCATAGGACGTGCGCATCAGGCCGAAATGCACGACCGCGGCGATCAGCAGCGCGGCAAGGATCGGAAACGGGATGTAGGGCGGCTTGAAGGACATGATCGAAAGCAGCCAGTCCGGCGCCTTGCCGCCCGGCTTGGGCAGGACCAGGATGGCAAGCCCCTGCCAGACGAAACTCATGCCGAGCGTGACAACGATCGACGGCAAATTGCGCAGATGGATCAGCGCGCCGAGCAAGGCATAGACGCCGATCGATCCCAGCAGAACCACGATGCCGATGAGCGGCGCATCCCTAAGCCAAGTTGCAGTCACGCAGCCGACAAACCCCACGAACGTCCCTATCGAAAGGTCGAGCTCGTTGCCGGCGATGACGAACATCTGCGCGATCGTCGCCAGCGCGATCGGGATCGCCAGGTTGAGCATCAGGTTGAAGCCGAAATAGCTGATGGCGCGCGGATTGAGCCAGGCGATCGCGATCAGCACCAGCGCCAGCGACAAGGCCGGCAAGAGGCCGCGCAGCAGGCGCGCCCGGGCAGCGCTGCCGCGCGGCGAGGATTTCGGGAGCGTGCCGGGAGCGATCGCGGTCATCTCAGGCCGCATCGCCGAACGAGGACTGGATGATCTTTTCCTCCGTCAACTCGTCGCGCCCAAGGTTGGCGACGATGCGGCCGTTCTTGAAGACATAGACATGATCGCAATTGTCGAGCTCCTCGGTCTCTGTGGTGTACCAGAGGAAAGTGCGGCCCTTGGCAGCCTCCTCGCGCACGAGATCGTAGACTTCGAGCTTGGTGCCGATATCGACGCCGCGCATCGGATCGTCCATCAGCACGATCTCGGCGTCGGAGCCGAGCGCGCGGGCAAACAGCGCCTTCTGCTGGTTGCCGCCCGACAGCGAGAAGATGTTGTTGTTCATGTCCGGCGTGCGGATGCCGATCTTCTGCTTCCAGAATTCGGCGAGCTCGGCCTCGCGCTGCGGCGAGATCAGCAGGCCGTTGCGCAGCCGGGCCAGCGAGCGGATGCCGATATTCTGCGCGATCGACCATTGCGAAAAGATGCCGTCCGACTGGCGGTCGCCGGCGACCAGCGCCACCGGCGCGGTGACCTCGATGCCTGCCCTGGCGCGGGAGGCAGCTGAGAATATGGCCAGGAGCAGGTCCGTCTGGCCGTGCCCAGCAAGGCCGGCAAGCCCGATGATCTCGCCGGCGCGGGCGACAAGCTCCTTGCCGTCCTGCTGCCTGGCCGGGCGCGCGCGAACCCTGAGCGCGCCAGGCTCGCTCTTGCGGGCCTCGGCGGCGGCTTTGTGATGCCCTTCGGCGCCACCCATGGCGGCGACCAGCTTATCGCGATCGAAGGCATTGGCGGCATCCGCCGCGACCACCTTGCCGTCGCGCATCACCACGATGCGGTCGGCGTTCTGCAACACCTCGCCCAGCACATGCGAGATCAGGATGCAGCTGCCGCCCTTTTCGACGAAGCGGCGCACGAATGAAAGCAATTGCCCCGCCGTATGCGCATCGAGCGAGGAGGTCGGCTCGTCGAGGATGACAAGGTGCAGCGGCTCGCGGGTCAGCGTGAAGGCGCGCGCCACCTCGACCATCTGCCGCCTGCCGATCGAAAGGTCGCCCGCGATATCGTCCGCCGAAATGCCGTGGTCGGGAAAGATCTCGTCGAGCTTGGCGCGGATGAGATCCGCGGCCTTGCGCCGCCAGCCGAAACCGGTGAGCGAGGGATGGTTGATGCGCGTATTCTCGGCAATGCTGAGATTGGGGCAGAGCGACAATTCCTGAAACACGCAGCGTATGCCGAGCTCGAGCGCCCGCGCCACCGAATAGCTCGCCTCCTGATTGCCGCGCACGGCGATCTGCCCGCCATCCGGTCGCAGCGTGCCGGCCACCATGTGCATGAGCGTCGACTTGCCGGCGCCGTTATGTCCGACCAACCCGACGCATTCGCCAGCGCCGACATGGAAGTCGACGCCGTTAAGCGCCCGGACGGCGCCGAAATGCTTTTCGGCGCCGTCCAGTCTGACGATATCCGCAATAGCCTGGAGCATTCTCAACTTTTATCCGGTTGGCGATGCGGGCGGCAACCTGCCCACCACTATTGCTTGATGTTGGCCTTGATGGCCGCGATGGCGTCTTCCTGCGTGTATTCGTGGGTGGCGACGCCGCCTTCCTTGATGTTCGGCAGCGCGGCCTCGAAATCGTCCTGGGTGAAGGCCAGATAAGGCACCAGAAGATCGTGCGGGATGTCCTTGCGGCCGTCGAGCACCTGCTGCGCCACCCAGAAGGCCAACGTCGACACGCCGGGCGCGATCGAGGCCGACCAGGTCTGGTAGCCGTCCTTTTCCTTCTGCTCCTTCCACCACTTCAGCTCGTCCTGGCGGTTGCCCATGATGATGGTCGGGCGCGGCTTGCCGGCTGCGGCGAAGGCCTGCGCGGCGCCATAACCGTCACCGCCCTGGTCGACGATGCCGACGACATCGGGCAGCGATGGCAGGATGGTCGCCACCGCCTTCTGCGCCGTGGTCTGGTCCCAGTCGCCGGTCACCGAACCGACGATCTTGAACTCCGGATGGGCGGCGACGCCTTCGAGGATGCCGGCATGGATGGCATCGTCGATCGAGGTGCCGGCGAGACCGCGGATTTCCAGCAGATTGCCGCCCTTGGGCTGGAACTTGGCCATCTGCTCGACTTCCTGCTTGCCCATGTCCTTGAAGTCGACGACGACGCGGTAGGCGCAGGGTTCGGTGACAGTGCCGTCGAAGGAGACGACGGTTATGCCGGCATCGCAGGCCTGCTTGATGGCGCCGTTGAGCGCATCCGGCGAGGCGGCGTTGATGACGATGGCGTCATAGCCCTGCAGGATCAGGTTCTGCACCTGGGCGGCTTGGGTCGGCACTTCCTTGTCGGCGGTGGTGAAGACGTCCGCCGCGGCGACGATCTTGTCGTCGACCGCCTTCTTGGTGACGATGCCGTAGCTGTCGAGCATCGCCTGGCGCCACGAATTGCCGGCATAATTGTTGGAGAAGGCGATCTTCTTGCCGCTGGTGTCGGCAAGCGCGGTGCCCGAGGCGAGCATCGCCGCAAGTGCACTCAATACGAGCAGTTTCTTCATGTCGGTTCCTCCCGAGGTTGCTGATATTGCCTGATGATCGTTACGTGCAGTCCCTGTTTTTTATCTATTGTCAGACAAATTCAGACGAACCGCAAGCTGTCAACTGCAAAGCCTTGGCGCCGTCGATCAACTTGCGGTGCGACGATTGATAAGCCGCCGCGTCATGGTCTAGGAACACGGGCAGGAGACAGATTGCATGGCAGTGACGCCGACCGTTGCTCGAGGCGCGCCCGGAATACCGGCACGCTGGACATCAAGCGCCAAAAGCGGTGTCGGCACCGCGCTTTCGGCAAAAAGCCCGCTCTGGTTCACCATCAGTCACGGCATTCTGAACGAGATCTATTATCCGCGCCTCGACAGCGCCTGCACGCGTGACCTGGGGCTGGTCGTGACCGGTCCCGGCGGCTATTTTTCCGAAGAGAAGCGCGATGCGGCCCACACCGTCGAACCTTTCGAGGACGGTGTCCCTGGCTACCGGCTGACCAACATTGCTTCCGACGGTGCCTACAGGATTGAAAAGCGCATTGTTACGGATCCGAAACGAGCAGTCCTGCTGCAGGAAACCAGTTTCACCGTCCTCAAGGGCCAGGCTGCCGATTACCGCGTCTACGCGCTGCTGGCGCCGCATCTCGTCAATGCCGGCATGGGCAACACCGCCTGGATCGGCGAGCACAAGGGACAGCGCATTCTTTTCGCCACCGGACGCGGCGTATCGCTTGCGCTCGCCTCCTCCTTGCCCTGGGGCGCCTGCTCGGCCGGCTATGTCGGCTTCTCCGACGGCTGGCAGCAATTGCACGACAACGGCGCGCTCGATCCCTCAAGTCGGGTGGCCGAGGACGGCAATGTCGCGCTGACCGGCGAGATCGGCTTTTCGGCCGGCAAGTCGGCCGCTTTGCTGGCGCTCGGCTTCGGCGCTTCGCCTGAGGAAGCCGCCGACCTTGCAATTGCAAGCCTGAAACAGGGCTTCGAGCCGGCTGCGAAAACCTATGTCGAGAACTGGCGGAAATTCCAGGCTGGGCTGGAAAGACTCGACCGTCGCGCCGCCTCCGGTCTGAACGCCTACCGCGTCAGCAGCGCGGTGCTGGCGACGCATCTGTCGATCGCCAGGCTTGGCGCCGCCGTTGCCAGCCTGTCGATCCCTTGGGGTTTCAACAAGGGCGACGACGATCTCGGCGGCTATCACCTCGTCTGGCCGCGCGACCTGGTCGAGACGGCGGGCGGCTTCCTCGCTGCCGGTGACAGCAGGCAGGCGCTGCAGATCCTCACCTATCTGCGTTCGATCCAGCAGCCGGACGGCCATTGGCCGCAGAATTGCTGGTCCGACGGGACCGCCTATTGGCCCGGCATCCAGATGGACGAATGCGCCTTTCCGCTGCTGCTTGCCGATGCGTTGCGCCGCGCCGGTCACCTGCCGAAGTCGAAGCTCGCCGACTTCCTGGCGATGATCGAGAACGCGGCCGCCTATGTCGTGCGCAACGGCCCGGTCACCGGCGAGGATCGCTGGGAAGAGGACGCCGGCTACAGCCCGTTCACGCTGGCCGTGGAAATAGCCGCATTGCTCGCAGCTGCCGACATGCTGGACGCCTCCGGTAAAAATGAGCCGGCAAACTACCTGCGCGAGATCGCCGATTGCTGGAACGACCAGATCGAGCGCTGGACCTATGTCACCGGCACCCCGGCAAGCGCCGGGGCGGGCATCGAAGGCTATTATGTCCGTATCGCCCCGCCCGACGATGGCGGCGCCGCGTCGCCGAAGGACGGCTTCGTGCCGATCAAGAACCGGCCGCCGGCCGATACCGACAGACCGGCCGAGGCCATCATCAGCCCGGATGCCCTGGCGCTGGTGCGTTTCGGGCTCAGAGCCGCTGACGATCCGCGCATCCTCAACACCGTCAAGGCGATCGACGCCGAGCTGCGCCGCGATCTGCCGCAAGGGCCGCTCTGGTACCGCTATACCGGCGACGGCTATGGCGAGCATGAGGACGGGGCACCCTTCGACGGCACCGGCCGGGGGCGGCCGTGGCCGCTGCTTGCCGGCGAGCGCGCCCATTACGAGTTGGCCGCCGGCCGCAAGGACAAAGCGGCGCAACTGCTTGAGACTTTCGAACGCTCGGCCGGCGTCGGCGGCCTTCTGCCGGAACAGGTCTGGGATCGCCCGGACATGCCGGACCGTGAATTGCGGCTGGGCGCCGCTTCCGGCAGCGCCATGCCGCTGGTCTGGGCGCATGCCGAGCACATCAAGCTTTTGCGCTCGCTGCGCGACGGCGCCGTCTTCGACCTGCCGCCGCAGGGCGTCGAGCGCTACATCAAGGGCAAGACGGTCTCGCCGCGACGGATCTGGCGCTTCAACAACAAGATCCGCTCCATTCCCGCCGGCAAGGCCCTTCGCGTCGAATTGTCGGCGCCCGGCGTCGTCCATTGGAGCAGCGACAAATGGCTGACCGTGCAGGACAGCAGGACGGCCGAAAATGCGTTCGGCATTCATCTGGTGGATTTGCCCGTTAGCCGCCTGCGGCCGGGAACCACCATCGTCTTCACTTTTTTCTGGCCCGGGGCGATGCGTTGGGAGAATGTCGACTTCAGCGTCGGCATCGACGCGTCATAAATCGACGCAACAGGGCCAGTAGATTTCTTCTTTCCTCAAGCAATCGGGATGAAACCATGCAGATCGGAATGATGGGACTGGGCAGGATGGGCGCCAACATGGTGCGGCGCCTGATGCGCGACGGCCATGAATGCGTCGTCTACGACATCAATTCGGCAAGCGTCGCCGGCATGGTCAAGGACGGCGCCATTGGCGCGGCCTCGCTGGAGGAATTCGTCGGCAAGATCGCCAAGCCGCGCTGCGCCTGGCTGATGCTGCCGGCCGCGATCACCGGCAAGATCGTCGACCAGGTCGCAGCACTGATGGAGCCGGGCGACATCATCATCGACGGCGGCAATTCCTACTACCACGATGCCGTCGACCAGGCGGCGAAGCTGGCGGTGAAAGGCATCAACTTCGTCGATGTCGGCACCAGCGGCGGCGTCTGGGGCCTGGAGCGGGGTTACTGCCTGATGATCGGCGGCCCCGACGATGCGGTTAAGCATCTCGATTCGGTCTTCGCCACGCTGGCGCCAGGCGCCGATGCGGGCGCCAACCCGCCCAAGGATGCCGGCACGGCGCCCTTCGGCTATCTCCATTGCGGGCCGAGCGGCGCCGGCCACTTCGTCAAGATGGTGCATAACGGCATCGAATACGGCGTCATGGCCGCCTATGCCGAGGGCATGAACATCCTGAAGTCGGCCAATGCCGGCAAAAGGCAGCGCACCGCGGACGCCGAGACCAGCCCATTGGAAAACCCGCAATACTACCAGTTCGACGTCGACTTGCCCGCCGTCGCCGAGGTCTGGCGGCACGGCAGCGTCATCGGCTCCTGGCTGCTCGATCTCACCGCCGGCGCGTTGAAGAGCGATCCGGCGCTCGCCCAGTTCGGCGGCCGCGTCTCCGATTCCGGCGAAGGCCGCTGGACGCTGAAGGCGGCGATCGACACCGGCGTCCCGGCGCCGGTGCTGTCCTCGGCGCTGTTCGACCGCTTCTCCTCGCAGGGCGAATCGCAATTCGCCGACAAGCTTTTGTCCGCCATGCGCTACGCCTTCGGCGGCCATATCGAAAAGCCGAAGGCGTGAGGGGAGAAACGGCATGAGCCAGGAGAGGTCCGACACGCTGGTGCTTTTCGGAGCGACCGGCGACCTTGCGCACAAGAAGATTTTCCCGGCGCTCTACCAGATGGTCGCCAAGGGGACGCTGACCGAGCCGGTGATCGGCGTCGCCTTCGAACCCTGGGAACTCCCCAAACTGGTGGACCGCGCCCGCGACGGCATCGTCACGGCGCTGGGTTCGATCGACGACAAGGTCTTCGCCAAGCTCGCCTCGCTGCTGCGCTATGTCAGCGGCGACTACCGCGACGGCGCGACCTTCGAGAAGCTGAAGACGGCGCTGGGTTCCGCGCAGCGGCCGCTGCACTACATGGCCGTCCCCCCGACCATGTTCGAAACCGTCGTGCAAGGACTGGAGCAGTCCGGCACCGCGCGCGGCGCGCGGCTGATGGTGGAAAAGCCGTTCGGCCACGATCTGCAGTCGGCGCGCTGGCTGAACCGGGTGCTGCATCTGGTGTTCGACGAACAGTCGATCTTCCGCATCGACCACTATCTCGGCAAGGAAGCGATCCAGAACCTCCTCTATTTCCGCTTCGCCAACGCCTTCCTCGAGCCGATCTGGAACCGCAACTTCGTCGAAAGCGTCCAGATCACCATGGCTGAGGATTTCGGCATCGAGGGCCGAGGCAAATTCTATGACGATGTCGGCTGCATCCGCGACGTGATCGAGAACCACCTGCTCAACATCCTGCTGCTTTTGGCCATGGAACCGCCGGTCGGCCGCTCGGCCGACGACCTGATCGACGAGAAGGTGCAGGTGCTGCGCGCCATTCGCACGCTGACCAAGGGCGATGTCGTGCGTGGCCAGTTCGACGGCTATCTGGCCGAACCGGGCGTCAGGCCCAACTCGCCGGTCGAGACCTTCGCGGCGGTGCGCTTCTTCGTCGACACATGGCGCTGGCAGGACGTGCCTTTCTTCATCCGCGCCGGCAAGAACATGCCGGTGCACGCCACCGAGGTGATCGTGCGTATGAAGCGGCCGCCGCTTGACGTCTTCGACCCGATCAAGCCGGGCGACGCCAATTATGTGCGCTTCCGCATCGACCCGCAGGTGGCGATTTCGATCGGCGCCCAGCGCAAGGTCGCCGGCGACGACATGATCGGCGAGCAGGTTGAGCTGACCGCGCTCGACGACACCAAGGGCGACATGCCGCCCTATGAGCGGCTGATCGGCGACGCCATGAACGGCAACGGCCAGCTCTTCACGCGCCAGGACGCGGCCGAGCTTGCCTGGCGTATCGTCGGGCCGGTGCTTGGCGACACCACGGCGCCGGCACTCTATGCGCCCAAGACCTGGGGGCCGGCCGATGCCATGAACGGCTTCGGCCCGCCCGATGGCTGGATCAATCCGAGCAAGTAACTTCGGGGAGGACGGGATGGCGAAGGCAGCAAAAACCGCCGCGGCGAGCAGCGATCCGATCGTGCTCGCCATCGATGTCGGTGGCTCGCATGTAAAAATCCTCACCAGCGCCGGCGGCGAGATGCGCCGCGTCGCGTCCGGGCCGAGCCTGACCCCTGACCAGGTCGTCGCTTCGGTGAAGAAACTGGCGGAGGACCTGGACTACGACGTCATCTCGATGGGCTATCCCGGTCCCGTGCGCGACAACAAGCCCTCGCTCGACCCCTTCAATCTCGGCAAGGGCTGGAACGGCTATGATTTCACCGCCGCCTTCGGCAAGCCGGTGAAGCTCGTCAACGACGCGCTGATGCAGGCGATCGGCAGCTATGACGGCGGCCGCATGCTCTTCCTCGGCCTTGGCACGGGCCTGGGCGCCGCCATGATCATCAAGAATGTCGGGCAGCCCATGGAGCTTGCCCACCTGCCCTACAAAAAAGGCGCCAGTTTCGAGGATTATGTCGGCGAACGCGGCCTGGTAAAGCGCGGGAAGAAGAGATGGCGCAAATACGTATTCGACGTGGTCGACAGGCTTCGCGCCGCCTTGCAGCCGGACTATGTCGTGATCGGCGGCGGCAATGTCGACAAGCTCGATGAATTGCCTGAAAAATCCCGGCGCGGCGACAACACTCGCGCTTTCGCGGGTGGATTTCGACTATGGCGCGACAAGGCGCTGATCGTCTGATATTGTTACATTTCAGTATAATTGTTCAAAACAGCGTGTAATGACACGACAGATCATTGCGTCGCGCAGATTTGCCGACTAGGAATTCGCGGGCCTGCGGCGCCAAGCACCTTTCCGGATTCGCAAAACAACGCTCGCGGCGCTTTGACATTACACACCGCGAAGACCGCAGCGTTTTCGCGGCCTTGCGGCAATATGGAGGGACTACGTGGACGAGGACACCAGTACAGCCAGGGAAGTCGACCTGCTCGAGCTCACCGCTCACATCGTATCGGCTTATGTCGCGAAAAACCGCCTGCCTGCTTCGGGCCTGGGCGAACTGATCGCCAGCGTCGCCTCCTCGATCGGCGGGATAAGCCGGCCGGCGGAGCCCGCGGCGCCCCCGCCGGTTCCCGCCGTCAATCCCAGGCGCTCGGTGACGCCGGACTACATCATCTGCCTCGAGGACGGGAAGAAGTTCAAATCGCTGAAGCGCCATATCGGCGTGCATTTCGGCCTGACGCCCGAAGCCTACCGCACCAAATGGGGCCTCCCCGTGGATTACCCGATGGTCGCGCCAAATTACGCGGCGTCGCGCTCGCAGCTCGCCAAGTCGATCGGCCTCGGCCGCAAGGCGGAACCGGTGCCGGCGAAGCCCGCAAAGGGCAGGAAGGCCAAGGCGACGGCCTGAAATAACGCGCCTGCACCAATGGTTTAAGCAAGCCTGCCGAGGAATCCGCCCTGGCAGGCTTCCTGCTTTTATGGCTTGGATACGGCCGGAGACCAGAGCAATTCCAGGAAAAGCGTGAAGCGTCCGGAATTGCAGACAGGACGATCGGTTTGTCGTTTCCATGAACGATCAACCGCTGGGGGACATAGCCATGAACTACGCCAGGATGGTGATCGAGAAGGAAGCGCCGGAGGAATACGGCTACGGCCGCATCCGCTACAACCTTTCCGAGAGCTCGATCGCCGACCAGAAACTGTCCGACATCGGCCTCGCGCTGCCCGACCTCACCTTGTTCTATGGCGAGCATCGCGGCGACAAGGACTTGCGGGCGCTGATCGCCGGGCAGGACAGGGGCCTTTCTCCCGACGATGTGCTGGTGACCGCGGGCGCGGCCGGCGCGCTGTTCATCATCGCCACGTCGCTTCTGTCGGCCAGCGATCATCTCGTGGTCGTGCGGCCGAACTACGCCACCAACATCGAGACACCCAAGGCGATCGGCTGCGCCATCTCCTATGTCGATCTCGATTTCGACCAGGGCTTTGCCATCGATATCGAACGCCTCACGGCCGAGCTGCGGCCGAACACGAAACTGATCAGCGTCACCTGCCCGCACAACCCGACCGGCACGATGATGATACGCGCCGATCTCGACGCGTTGATTACGCTCGCCGAACATCACAAGTGCCGGCTGCTGGTCGACGAGACCTATCGCGACCTCTCCTACGGCGAACGCCTGCCCGCGGCGGCCTCGCTCAGCCCAAGCGCCATCAGCGTCTGCTCGCTGTCCAAGGCGTTCGGCATTCCGGGGATCCGCATCGGCTGGCTGGTGACCCGCGATCCGGAGCTGCAGGAAATCTTCCTCGCCGCCAAGGAGCAGATCGGCATTTGCGGCAGCGTCATCGACGAGGCGATCGCGCGCACCACGCTCGAACGCCGTGACGCCTTTCTCGCCTCGCTTCTCCCCGAAATGGCCAGGCGCCGCGACATCGTCCAGGTCTGGATCGAAGGCGAGCCTCTCGTCGACTGGGTGCGGCCGCAAGGTGGTGTCGTCGGCTTCCCGCGGCTCAACGTCGATGCCGGCTTCGACCTCGACAAGTTCTACACAAGGCTGCTGGAGCAGCACGGCACCTATGTCGGTCCCGGCCACTGGTTCGAGATGCCGAAACGCTTCTTCCGCCTCGGCTTCGGCTGGCCGAAGGAAGCGGAGTTGCGCGGCGGGTTGGCGGCCATCTCGGCTGCTTTAAGGCGGTAACTTCCTCGTGCAATCGGCTGAAAAGTCCAAAAGCCCTTGATCCAAACTCGATTTTGAAGCATATGCGCCGCGAACTTTATTAAGTTTCATTGGCCAGAACAGCGCCCATTCGGGAAGTGCCCCGCTGGCCAGTGTTTTTCGAAACGGGGCCTATCTCCATGACCGCAGAACAAATATCGCCGGAGCAGCGCTACGCTGCTTTCCGCCACCGCCCGTTCCTCAGCTATTGGACGGCGCGCTTCCTCACGACCTTCGCCACCATGATCGTGTCGGTCGCCGTCGGCTGGCAGGTCTATGACCTGACCCGCGACCCGTTCGACCTCGGCGTTGTCGGCATCGTCCAGTTCCTGCCTTCGCTGCTTCTGGTCCTGGTCACGGGCGTGGTCGCCGACCGCTTCGGCCGCCGCCTGATCATGACCCTGGCGACTCTGATCGAGGCCGGCTGCGCCTTGGCCCTGCTGCTTCTGACGCTGCGCGGCCTGACCAGCCCTCTGCCGATCTTCATCGTGCTGGTGATGTTCGGCATCGCCCGCGCCTTTTACGGCCCGGCCTCCTCCTCGCTGTTCGCCAATCTCGTGCCGCAGGAGGATTTCGCCAACGCGATCGCCTGGAACTCGTCGGCCTGGCAGACGGCGACCATCGTCGGCCCGGTCGCCGGCGGCCTGCTCTACGGCGTTTCGGCGGAAGTCGCCTACGCTACAGCCGCGGTGCTGATGCTCGCCGCGGCCGCGCTCATCTTCACCATTCCCAAGCCCGCCCAGCAGACGGCCACCGACAAGCCGACGATGCAGACGCTGTTTGCCGGCTTCGGCTATATCTGGGGCGAGAAGATCGTGCTCGGCGCGATCTCGCTCGACCTGTTCGCCGTGCTTCTGTCGGGCGCCTCGGCGCTGCTGCCGGTCTATGCGCGCGACATATTGGAGCTCGGCCCCTGGGGGCTCGGCCTGTTGCGCTCGGCGCCGGGCATCGGCGCCATCTGCGTCGCCGTCTGGCTTGCCGGCCATCCGATCCGCGACCATGCCGGCAAGATCATGCTGGGCTTCGTCGCTCTGTTCGGCGCCTTCACCGTGCTGTTCGGCGTCTCGACCATCACCTGGCTGTCGATCGTGGCGCTCGCCCTGCTCGGCGCCACCGACATGTTCAGCGTCTATATCCGCGAGACGCTGATCCAGCTCTGGACACCGGACGAGGTGCGCGGCCGCGTCAACGCCGTCAACCAGGTCTTTGTCGGCGCCTCCAACGAGGTCGGCGAATTCCGCGCCGGCACGATGGCGGCGCTGATCGGCACGGTTCCCGCAGTGGTGATCGGCGGCATCGGCGCCATCGCCGTCGCCGGCCTGTGGGCCTATCTGTTCCCGGCGCTGCGCCAGGTGCGGCATCTGAACAGCCGCAACTGACAAAGTTCTGGATCTAGGCTGCTGGTCCGGGCTCGGGCCAATCAGGCGCCGCCGTCGCTCAATGAGATAGGAGCAGCTTCTACTCCGAAAAGCTGACGCTAACGCCACGCTGCCGAAAATAGGCCTGCATCAGCTTGCGGCCCGCGCGGTTGTTCTGCACCAGCCTGGTTGGATCGAACACCGCCTGTTTTTTCCCCTCTCGCGCCAGCGCTGCCTTGAGTGCCGCGATATGGGCGTCGATGTCGGCATTGTCCGCTCGGAGTGAGGCGTAGATGCTTTCGGTCGCCTCGGCCACGGTCAGTTCGTTCACAGGGTGTCGTCCTTTGATTGATCGGGCGGCGCATAACACAGATTCGTGGCCGCGCCGATACCATCCATTTTTGTTCCTCGCGTTTTGAGGGGATGGCTTCTATTTTGGGCAGTGCCTAACAGGAGGGTTACGTTGTGAAAATACGCACGACGACGCACAATCATCCCGGAGAACCAGGCGTCATTCTGCTGGATCAGCCATTGGCGAACATGGCCGTGGCGACCGACATTCGCGATGGCGCAACGACGCTGTTCGGAACCGTTGATCTGCAGGTGAACTATTCCGGCAAGTACGACATCAGAGTTGAATTATCACCGGACGAACTCACGCGCATTTATCAGCTGCTTGTCAAAAATCTCCTCGGGAAAATACAGGAACTTACCGCTGAACCAGTGCCTTGAAATTCTTTAACCCCGGGGATTTCGCACAAGCACCTGATACCGAACGGGGCGAAGTTCGGCGTCGCCTCCTTGACGTCCCGCGACCGAGACCAGGCGCAAGTGCGGGGCGCATAGGTCTCGGTACCACTTATCCTTTGACGATCTCCGTCACGCAGTGGACGTAGTCCATCCGATGGCCTTCGGGGGCGCGCGCGACATCGGCTTCGTACGCGCCGTAAAGAGCGTCGACGATTGCGGAACGATCGGCCACGGGACGCGAGGGGTCGAGCGCGTTGGCAAAGACGGTTTCCGACCAGGAGCGGAGCGTCGGCACATAGGCCCTGGCGAAGGTCTGCGCATTGCCATGGACCAGGAAGGCTTCGGCATAGGGGCACGGCGTCACCATGGTGAAGATGTTTTCCAGCCTCAGTCCGGCCTGCGACACCGGCGAAGCCGGATCGCGGAAGGGTGCCGCGAACTCGCCCGGTGTCTTGTAGAATTGCTGGAACGTCGCGTTGACATATTCCGTCTCGCTGATCCGCCCCGCCCGAGCCAGATCGCGCCAATGGCGCGCGAAGCCGTCGAACATATCGACCCCGGTCGTGTGTCCGAGATAGCGCCCTTCTTCGTCGACGCAGAAATTGGCCAGCGCCAGCCTGCCGCCCGACCTGAGCTCGCGCGCCCTGGCCAGCAGGATCGTCTCCCAGTCGCGCAGCCCCTGGGCCCGAAACTGCGCCCGCTCGGCATCGGTCGCGCCGACAGCCTGGACATGGTCGGCGATCATGCAGGGCCGCTTGCTGATCCAGTGCATCGCCGTGGCGGAAAAGCCGAACGAGAGCGAATTGTCCGGCACGATCTGGCGATAGAAGCTGGTGCCGCTGCCGAAGATGTAGAGCCCGGGTGTCTCGGCCAGCGGGACCTCCGTCGAGGTGCCAAGCAGTCCCTGGCTGAGCCGGAAAAGCGTCGAGAAATCATTGTGGGGCAGGTCGGTGTAGGTGATCGATATCGCCCGGTCCGGTTCCCTCTCCTGAACGGCGCCGACCAGCCGCCGCATCATGTCCATCGAGGTGCCGCCGTCGGCCGCGCCGAAATCGGCGATGGCGAATGGCTGGCCGTCGGCCAGCCGGGGCATGCCGGCGACGGCCTCGACGACGAGATCGCCGACCTTGTCAATGACGTATTTGGCGCCCACGGTGTTGGCCGAGTAATAACCCGCTCCGCGCATGGCGATCTTCTGGCCGTCGGCTGCGCTCATTTTTTTCTCCCCTTATTCGTCGTCCACCCGGCCGCCGCCGGCACCACGCACACGCGACCCTTCGCTTTCCGGCACATAAGTTCTGGCGGCGAAGGAATTGAGCGCCGCAAGCGTCCGCTCGTCGATCGCGCCGCGCCGGCCCGCGGCCGGCTGCTGCCCGATTTCGGGGCGGTGTTCGATGACGACATCGGCGCGCGTCACCGGCCCCGCGGGCCGCGCTACGCGCATGGCCGAGCGGCGCAGCATGGCGTCGAGCCAGATAGGCAGGCCGACACCGATGATCGCCAGCGGCAGCGCGCTCGCTGGAAGCGGATCGTCGAGCAGCAAAGCCGCGGTTCGGATCGGGCAAAGCGGCGTTTCGGCCGGCTTGTCGGCCTCGCCTTTTCGCCAGCGCGCCGCCCGGGCAGGGTCGGGCGCCGCGAAGGACTGCGCGTTTTCGGCAAGGCTCAGCATGGCTACGCCCCAGTTGTCGTCCTCGACCGCGATCCGGCGTGCCGCGCGGCCGATATCCTCGGCCAGTCCCCATGAAAATCCGGCGCCCCGCGCCGTCTTGGTGCTCAGCGTTTCCACCTCGTTGAGCGACAGGTCGATCACGCCGCCTCTCCTGCCGGCGCCATGGCGGCGACATCCTCGATCAGGGGCTCGCCGCTGAACAGCGCGATCCGCAGCCACCGGTCGGAGCGCGGATCGAAGCTGCGCGCGCCGAAGAAAGCGAGCTTCGCGCGCAATATGTCGACGGGCCGCAAGTCGGCGCCGATCAGATTGTCGTGGATCTCGGCATAGGGAAACCTGGCGACGATCTGGGCCCGCCGCACCGCGTGGCGCCATTCGGGCCAGCGCAGCAGAAAGTCCGCGACACTGGCCGTGGGTGGCTCCTGCGCCAGCGCGGCGGCCAGGCTGAGCGCGTCGCGCGCGGTGGCCAAAGGCTGTTCGAGATCGGCGCCGTCCTCCTCGAAGCGCTCGCCGAGCCGGGGCTCGAGCTTCTCCGCCGAGACATACCAGAAGCGCGCGTTGGCGGACGGCTCAGCGAAGTCGACCTTGGCCGCCCAGGAATAGGAGTCGACAAGCGCCTGACGAAGTGAGGCGCAGCTCATGGCGCCGTCAATGGCATGGCCGGGCGTCTCGTCGGCCTGCATCGTGTCGCCGAGTTCGTCAATCAGGGCACCGTGCGGCTCGAGGATCAGCGATAAGCAGGCCTCCTGCCCCTCGAGCGACAAATGCTCTTCGGCGAAGCGATAGAGCGCATCCCAGGGGCGGGGCTGCGCCAGAAGCCGGTCGAGGTTTTCGGCCAGCGCGTCGAGATCGGCGGCCAGCGACAAGGTCGCGGCGGCCTGGCGGGCATCGTCGCTGTGCCAGCGAGCCACGCGCTGCCGCAGATCGGCGAGCGCCTTCAAGAAAACGTCTCGTTCCGGCGCGCCGGCTTGCGGTTCGGCGCGCACCCGCGCCAGCGCGGTTTCGCGGGCCAGGAACCAGCTATGCGTCAACAACGGATGGCGCACGAGAAACGGCGCCATCCCGAGTCCCGTCGCATTGCCCACGCCGAGCGCTCGGCGCAAATCCGGCGCCAGCCTTGCCGCGCCGGCCGGATTGCGGCGATAGGCGATGTGGTCGACAAGATCGAGCGTGAAGGATCGGATCAGCCAGACGGTGAGCATTTCCGCCTGGAAGGATCCCGCAAGCTCCGGCCGTGTTGCGATCTCGTCGCGGTCGGCGATGCCGAACTTGCCGTTGCCGTAAACCGCCGTGGTGCGCAGCAGATAGCCGACGCCGAGCAACTGCTCCTCATGCGGCTGTCGTCCCTGTGCCAGTGCCGCGGCGACTTCCTCGAACAGCCGCACGCTCTTGTTGGCGCGCGCCAGCACGAGTTCGCTTCTGGTGTAGCGGCCTGCCTCCTGCAGCGGCGCATTCGCTTCCAGCCGCGCGATTTCGGCGGCGTCCGGCAATCCGTCGTAAAGCACGTAGCTCGTGTCCCAGGCCTGCGCGATCACCCGGTCGGACCGCTTCTCGTCGTCGAGCGGGGTCGAGAACGCGACCAGGCTATAGGTCCTTCCCAGTGTCTCGACCGCATAGACCGCGCGTCCGAACCCCTGGTCGTTCAGGTCGAACAGGTGTTTGCGCACACGCCATTTCTCCCTGGTGGCGCGGCGGATCAGCTGGCGCAGAAAACTGAGCCGCGTCGGATGCGCGGCGCCCAGCCGCTGCAGGCGCATGACGATCTCGGGCGGGCGCAGCGCGATCACCGTCATGCGGCGGTCCCTGCGAGCTTTTCCAAGGTGGCAAGCGTTTCCGCCGCTACCTCGATGCCGTCTCTGGTGTTCTGTTCGCGCGCGCCGAAGCGCCTTGTGCCCGGAAGCCTGGTATCGCCGGTGAAAGCGCCGGCGACGGTTTCCAGATTGTCCGCGAATGTCCCGGCCGATGTCGCCTCGGGCGAGACCGCCAGGAAGAACTGGCCGGTTCCAGGCGGACCTCCGGCCGTGCCGGAGAAGGGGCTGGCGACAAGCCCGGGGTTCGCTCCCGTCAGGCATGCGGCAAAGATCTCCACCAGCAAGGCGGAGCCGACGCCCTTGTAGGCGCCTGCCGGCGCCATCGTGCCCTTCAACGCTTCGCCGGCATCGGTGGTCGTCTTGCCGCTTGCGTCGAAAGCCCAGCCGGGCGGGATCGGCTCGCCGGCGCGGGCCCGCTTGATGACCTCGCTCTTGGCGACGACGCTGGCGCTCTGGTCGATGACGAAGCGCGCGCCGCCGTGCCCGTCCGGGACGGCCAGCGACCACGGATTGGTGCCGAGGGCCGCCTTGCGGCCGCCCCAGGGCGCGATCGAGGCCGGCGCGTTGGTGAAGCCCAGACCGACCATGCCGTCCCGGGCGATGTTTTCGGTGTGATAGCCGAGCGCGCCGCAATTGTAGGAATTGCGGATGGCCAGCGCCGCCACGCCTTGCGAGCGCGCCGCCTCGATCAGCGCCGGCAGGCCGGTGGCGATGGCCGCGTGCGCAAAGCCGTTGCCGGCATCGACGGCGACGACCGCCGGAGCCGGACGCGTCAAGCGCGGCTCGGCCTGTCCCAGCACCTTGCCGCAGGTCAAATGCTCGCAATAGGTCGGCAGGTACATCAGGCCATGCGACTTCAGGCCGTCGCGCTCGGCTGCCGCGATGGCTGCGGCCAGAGCCTCGGCCTGGCGCTCGCTGGCGCCGTGGCGCAGCAGCGCAGTGCGGGCGAGCGTCTCGATGCGGGCTTGCGTCAGGCGCGTCATCCGGTCACCACCAATCATGCCGCCGCATAGCCGAACTCTCCTTCGCTCGCCCGCGTCTGTAGGCGAATGCATTCGATGAATCGCAGCGATGCCGGCTGCAGGTTGCGGCCCTCCTTGGCGATCCAGCCGACGGTCCGGCTCGAGCGCGGGTCGGCAAGAGGAACGAAGCGCACGTCATGGCTGCTTTTCCAGCGGCAGAGCCGGGGCAGGATGGTGACGCCGAGCCCGGCCTCCACCATCGCCAGGTTGGAGCTCACATTGGTCGCGGTGAGTTTCGAGCCGGCGGCGAGCGCCTCGGTCTCGGCAAGCCCGAGCGCCGCGGCGGCGCCATTGCGGATGAAGCCCTCGCCGTCGAGCTGCGCCCATTTCAACGGGCGCTTGGATTTTGCCAGCGGATGATCGGCAGGGCAGACGAAATCGAGCGGCTCGTGGAACAACGGCTCGAAGCTGAGCTGCGGCCGCCTGGTGGCGAGCACGCATAGGCCTACTTCCACCATGCCGTTTTCGACTGCGTCGACGATGGCGCTGGAATCGCTGTCGCGGACGTGGATGTCGAACCGGCTGCCCTCGGCGCGAAGCTGGGCGATCGCGCGCGGCAGCAAGGTGACGGCGACCGAAGGCACGCTGGCAACGTCGCAGCGGCCTTGCCGGTCCGCCGCATAGCTGGTCATTGCCAGGCAGGCGCGGTCGTAATGCGCGATCATGGCGCGCGCCTCGTCGAGCACGATGCGGCCGACCGGCGAAAGCGCGCCCTTGCGCTCGCTCTCGAACAACGGCGCGCCGATATCGTCTTCCAGCTGTTTCAAGGTCATCGACACGGCTGACGGCGTGCGGCCGATCTGGTCGGCGGCGGCGCGCACGCCGCCGGTCTCGCAGACCGCGACGAAGCTGCGCATGCCGGTCAGGCTGATGGTTTTGGTCACTGTTAAGCTTGCCTGAACATTTGTGCCAAAAATTGAGCTTGATTGAAGTTCACAGCATTGGTTAGGTCGTTGTCAACCGAATTGATGCAGGTCGAACACGATGCTGAACGGTCAGAACTTCGTTGCAGGCGAATGGCGCGACGGCGCCGACTGGGTCGAGGACGTCAATCCCTCCGACGTGACCGACATCGTCGGGCGCTTTGCCCAGGCGCGGCCGTCCGACGTCCACGACGCCGTGGCGGCCGCGCAAAGCGCGCAATGGGAATGGGCGGCGGCCGGGCTCGAAGCGAGAGCCGCCGTTCTGGACGCCATCGGTCGCGAACTGATGGCGCGCTCGAAGGAGCTTGGCGAACTGCTTTCGCGCGAGGAGGGCAAGACCCTTCCCGAGGGCGTCGGCGAGGTCCATCGCGCCGGCCAGTTCTTCACCTATTTCGCGGCTGAAGCCTTGCGCAATCTCGGCTCCTCGGCCGATTCCGTCAGGGCTGGCGTGGACGTTCTGATCGAGCGCGAACCGCTCGGCGTCGTCGCGATCATTTCGCCGTGGAATTTCCCCATCGCCACCGCGTCCTGGAAGATCGCGCCGGCGCTCGCCTTCGGCAATGCCGTGGTCTGGAAGCCGGCCAGCATCACCCCGGCCAGCGCCTGGGCGCTGGCCGAGATCATCAGCCGGCAGGCGATCCCGAAAGGCCTGTTCAGCCTGGTCATGGGATCGGGATCGACGATCGGCCGCGAACTTGCCGCCAATGCCGACATACAAGGGTTGAGCTTCACCGGCTCCGGTGCCATCGGTTCCGGCATCGCGGCGCTGGCCGCCGCACGCTTCGTGAAGCTGCAGCTCGAAATGGGGTCGAAGAATCCGTTCGTGATCATGGACGATGCCGACCTCGACCGCGCCGTCGACCTTGCCGTGAACGGCGCCTTTGGCGGCACCGGGCAGAAATGCACGGCGGCATCCCGCCTGATCGTCCATCGGCCGATCCACGACGCCTTCGTCGACAAGCTGCTGGTGAAAACCAAAGCCCTCAAGGTCGGCCATGCGCTTGCGGCCGGCGTCCAGATGGGGCCGGTCGGCAGCGCCGAGCAGCTCTCGGCCAATCTTGACTATGTGACCCTCGGCATAAACGAAGGAGCGGAGCTTGCGACCGGCGGCGAAGCGCTCGACCTGGCGCATCGTGGCCACTACATGGCGCCTGCCGTGTTCCTCAACGGTCGCTCGCGCATGCGCATCAACCAGGAGGAGATGTTCGCGCCGATAACCTGCGTCATTGCCGCCGACGATCTCGACGAGGCGATCCTGCTGGCCAACGACACGCCTTACGGGCTGACGGCCGGCATCGCCACGCGCTCGCTGGCGCGCGCGACGAAATTCCGCCACGCCTCTCGCTCGGGCTGCGTCATGGTCAACCTGGCCACCGCCGGCACCGACTACCACGTGCCGTTCGGCGGCCTTCGCGCCTCCAGCTACGGCCCGCGCGAGCAGGGCCGCGCCGCGGTCGAGTTCTACACGCAGGTCAAGACGTCCTACATCCACGCGGGCGTGGCCGAATGACCAGCGACGCGCCGCGAGTACTGATCGACGGGCTGCAATACTGCAACTGGTCGCGCGAAATTTTCGAGGAGATGCGCCGGGGCGGGCTGACCGCGGTCCACGCCACGGTCGGCTATCACGAAGGTTTTCGCGAGACGGTGCGCCATCTCGTCGATTGGCGCACTTGGCTTCGCGACAATACGGACCTGATCCTTCTGGCGCGCGATGCCGGCGACATCGAGCGCGCGCGGGCCTCGAACCGCACGGCGATCCTGCTTGGCCTGCAGAATCCGATGCCGATCGAGGACGACATCGGCCTGATCGAAATGCTCTTCGATCTCGGCATCCGCTTCATGCAGCTCACCTACAACAACCAGTCGCTGCTCGGCTGCGGCTGGATGGAGAAGGAGGATAGCGGCGTGACGCGGATGGGGCGCGAGGCCATCGCCGAGATGAACCGGCTCGGCATGATCATCGATCTGTCGCACGCAGGCGAGCGGACCGCGCTGGAAACGATCGCGCTCTCGGAGCGGCCGGTGGTCATCAGCCACGCCAATCCGCGCTGGCTGCGCGACAGCAACCGCAATGTCTCCAGGGCCGTATTGCAGGCATTGCGCGCAAAGGAGGGGCTGCTCGGCCTTTCGCTCTATCCGCTGCACCTCCCGAACGGCTCGGACACCACGCTGGAGCAGTTCGGAAAGATGGCTGCCGAAGCGGCCGGGATCATGGGGGCGGATCATCTCGGCATCGGCTCGGATCTCTGCCAGGACCAGCCCGACAGCGTCGTGCGCTGGATGCGCGAGGGCCGCTGGACCCGCGAGATCCAGGCGACCGCGAGCTTTCCGGGTCAGCCATCCTGGTTCAGATCGAACCTCGATTTTGCGAAGCTGTCGGAAGGTCTTCTCCCGGCCGGGTTCGGTGAGGCCGAAACCGCGCTGGTTCTCGGCGGCGCCTGGCACCGCTTCCTCAAGGCCAGCCTGCCTTCGGCCCGGGATCCGCAAGCAACGAGCAGATAGGCGCGGAGACAGGTGCAGGTCGGGTCAAGCTCGGCCGTTCAGGGCAATCGGTTTTGCTCTACCCCACGGCCGGCCGGCCAAAAATCAGCCCCAGAAACTCGCTCAGCCAACGCTTGAGGTGCATGTCCCAGATCAGCCTGCCGCCGAGATGGTCGCGGCCGGGCTGGGCGCCGGGCAGCTCGAAGCGATGCGCGCCAGTGTTTGGGCGAGGGACGATGGTTTCTATAGCTTTAGCTTCTTGGCACGACCGGACATGCGCTTTGCATCTTCGTAAATATGGGCGTTATCTACAGTTCTCGCTTTGGGGACAGAGACGTCAAACCGACGAGCATCAACAACATCACCAGCCGTGTGCGCCGCCACGATAAGGCCGACGGTGTTCGTTGCCTGCACAGCAAGACTCGCAGCACTGGCCTTGTCCTGCATCAGCGCCCAGTCAAGAGGGGATCTGCACGTTGAAGCCACAAAAACAGGGGCGGATCACCTGCGATTAGGAAGTAGCGTGCTGGATTTTCGCTAAGCGTTCCGCTGCACTTCTTCAGGGTTTGCGCAAGATCGACGCGGCTTTCCTCGGCGTAGTTGCGAATATGACTATCCCCCGAAAGCCAGCCCGGTGCTCGTGTCCTATCTAAGGCATCGAGTATCCGCAGAACCTCATCGGGATACCCCTGCGTTGGTACTGGACGAGTTTCCCAGTCTTCCCCCTCAAAGTGCCGATCCACCTTTTCGCTCATGCCGTCCCAGATTATCAATTTGGGTCGCTGCGCACCCTGCTGTTGCTCGGCAATCTCCATGTCGAAGCGGTTCTTTGAAAGATAGGCACCGAGATGGTCCAGCTCGTCAAACAGGTGGGCACCGCGAATCCCCGCCACGGCCTGCCGCACCTCCATGTAGTGCGCAAATTCGCCAAGAGTCGGCAGGAAACGTCGCAGTACAAACAGGTCGTCAATGGATAGGGAGATGAAGGCATGCTGGCCCAGCAAGGGCACGATCTCGGGCAGTTCCTTGCAATAGGTCGAAAACGGAGTAAACGACTCCACGGTGAGGCCGATGGGAAACATGGCTCGGTATTCCGCGCGCCGAAGGCGACCGCGCTCGACGTACTTCTTGCCGGTCCGCGAAAAGATAGGTACCTCGTCCGCTGAGTTCAGGTAATCAAAAAAGCGTTTGCACTGTTGATAGGCCTTGATCACTAAGTCCTGTACCGCCTGAGCGTGTCTATCAAAGTCGAGGGCCGGAGAAGCGATAGTAGCAGCGGCGCCGGCTTTTGCCTCAACGAGAAACAGGACGTCGTCAACGAGAATGAGGGTGTCATTCTCTACCCATTGCTTGCTGATAGGGTCTCGATAATAGACTTCCTGATGAACCGTCGCGCCGCGCAGTTGCGCCGACAGAAGATCAGCGAACGCTGCTTCACCAAGGGTCTTTTGACGCTCTTCAAACGTCTTCTTATACTCTGGTTTCCGGTTGAGGAGATTCCAAAGAAGGGCCCGATACCCGGCGTCACGAGCAAAACATGGGTCTACGGCATAGTAGTCCTCACCCAACTGAATCAGCGGCCTTTTTCGAGCCGGTAGTGTCCGATACGGCGTCCCCGTATACGGACCCGGGGCGAAAAACTCTGTATCCTCGCCACGCCGGTATGCGAGGTCGGCCAATAGCTCTTTTGGCAGTTTGGTATGACGGCTTACGTTGCTGGTGCCGCCCCTGACCATGTTGTCCATGGCCAATGCGGCGACCCTCATTTCCTCGGCATGTTCCCTCGCCCAATCCTCCGCCACGTCTTCAAACGACTTGCCCCGCTCATCTGCATAGGCCTGTGCGGCATCGAAGTGTTTTGCGACTTCATCAAAAGCATTCGCGTGACCGGCGCGGGCCGCGTCTGCCATGTCCCGGAAGCCCAAGGCGATTTCGCCTGCGCCTACGCCATAGGCATCGCGTAGCATGTCGTCGTGAGGGGCCAGCACGTATGCGAAAAACTCACCCTCAAGGACTTGGTAGCGGTTGCCCCGCAGCATTACCCAATTGGACTTTGCCCGAAACTGAAGCTCGCCTGTGTTCGGTCCAAAGGCGCCATCCTTGACATCCACAGAGGTGGCCATGGCGTGAACAATAGACTGCATTCTGAGCTTTTTGCCGAGTTCCGCGAGCTCCACACAAGCAGCCTCGTCGAACGCGCCCTCGGAAACGTCGCTGTCTGACGCGAGTACAGCATGGACATATTCGAGCAAGAATTGGGTGTCGTTGACAACATCGCCAGGCCCCTCCTCTATGTCTCGTTGGCTTTCCTCGTCCGAGGCAACCATGGACTTCAGTACGCGCTGCGCTTGGATGTATCCCAGGAGGTCATGCGGGGGCTGCACGGCGATGATCGCCCGCATTCGAGCAGCCAGTTCCTCCATATCGGCTAGGATAGTGGCTGCCGCTTTCTGCCTTTGCTCTTTGGTCGTGCCTTCGAATGTCATGTTCACCTCGCGAGTGGATGCTAACCCAACATCGACGCGCTGGCATCTCCAGCGGTCACCCCGGGAGCGGACCGGTGGCGCTGACTCGAAGAGCGGACACTATGAGCGGCGATTCGCGAGACGATTGTTAGCGAACGGAACGGACGTTTGCCCCCAGCGCCTCGTTCATCGATCGCAGAGCAGCTGTCCACATCTCAGTAGATGTAAGGCGTCTCTGGGTCAGGCTCGGCCGTTAAAGCAATCGGCTCTTACTCTACCCCACGGCCGGCCGGCCAAAAATCAACGCCAAAAACTCGCTCAGCCAGCGTTTGAGGTGCATGTCCCAGATCAGCCGGCCGCCGAGGTGGTCGCGGCCGGGCTGGGCGCCTGGCAATTCGAAGCGATGTGCGCCGCGCACCACCCAGCGCTGCATCATCATCCGGGTCAGCTCGCCGTGGAACTGGATGCCCCAGGCATTCTCGCCATAGCGGAAGGCCTGGTTGGGATAGGTCTCCGCCGTCGCCAGCAGCGTCGCTTCCTTCGGCAGCGAAAAGCCTTCGCGGTGGAACTGGTAGACCATCTCCGGCCAGTGCAGCAGTTTCTTGCCGGCCTCGGTCGCCTTCAGCGGATACCAGCCGATCTCGACCAGGCCCTCGCCATGGCCCTCGACCTTGCCGCCGAGATGGTTGGCGAGCATCTGCGCGCCGAGGCAGATGCCGAGGAACGGCCGGTTCTCCTTGAGCGGGATTTGCAGCCAGTCGGTCTCGCGGCGGACGAACTCGTCCTCGTCATTGGCGCTCATCGGCCCGCCGAACACCACAGCGCCGGCATGATCGTCCAGCGTGCAGGGCAGCCCGTCGCCGAGCGGCGGCCTGCGGATGTCGAGATCGAAGCCTTCTTCCAGGAGCATGTGGCCGACGCGGCCGGGGCTCGAATTCTCCTGATGCAGCACGATCAGGATTCTTGCTCTCGGCCTCGGTCTTGATGGCATGGAAGGCGAAGGGTCCTGTTATTCGTCGCTCGACTTGCCCTTGGCGCCGGGCGCCTCGGCCGCCGCTTTTTGGCGCGCCTCGATGCGGTCATGGCGCTCGACGCCGATCAGCTCGGCGACCCGCCAGACCGTGTTGTCCTCGAGCTCGTGCAGCTCGCCGTCGGCATAGACGATTTCCCACATCAGGCCGATGAAGGCCTTGCGCGCCTCGGCGTCGAGATCGCGCTTGAGCACGCTGGTGAAGGCGTAGAGGTCGATCGCCTCATTGTCGGCGCGCTCGCCAGCCGCGGCCAGCGCGTCGAGCTCCTCGCCGCTCACCGAATAGGTCTCGGCCAGGATCTCCTTGAACCGCTCCCATTCGACGTCCTGGCGCACGCCGTCGGCGTTCATCACATGGTAGAGCAGCGCCGAGGCCGCGACGCGCGGATCGTCGGCGCTCGGCCTGGCATGGCCGGCAGCCGGCAGATCTCTCAGGAAAGACAACACACGCTCGAACATCGACACCTTTTCCCTGCCTACCAAAACCCGACCTCAGAACAAACGAAACCGGCGCGGCGATTTATCCGCTTCTTCTTCCGGCGCGACACCTGGATCGTCCGGCAAAGGCGGTAATTCCGAACCCCGCCCGGTGGTTGCAGCTTCGCTGACGGCTTCCGCAACGGCCGCGTCCCTCTCGCCGCCATTCGCCGGCACCGGCTTCTCGGCGGGCGCGTAGGCAACAATATCGATCGCCTTTTCAGCGGGTGCGGCGGGCGGCGCAGCGGTGATCGCCGGCACCGCAACGTCCGTCTCGCTGTCGATCAGCTGGCCAAGCCGTTCCATCGGCGCGCGCCAGGTGAAGGCGTCGAGCTTGCCGGTGACCGGCGACACCGGCGCCCAACGCTCGGAGATGACGCCGTCCGCCACCCAGGCCGGATCGCGCGGGGCGCGCACGGCCTTCGACAGCAGCTGCCGCACCTTGCCCTGGTCACCGGTCTCGGCTTCCTCGATATCGGCGAGCAGCAGATAGGCGCCCTCGCGGCGATCCATGCGGATCGCGGCCTCCGCCTCGCGCCGCGCGGTGGCGAAATCCTGCGCGTCGAGCGCCGCCCGCGCCACGGTCATGGACGACTCGGCGTGATTCTTCTTCAATTCCTGCAGTTTCTTCGCCCGGTTGAGGCGGTCGAGCACGGCATCGCCCGGCCTGGCATGGGTGTAGAGCTCGGCGATATCCGGATGCGGCTCGGCCTTCCACGCGGCCTCCAGTATCTTGGAGCCCTTGCGCACGTCGTTTTGCCGGATAACCAGATCGGCGGCGATCACCGCCGCCGGCGCGAAATCCGGCGCCAGCTTGTTGGCTTCGAGCGCCGCGGTGCGGGCCGCGTTCGGATCGCTGTCGACCAGCGCCTGCGCCTTGGCGGTGAGCAGCACGGCGCGGCGGCGGTTGGCCGCGTCGCGCTCGATCTGCCTTGTCGATTTCTGCGCCTCGACCAGCTTCAGCGCGCCGTCCCAGTCGCCGCGTTCGGTCAGCTCCTCGAGCGTCGATTCCGCCGCCCAGGCAAGCTGCGGCGCAACCGCCGCCGCACGGCCGGCATAGTGGCGCGCGGCATTGCGGTCGCCGAGGCGCTCGGCCTCGAGATAAAGCCCGCGCAGGCCGAGCAGCCGCATCTCGGGATCGTCGAGCATACGCTCGAACTTTTCCCGCGCGCCTTTATGGTCGCCTTCGAGCAGCGAGGCCTGGGCGTCGAGCAGATTGATCAGCGGCTCCTGATCCGAGTTGATCAGCTTGACCGCCTCCTTGGTCTTCTTGCGCGCCAGCGCGCTGTCGCCGGCGCCGGCGGCGATCATGCCCGTCGACAGCGCCTGGTAGCCGCGGTCGCGGCGGCGCACCCGGAAATAGCGCGAGATCGTGTAGGGGCTGTTCCACAGCGACTTGATCAGCCACCAGACGATCATCACCGCGGCGACCACGGCGACGATCGCCACCGCCGCCACCATCAGCGTGATCTGGTATTGGTAGCCGTTGAAGGTGACGATCATGTCGCCCGGGCGGTCGGCCAGCCAGGCGAAGCCCAGTCCCAGCGCGAAGACGACGGCGAGGAAGACGAGGAGGCGGATCATCTTGTCGTCCTCACGTCTTCGTCGCGCCGGCAATCAGCGCTTCGAGCTGCTTTTCGACGTCCAGCCGCGCCTTCAGTTTGCCGGCAAAATCGGCGCCGGCCGCTTTCGCCGCGTCAGGCAGCGTATCGTATTCCCCGAGCGCCTTGGCGTAGTCGCCCTGGTTGACCGCCACTTCCATGCGGGCCACGGTTTCCGGCACGCCCTTGCCTTCGATAGTCCCCACCGGCCGTACCTTGACCAGCGATTCCGCGCTCGACACCAGGCTCTGGAAGAAGCCGGCGTTCTGGTCGACCGGTGTCGCCGCCTCGACCATGGCATTGGCGGCTGCATCGGCCTCCGAAGCAATGGTGGCGCGGGTCGGCACGCCCTTTTCGGCATAGGAGCGCAGCGCCGCGAGCTCGGGCGCGTCCGGCGCGATCGCCGCGAAGGTGTCGAGCTCGGTCGCGAAGGGCGCGCCGCGATCGAGCGCCGACTTCAACGCCGAGGCCGCGATCGCCAGCGCGATCTTGGGCTGCGAGGCCTGCGCCTCGACCTTGCCGGAAAGCTGCGACAGAGACTGCTCCAGCGCGGCGACCCGGCCGTCCACGGCCTTGGCCGCGTCGCCGGTCGATTTCACCAGCGCGTCGAGCCCGGCGATCTTCTCGTTGAGCGGACCGAGATCGGCCGGCGCCGCATTGCCGTTCTTCTGCAGGCCGGCGACGGTTGTCTCGATCTGGCCGACCTTGTCGCCGAGCGCCTTGAGCGCGGCGCCGTCGCCGCTCTGTCCGGCCGAGGATTTCAGCGCCGCTACATCGGCCTTGACCTGGTCGAGCGCCGATGACAGGCCGTCGACCTTGGCCGACGCACCCGTGTCGCCGCTTTCCTTCAGCGCCGCGATCTCGCTCTTCAGCGAAGCGATCTCGCCATTGACGCCATCAAGGGATCCGCCGCCCGAGCCTGGCGCGCCAAGCATGCCGACCGCCTGCAGCAGGCCGGCGCCGGCAAGCGCGATCACGCCGCCGATGACGCCCGCGGCGATGGCGTTGACGCCGGTTTTGCGCGAAGGCTGCGGCACGCGATCCTCGCTCAGTGTCTCGCTTGGCTTCTCTGTGGAGGCGCCGGCGCCGGGCGCGGAGGCGTCCTCAAAATTATACTCGAAGCCCTTGGACTGGCTCTTCGACGCATCGGAACCGCCGGGATACGGCGCCTCCGGCTCGTCCTTGCCGGCCTCTGATTTATCGGCCGCTGCCTGCGCGGCGTCGCTATGCTCCCACGGCTCGATATCGGCCTGCTCGGCATGAATCGGCTCTTCCGGCGCCTCCGGCTGCGAAGCAGCGGCGGCCTCTTGCGCCTTCGCCTCGTCGGTCTGCGCGGCCTCGGCCTTGGCGGCATCCTCGTCGGTGATTCGCGAGACGGCGCCGGGCTCGAGTTCGATGGTCACCGGCTCGCGCCGGGTCTTCGAATGTCGCATCTTCGGCGTCTTGACCATGCTTGGGCTCCGCAAAATGGCTTGAGGATGGATCAATGGGTCCAGAGCGTCAGGATGCTCTAGCACATCACCAAGCGGTGAAAAGGGGGCGGTGTGATGACGCGGCTCAGCAGGGCAGCGACAAAAGCGCCAGCAGCGCATCTTCCTCGGGCTTGGATGCGATGCGGATCGGTTGACGGACGATCCCCTGCAGCGGCTCGGCGACACGCGCCGAAAGCGCTAAAAATTCTGTTTTTCCAAATAGATGCCGCAGGGCTGGCCGCGTTGCCAGGTCGACCAGCGCGGCACTGGCCTTGGCCGAATAGAGTAGCGCCGCCTCGACCGGATGGCTCGACAGGCGGGCGACCACGTCGGCATCGCCATAGTCGACACCTGTCGTGTCGTAGGTCTCGATCGCCTGGACATGCACGCTCGCCGCCGCCAGCCGCCGCTCGAATACCGGGAAGCGGACGCGGCCGCACAGATAAACGATTGCCTTGCCGCCAAGGCCGCCGGCGATGGCGTCGGCCAGCGCTTCGGCGTCACCCGGACCTTCCGTGACGGAGAGGAACCCCGCTGCGCGGCAGGCTTCGGCCGTCCTTTTGCCAACCGCGTGGCAAGGCAGGCTCGCAAGCGCCGCGATCAGCGCCCCGGGCGCATGCCGCACCGCATTGGCGCTGGTGACGGCGACCGCGACGCTCTCGCCGCCGATGCTCGTCTCGACAGGCAAGCCGCTCGTCTCGGTCAATGGCAGCAGGATCGGCCGGAATCCCAAGGTTTCGAGGCGTCGTGCCGTGCGCGACGCGCCGGGCTCCGGCCTCGTCACCAGGACGCGGACCATGTCAGGCCCAGCCGTCGAAGAATTTAGCACCGGCCCTGGCGCGAACCGTCCGCGCGGCGTCCAGGCCGATCTCCGCCGCGTCCGCGGCCTCGCCTTCCAGCCGGACCTCATGCGATTCCGTGCCGTCGGGCGAGATGATCAGCCCGGCGAAGGACAGTTTCTCGCCCGAGACCGTCGCATGACCGGCGATCGGCGTGCGGCACGAGCCGTCGAGCGCGGCGAGGAAGGCGCGCTCGCAGGCCAGCGCCTGGCCGGTCGGCACGTGATGGATCGCCGCCAGCATCTTCTCGACGTCGCGGTCGCCGATGCGCGTTTCGATGCCGATCGCGCCTTGCCCCGGCGCCGGCGGGAAAGCCTCCAGCGGCATCAGGTCGGTGACGACATGTTCGAGCCCGAGCCGCTTCAGCCCGGCATAGGCGAGGATGGTGCCCTCGGCGACGCCTTCGTCCAGCTTGCGCAGCCGCGTCTGCACATTGCCGCGGAACATCACCACCTCGAAATCCGGCCGCATGCGGCGAAGCAGCGCCTGGCGGCGAAGCGATGACGATCCGACGATCGCGCCATGTGGCAGGTCGGCGATCCGTTTCACCTTCTTGCCGATGAAGGCGTCGCGGGCGTCCTCGCGCGGCAGGAACGTGGTAAGCTCCAATCCGTCGGGCAGCACCGTCGGCATGTCCTTCGATGAATGCACGGCGATGTCGATGCGGCCATCGAGCAGCGCTTCTTCGATTTCCTTGGTGAACAGGCCCTTGCCGCCGGCTTCCGACAGCGGCCGGTCCTGGATGCGGTCGCCGCTTGTCGAGATCGGCATCACTTCGAATGCCTGCTCGGGCAGCCCATGCGCCTGCATCAGCCGCGCCCGCGTCTCATGCGCCTGGGCGAGCGCCAGCGGGCTGCCGCGTGTTCCGATTTTCAAAGTTTGCATGGCGCGCGGTCCGTGATAACCCCCGAGTGAACTCGAGGTCTGCCGAGATTCAAGGTCAGGCCGAGCCGAAAACGGTGGGTTTCGAGAACCGGAGCGGATCGTACTTTTGGGTACGTGAGCACCGGAGGCGCAGAAACCCGCCATTTGCAGGCCGGCATCACCTGAATATCGACAGACCTCCGGCGACACAATCTTTGTGGACAGCGACCAATTGATCCGCGTTCTGGGCATTGAGACGAGTTGCGACGAGACGGCGGCCAGCGTGGTGGCGCTGGACGGCGGCTCCGCGCCCGAAATCCTGTCCAACATCGTGCTCAGCCAGATCGAGGAGCATGCGGCCTTCGGCGGTGTCGTGCCGGAGATTGCCGCGCGCGCCCATGTCGAGGCGCTGGACGGCATCATCGAGGCAGCACTTGCCGACTCGTCGGTCTCGCTCGACGAGGTCGACGCGATTGCCGCGACGGCGGGGCCGGGTCTGGTCGGTGGGCTGATCGTCGGCTTGATGACCGCCAAGGCGATCGCCGCCGCCGCCAACAAGCCGCTGATCGCCATCAACCACCTCGAAGGCCACGCGCTGACGGCGCGGCTGACCGACGGTCTCGATTTCCCCTACCTTCTCCTGCTCGTCTCCGGCGGCCACACCCAGATCGTCGCGGTGCGCGGTGTCGGCGATTACCAGCGCTGGGCGACCACCATCGACGATGCGTTGGGCGAAGCCTTCGACAAGACGGCCAAGATGCTCGGCCTGCCCTATCCCGGCGGGCCGAATGTCGAGAAGGCCGCGGCCAGCGGCGATCCCCGCCGTTTTGCCTTCCCGCGTCCGATGAAGGGCTCGGCGCAGCCGGACTTTTCATTCTCCGGCCTCAAGACCGCGGTGCGCCAGGCGGCAACCGCCATCGCGCCGATCAGCGACCAGGACGTCGCCGATATCTGCGCCTCTTTCCAGGCGGCGGTGGCCGACGCATTGGGCGACCGCGTGGCGCGCGCGCTTGCCCGCTTCCGCCAGGAATTCCCCGGCCAGGCGAAGCCGGCGCTGGTCGTCGCCGGCGGCGTCGCCGCCAACCGCACCATCAAGACAACGCTTGAAGCGCTTTGTTCGCAAGCCGGCTTCGCCTTCGTCGCGCCGCCGCAAAAGCTCTGCACCGACAACGCGGCGATGATCGCCTGGGCCGGCATCGAGCGGCTGCGCGCCGGCATCGCCGACGAAAACACCGCCGATTTCGTGCCGCGCTCGCGCTGGCCGCTGGACAGCGTTTCCATGCCCCTGGTCGGCTCGGGCCGACGCGGGGCCAAGGCATGACAGCGAAGAGAACGAGCGGCAAGCAATCAGGCAGCTGGTGCGTTGCGGTGCTGGGCGGCGGCGCCTGGGGCACGGCGCTGGCGCTGGCCATGCTGCGCGCCGGCCATGACGTCCGGCTCTATGCGCGAGACGCCGAAACCGTGGCCGCCGTCGCCCGCGGCGAGAACCCGCGCTACCTGCCCGGCATCCGGATCGCGCCGGGCATCGCCGCCACCAGCAATATGGCCGGGGCGCTCGACGGCGCCGACTGCGTGCTCGCCGTGACACCGGCGCAGTCGCTGCGCGCGGTTCTGGCCGATGCACGCAACCACGTCCCCGCAGGCGTGCCGCTGGTGCTTTGCGCCAAGGGCATCGAGCGCGACACCGGCGCGCTGCTGTCGGCGATCGTCGCTGAAAGCCTGCCGGGCAATCCGGTCGCGGCACTGTCCGGTCCGAGCTTCGCCAGCGATGTCGCGCGCGGCCTGCCGACGGCAGTCGTGGTTGCCGCTCGCGAAGGCGATCTTGCAGCGGAGCTCGCCGCGCGCTTCTCGGCGGAGAACCTGCGCTGCTATTCTAGCGACGACCTGATCGGCGTCGAGATCGGCGGCGCGCTGAAGAACGTCTTTGCCATTGCCGCCGGCGCGGTCACCGGCGCCGGGCTTGGGGCCAGCGCCCAGGCCGCCATGGTGACGCGCGGCTTCGTCGAATTGCGCCGCATCGGTGCCGCCTTCGGCGCCAGGCCCGAGACGCTGATGGGGCTTTCC
Organism: Mesorhizobium sp. B3-1-8; assembly: GCF_006439495.1. NCBI lineage: Bacteria > Pseudomonadati > Pseudomonadota > Alphaproteobacteria > Hyphomicrobiales > Phyllobacteriaceae > Mesorhizobium > Mesorhizobium sp. B3-1-8. The sequence continues at coordinate 84,362 of NZ_VFTK01000026.1, forward strand.
GGCCTCGGCGACCTCTTGCTCACCTGTTCGTCATCGCAGTCGCGCAACTTCGCCTATGGCTTGGCGCTGGGCCAGGGCAAGCCGCTTGCCGGCCTGCCGCTGGCCGAAGGCGTGCCGACGGCCGGCATTGCCGCCCGAATCGCCGCCGAGCGCGGCATCGAGGCCCCGATCATCTCCGCCGTCGCCGCCATCCTCGACGGTAAGATAACCATCGGCCAAGCCGTGACCGCCCTGATGACACGCCCGCTCAAAACCGAAACCGACATCTGACCATCGGAGTTTTAGACATGCTGTTTGCGTTGATTTGCAAGGACAAGCCCGGCAGCCTGCAGCTGCGCATCGATACAAGGCCGCCCCATGTCGCCTTCCTCGAAGGCCTGAACGCCGAGGGCAAGCTCGCCTTCGCGGGGCCTTTCCTCAACACCGAGGGCAAGCCGGACGGCAGCCTGGTCGTGGTCGAGGCGCCTGATCTGGTAGCGGCGCAGGCGCTGTCGGCGGCCGATCCCTATGCCAAGGCAGGCCTGTTCGAGAGCGTTGAAATCCGCCAGTGGAACTGGACCTTCAACAAGCCGGCGGCTAGTTAATTCGCGGAGCCAAGCGCCGCAGGAGGAGCAAAATGAACTACTGGCTGTTCAAGTCCGAACCCTCGGTCTTTTCCTTCGATGCGCTGAAGGCCAAGGGCAAGGCCGGCACGCAGTGGGACGGCGTGCGCAACTACGCCGCACGCAACAACATGAAGACGATGCAGATCGGCGATCTCGGCTTCTTCTATCATTCCAATGAGGGGCTCGACATCGTCGGCATCGCCGAGGTCTGCGCGCTGGCCCATCCCGACACCACGACGGACGATCCGCGCTGGGAATGCGTCGAAATCCGCGCTTACAGGGACGTGCCGAAGCCGGTGACGCTGGAACAGGTCAAGGCCAATCCCAAGCTCGCCGAGATGGCGCTGGTTCGGCTCGGCCGGCTTTCCGTTCAGCCGGTGACGCCGGCCGAATGGAAAGAGGTCTGCCGCATGGCCGAGCTCAACCCGGCGCCGTGACGAAGCTCACGCCGAAGAGCGCGAGAAAATTCATCCTCGACAACACGGCGATGATGGCGCCGCCGCATGTGCCGGAAGTGTTTTTGCATCTCGCCGACGAGGCGCATGATCTGTGGCTGCGCACCGAGGAGGAGCTGGCCGAGATCGGCCTGCCGCCGCCTTTCTGGGCCTTTGCCTGGGCCGGCGGCCAGGGTCTCGCCCGCTATGTGCTCGACAATCCCGGAACGGTGCGCGGCAAACGGGTGCTCGACTTCGCTTCCGGTTCCGGCCTCGTCGCCATCGCGGCGATGAAAGCCGGCGCGGCAAAGGTGATCGCCGCCGACATCGATCCGTTTTGCGAGACGGCGATCGCGCTCAACCTCGAAGCCAACGCCGTCGAAGCGCAATTCCTCGGTACGAATTGTGTCGGCTCCGACGATGGCTGGGACGTCGTGCTTGCCGGCGACGTCTTCTACGACAAGGCTTTCGCCGACAGCTTGCTGCCCTGGTTCACGTCCCTGAACGCGCGCGGCGCCGAGATCCTCGTCGGCGATCCGGGCCGCGCCTATCTCCCCAGCATCGGGTTGGAGTCGCTGGCCGTCTACCAGGTTCCGGTGACGCGCGTGTTGGAGGACGCCGAGGTCAAGCGCACGACTGTCTGGCGCCTTGCTTGACGGAATTGCCGAACAAGCGTTCCATCGCCTATCGACTTGGAGGGGAAAGCATGGATTTTTCGGTCGTGAACTGGCTGGCGGTGATCGCCGCCGCTGTCGTGGCATGGTTGTTCGGCGCCGCCTGGTACATGGGCTTGAGCAAGCCCTGGCTGAAGGCGGCCAAGCTCGACCCCGCGACCATGAAACGCTCGGCCGTTCCCTTCATCGTCAGCTTCGTCGCCGAGCTCATCATGGCGCTCGTCCTGACACTGGTGGTGGGCGCCATAACCGGCGGCGAGCCGAACCCGATCGCCGGGTTGCTGTTCGGCTTCGTGCTCTGGCTCGGATTCATCGCCACCACGCTCACCGTCAACCACCGCTATGAAGGCTTCGGCTGGGCCCTGACGCTGATCGATGCCGGCCACTGGCTGGGCGTGATGCTGATCATCGGCGCCATCATCGGCTGGTTCGGCGCGCCGGCCGCGCCCGCGGGCTGACCATCCTACTCTATGTCGGCGTCCTCGCCGCTTCCTCGGTAAGCCATTCGCGGAAGGCGGCGATGCGCGCGTCGTCCTTCGCGGCCTCGGGGTAGACCAGGAAATAGGCAAAGTCCGGCGCGACCTTGATGCCGAGCTCGAAAGGGCGCACCAGCCGCCCTTGCGAAAGGTCGTTTGCCACCATGGCGAAATCGGCCAGCGCCACCGCGTTGCCGTCGAGCGCCGCCTGCGTGGCATCCGTCGAGGACCTGAACACCAGCGTGCGGCTGTCGTCGAAATCGTCGACGCCGGCCGCCTGCATCCACATGCGCCAGTTCGGCCATGTCACGCCCTGCCGCGACCATTCGATATGCGCCAGCGTATGGTTGAAGAGATCGCGCGGCTCCTTCAGCGGCGGACCAGAGGCAAGGAGTGCCGGGCTGCACACCGGGATGATGATGTTTTCGAACAGCCGGTGCGCGGTGAGCCCCGGATATCTGCCGGTGCCGAAGCGGATGCCGACATCGACGTCGTCAAGGTCGAAATCCCGTACATCGTAGGTGATGTCGAAACGCAGCTCGACGCCCGGCTTCTGCTTGCGGAAATCGTCGACCCGCCGCATCAGCCATTTCGTCGCGAATTGGGCGTCGAGCGTCACCTTCAGCAGTGCCGTGCCGCGCGTCATCTTGCGGGCGCGGCTGACGGCACGGTTGAGCAGGTCGAGCGCATCGACCGAGGCCTCCAGAAGCACGCTGCCTGCCTCGGTCAGCCGGATGGTGCGGCTGGTGCGTGTGAACAGCACCAGATCGAGCTGATCCTCGATTTCCTTGATCTGGTGGCTGACCGCCGCCGGGGTCAGGCCGAGCTCGTCGGCGGCGCGGGTGAAGTTGAGATGCCTGGCGGCCGCTTCGAACGTCCGCAGCGCACGCGTTCCGGGCAGCAGCTTGGACATGAGACCTCCAAATAAAACTTGATGATCGAAAAAGAACTACTCGTTTCTCGTTTGTTTTTCAATCCGGCATGATGGCTTCATCGAAACACTATCAAACCGGATTTGATATCCGGAGAACACGGATAGAGCCATGACTGAGATCGCCCTGAAGTCCTGCACCTCCCTGGAACGCCCTTCCGGCCTCACCCTTTGGCTGCGTTCGGCACGCGATTGGCTGCGCCAGGCCCGGGTCGCCGCCCGACTGCCCCACGAGTCGGTCGAAGACCTCCCCAGCAGCCAGTTGCGCGACATCGGCGCCGAGCGCCGGGATGTGGCAAAGGCGATGGACCGGGAGCTTCGCGAAATCGGCCTGCTCGGCACGGGCTGGCAGAAACCGGGAAAGAGGCAGTAGGGATTAGGCAGTAGGCAATAGAAAGAGAGCCCTACTGCCTACTGCCTACTGCCTACTGCCTACTGCCTACTGCCTATCTAACTACCCGCACCACCGTCCTGTCCGACAGCAACGGAAGCAGTCTCGCCATGGTCCGCGCCGTCACCGCCACGCACCCTTGCGTCGGCGTGAAACCCGGCCGGGCCAGATGGAAGAAGATCGCGCTGCCGCGGCCGCGCCGGCGCGGCGCGATGTTCCAGTCGAGCATCAGGCAGACATCGTAGAGCCGGTCGTCGCGCCGCATCCGCTCATGGCTCGCGCCATAGGGGATCTTCACCGGCCGGTTGTAATTGCGGTCGTCCGGCACCTCGCACCAGCCGAGATCCGGACCGATCGGCACCATCGGCAGCCTCGTCCTGCGCCCGCCCGCGAAATGATCGCCCCGAAAATAGCCTGACAGGATGCGCATCGACGCCAACGGCGTCGCGCCGTCCCCTTCATGCTTGTTGGCGGTGATGCCGCCGCGCCCCAAGGCGCAGGGAAACACCGTTTTGCCGGCCTGCAGGAATCCTTGCGCCGGATTGCCGGGCCGTGCGCGCACGACCAAAACACGCAAGGCTTTCGGCAAAAATGCGGCCGCCTCATTGCGCGCGCGTTTTTTCTTGTATGATTGTCTCACGGAACAAATCACTGTGATCGGCTGTTGCGCCGGTGAGCTTCCGCATAAATGGGGGGAGGTCAACTGAATATTCTTTTTAAAACAACGGATTGATCCATGACATCACGCACCATCCTGATCGTCGATGATGACGACGACCTGCGCGCCACCCTGGTCGAGCAACTGGCGCTCTACGAAGAATTCGACGTCCAGCAGGAATCGACCGCCGCAAAAGGCGTTGCCGCGGCGCGCGGCGGCGTCGTCGACCTGCTCATCATGGATGTCGGTCTGCCCGACATGGATGGCCGCGAGGCGGTGAAAATCCTGCGCAAGGGCGGCTACAAGGCGCCGATCATCATGCTGACCGGCCATGACACCGATTCCGACACGATTCTGGGTCTCGAGGCCGGCGCCAACGATTATGTGACCAAGCCTTTCCGCTTCGCCGTGCTGTTAGCCCGCATCCGCGCCCAGCTTCGCCAGCATGAGCAGAGCGAGGACGCGACCTTCTCCGTCGGCCCCTATACGTTCAAGCCCAGCCAGAAGCTGCTGATCGATCCGCGCGGCGCCAAGGTGCGGCTGACCGAGAAGGAAGCCTCGATCATCAAGTATCTCTACCGCGCGGACCAGAAGGTGGTGACGCGCGACGTGCTGTTGGAAGAGGTCTGGGGCTACAATTCCGGCGTCACCACGCACACGTTGGAGACCCATGTCTACCGGTTGCGCCAGAAGATCGAGCGCGATCCTTCCAATGCCGAAATTCTTGTGACAGAAAGCGGCGGCTACAAGCTGGTTCCTTAAACATTCATGATCTAGAGCAATTCCAGGAAAAGTGTGAGGCGGTTTTCCGTCCGGAATTGCGCCGAAACAAACGGAATGAGCGGTCGGGGCGGGACCGCTTCGGGTGCGATTCTGGTGCTGGGAGGGTGATGGATCGGCTCGTTGCACGCATCGCACGATGCACGGTGGAGCGTTTCTCGCGCGCCCAGGAGGGCGCGCCGCTCCAAAGGAGGGACTGGACTGACCGCTCGGGGACACAGCTAGGATGGCGCTGGATGACGACATCCAAATCCTGTCCAGCGTGAAGCTTTTCCAGGGCTTCACGCAGGAACAGCTGCGCTTGCTCGCCTTCGGCGCCGAGACCACCGTGCTCCAGGCCGACCATAAGCTCTACCGCGAGGACGACGTCGCTGACTCTGCCTACATTGTGGTCAGCGGCTTGATCGCACTCTATCGGGAGCTGGGCGGTGAACGCGTCCCGATCGGTACGGCAGGCCCGGGCACCATGCTGAGCGAACTGGCGCTGATCGCCGACACCAACCGGCTGACCAGCGCCTCCGCTGCGGTCGATTCGGAAGTGATCCGGCTGAGCCGCAAGATGTTCCGCCGCATCCTGGAGGAGTATCCGGACCTCGCCGTGCAACTGCACGCGCGCATCTTGGAGGAATTCCAGCAGATGATCGCCCGCATCGAGGAATTGGGTCCGCGGTTTACGGGGTAGCGGTAGACGTCGGCCAGAGAGCGCCTCGTCATTCTAGGGTCTGCGCGCGTCGCTTCGCTCCTTGCTCCGCCCTAGAATGACGACCGCAAAGGCAGGCGCCCCTCCCGCCGTCCCACGCTAATCCAGATCGAACCGTGCAATAACCGGCACATGATCGGACGGCTTCTCCCAGCCGCGCGCCGCGTGCAGGATCTCGTAGCCGGTGAAGCTCGGCACCAGATTGGCTGACGACCACACGTGATCGAGCCTGCGCCCCCTGTTGGAGGCTTCCCAGTCCTTCGCGCGGTAGCTCCACCAGGTGTAGAGTTTCTGCTCGGCGGGCACGTTGAGCCGCATCAGGTCAACCCAACCGCCGGCCTCGCGCATCGCCTCGAAATTTGTCGTCTCGACCGGCGTATGGCTGACGACGTTGAGCAATTGCTTGTGCGACCAGACGTCATGCTCCTGCGGCGCGATGTTCAGGTCGCCGACCAGGATCGACGCGGATAGCTCGTCCTGGCTCGCCGGCATGGCGTTCATCTCATGGACGAAATCGAGCTTGTGCCTGAATTTGCGGTTGATCTCCGGGTCCGGCTCGTCGCCGCCGGCCGGCACGTAGAAATTGTGCACCAGCACCGACTTGCCGCCCGCCTGCACCCTGACCGACAGATGCCGGCTGTCGTCGATCTCGCAGAACCGCCGCTTTTCGACCAGCTCGATAGGACGGCGGGCAACGGTAGCGACGCCGTGATAGCCTTTCTGGCCGTGGAACAGGATGTGCTCGTAGCCCGCCTTGCGGAAGGCTTTTTCCGAGAACAGCTCGTCGGGAACCTTGGTCTCCTGCAAGCACAGCACGTCGGGCGCGTGCTCTTTCAGGAGCCGCTCGACGATCGGCATGCGCAGGCGCACGGAGTTGATGTTCCAGGTGGCGATGGTGAAGGGCATGCGGCGGAGTCCAGGACGGCGAAAGTCGCCGCACTAGTGCCAGCCAAGCGCGACAAAAACAAGCTAAGCGACAACGGCCGGGTCAGCGCTGCCCCTCTTTGCTCTGCGGGGCATCTCTCCTCGTAAACGGGGAGAACTTATCTGGTTTTCGTATTCAGCTCGCGGTTCGCGGTATAGTCGATGGCAAACGTGTCCGGCGGGAAGCTGACGCCTTCCTTGGTGTTGAAGATCATCACCGTGGTGTCCTTGCCTTGAGCATCGGTGATCGTCCACTGGCGCAGATCATAGGTCTTCGGGTCGAACATCATGGTGATCATCGCATTGCCGAAGACCGACTTGTCGGAAAGCTTGATGGTGGTCAGGTCGTCCTCTTCCTTGATGGCCTTGACGCGCCCGCCGGAGAGATCGATCCGGTCGTCGAGCAGCAGCTTCAGCGGCGTCTTCGACAGCGGATAGAGGTCGGAGGTGTTGAGCTTCTTGTTGAGGATCACCACCGACTTGCCGTCGGAGATGACGCGGAAGTTCGAGGATCCGTCATAGTTGAAGCGGATCTTGCCCGGGCGTTCGAGGAAAAACTTGCCGCCGGTCTGCTCGCCTTTCGGGCCGAACTGGACGAACTCGCCGCTCATCGACTTCACCGAGGAGAAATGGTCGGCGATCTTCTGCGCCGCCGGCGGTACGGCGGCCTGCGCCGCGGCCACGAGCTGGTAGCCCGGCACGAGGTTGAGAGCGGCGGCTCCGCCAAGCATCAGGCCGAGGCCGAGGACCTGGCGGCGGGTGATGGCGAATTCTGTCTGGGTCTTCATGCCGGTCGCTTCCTGTGATTCGTGTCGTCGCAGTTTCTGGACTCCCACTAGGGCTTAAGTTTGGCGGGTGCGCGACAGGTCCGTCGGATATGCGCGGGCGACAGCCCATCGCACAAACGCACAAGGTGATTTCAAGTTGCTTGCTGACCCGTTTCGGCGTCTCGCCGGGCCAGGGTTTGTCGAGATTCAGGTCAGGCCGAGACGAAAATGGTGACTTCCGAGAACCGGCCTACGCCGACCGTAGCCTTCATAGAGCGGAGACACTTATGAGAGCTTCGGCCGGCGAAGGCCGGAGCGGAGCGTACTTTTCGTACGTGAGCACCGGAAGCGCAGGAAGCCGCCATTTGCAGGCCGGCCTCACCTGAATATCGACAAACCCTAGAACTTGTCCTCTTCGGTTGGCACTAGTATTTCGCGTTTGCCGGCATGGTTGGCCGGGCCGACAATGCCTTCCTTCTCCATCTTCTCGATGATCGAGGCGGCGCGGTTGTAGCCGATGCCGAGCCGGCGCTGGATGTAGCTGGTCGAGGCCTTGCCGTCGCGCAGCACCACCGCCACTGCCTGGTCGTAGGGATCGTCGGAATCCTCGAAATTGCCGCCGCCACCGCCGCCGGAGCCGCCCTTGCCCGACGGACCGTCCTCGTCGTCTTCCTCGTCATCCTCGGTGATGGCGTCGAGATATTCCGGCACGCCCTGCAGCTTCAGATGCCCGACGACCTTCTCGACCTCGTCGTCCGACACGAACGGGCCGTGCACGCGCTGGATGCGGCCGCCGCCAGCCATGTAGAGCATGTCGCCCATGCCGAGCAGCTGCTCGGCGCCCTGCTCGCCAAGGATAGTGCGGCTGTCGATCTTCGACGTCACCTGGAAGGATATGCGGGTCGGGAAATTGGCCTTGATGGTGCCGGTGATGACGTCGACGGACGGGCGCTGCGTCGCCATGATGACATGGATGCCGGCCGCGCGCGCCATCTGCGCCAGGCGCTGCACCGCGCCCTCGATATCCTTGCCGGCCACCATCATCAGGTCGGCCATCTCGTCGATGATGACCACGATATAGGGCATCGGCTCGAGATCGAGATCCTCGGTCTCGTAGATCGCCTCGCCGGTCTGGCGGTCGAAGCCGGTCTGCACCGTGCGCGAGATCTTCTCGCCCTTCTTCTCGGCCTGTTGGACGCGCGCGTTGAAGCCGTCGATGTTGCGCACGCCGACCTTGGACATCTTGCGATAGCGGTCCTCCATCTCGCGCACCGTCCATTTCAGCGCGACGACAGCCTTCTTGGGATCGGTGACGACCGGCGTAAGCAGATGCGGGATGCCGTCATAGACCGAAAGTTCGAGCATCTTCGGGTCGATCATGATCAGCCGGCATTCCTGCGGCGTCAGCCTGTAGAGCAGCGACAGGATCATAGTGTTGATGGCGACCGACTTGCCGGAGCCGGTGGTGCCGGCGACCAGCACGTGCGGCATCTTGGCGATGTCGACGATGACCGCCTCGCCATTGATGGTCTTGCCCAGCGCCAGCGCGAGCTTCGCCTTGGTCGTCTCGAAATCGCGGCTGGCCATGATCTCTCTGAGATAGACCGTCTCGCGCTTGGCGTTGGGCAGCTCGATGCCGATGGCGTTGCGGCCGGGCACGACGGCGACGCGGCAGGCGATCGCGCTCATCGAGCGGGCGATATCGTCGGAAAGGCCGATGACGCGCGAGGACTTGATGCCGGGCGCCGGCTCCAGCTCGTAGAGCGTGACGACGGGACCGGGGCGGACATGGATGATCTCGCCCTTGACGCCGAAATCCTCCAGCACGCCTTCGAGCAGGCGCGCGTTCTGCTCCAGCGCGTCCTTCGACAGGCTTGGATCCTTGGCGACGTTCTTCGGCTCGGACAGGAAATGCAGCGACGGCATCTCGAACGTATCGGAACCGATCAGCGAGGTCTGCGCCTCGCGCTGGACGCGCGCGCCCGGCACGGGGCGCGCCGCCGGCGCCGCGACGCGGGTGGCGGCATCGGAGCGGAAATTCTGCACCTTGGCGCCTGCGCCGCGCCGCTGGGCGGGCGCTTCGTCGTCGAAATCGTCGAGGTAGACGTCTTCGTCCTGTTCGTCGTCGAAGATATCCTGGTTGGCCGGATCGACTGAAACGCTTCGGTCATTGACCATGGCGGCGAAGAATTCCGGCTCGACGCGGGCGCGGCCGCCGGGGCTCATGCGGGCTTCGGCGAACTCGGCCGATTCGACACGCTCGGCGGCGCGCCGCCAGGCGCTGGCCTTCGGTTCCATCGGCGGTTCGAATTCGTCGCGCTCCCGCCTGCGGCGCTCGGCGCGGCGATGCAGGAAGGCCCTGAACGACAGCCACCAATGGGTAATGGCGCCGAGCGCGAGGATGCCTTCGTCGCCCTCGTCCTCATCCTCGTCGAACAGCATCTCGTCCTGCTCGCGCGGATCGGGGCGAGCGGCGCGCTCCATGACGGCAAAGCCGTTCTTGCGCGCGATCAGCGCCGAGCCATAGGCGAACAGCCACAACATCGGCGCTGCGAGGATGACCGCTATGATGCTGGCGAACAGGCCTTTCGGATAACCGCCGACCGCGATGCCCGGGATTTTCAGCACCATGTCGCCGAACACGCCGCCGAGGCCGGTGGGCAGCGGCCAGGTGTTTGGCGGCGTCACGCAGCCGGCGATGGCCGCGGCAGTGAGCGCAAAGCCGAACCACGCGAAGCCGCGCTTCGGCAATTTGTCGACCCCGCGCGCGGAAAACAGAAGGAAACCCCAGATCACCGCCGGCACCAGCCCGGCGACGGCGGCAAGGCCGAAGAACTGCATGGCGAGGTCGGAGAACACCGCGCCGGCATAGCCCATGGCATTGGTGACGACATTGCTGGTGGCGTGCGAGAAGCTCGGGTCGGCGACGTTCCATGTGGCCAAGGCCGCGATGCCGAAGGCGGTGAACAGGAACAGCCCGGCGCCGACCAGCCGCCCGACCTGGCGCCGCGCGAATGCCTGGATGCCGTGCCCCGTATCGGTCAGCGCGAGCGGTGCTGAGGCGCCTGAACGCATGCTCTTCCCCGTGATCGTTGCCTGGCCGGGCGCATGGCGCATTCCGGCAGATTCGAACGCCAGACTATCGGGGGGAAGGTTAAGGCCGCATTAACCATGGCCCTTTACCGGGCCTCGGCTCGAACAAAGATGGCAGGCCTCGCGGCCCGCCACCCTGTGTCCTGAAACGACGAAGCGATCGGGCCCTAACGGACCCGACCTGCCGCAAATCACCTGTTGCCGGCGTAGGTTACCAGATTGCCGCAGAACTCGGCGTGAGGCTTGCTCATCGCCGCGTCCTGGCATTCCTTCATCATCATGTCCTGCTTGTCCTTGGGCATCGCCGCCCAGGCTGCTTTGAAGTCGGCCTCGGACTTCATCGTCTTCATGCTGGAATCGGTGAAGAACGGGGCCATGTTGGCCGGCTCGTCGAGAGCACCGGCAAGTGCAACGCCGCTGATCATCGAAAGAGCCATTGCTCCCAGGAAGATGTTCTTGATGTTCATCAGTTGGTTCCTTCCCTCTTGTTTGGCGGACGCCTGGATGACGCTCGCTTTCCCATTACGGAATCTGGAGGGTCGATGTTTCACATGGGCTCGATCAAGTGAATGTGATCGAAGCTTCGCCTGGCAGGCGCCGAACAAAAAAGAGGCCAGGAAGGTTGTTCCGGGCCTCAAGGCGTGAGCCCCTTTCGGGAGCGCACGACGGGATCTTGGGAGGAATTCGGGCCGGCGGGAGGAGGATCCGCCGGCCCCTGACGAAGACGGCCTTACGGCACCACTTCGCCGTGCTGGGTGACATCGAGGCCTTCCACCTCTTCCTGGGTCGACGGACGCAGGCCGACCAGGGCCTTGACGATGTAGAGGATCACGAAGGTGGCGATCGCCGTCCACAGGATGGTGAAGACGATGCCGTAGAGCTGCTTGCCCACCGAAGCGTCCTTGCCAAGGGCGTTGATGGCCGGATCGGCCAGCGCGCCGGTGAGCAGGGCGCCGACGATACCGCCGATGCCATGCACGCCGAAGGCATCGAGCGAGTCGTCATAGCCGAGCGCATGCTTGAGCTTGACCGCCGAGAGGTAGCAGACCACGCCGGCGATGATGCCGACGATGAAGGCGCCGGTTGGGTTGACGAAGCCGGAAGCCGGCGTCACCGCGACGAGGCCGGCGACGGCGCCCGAGATGATGCCGAGAACCGAAGGCTTCTTGGCGACGATCCATTCGGCGAACATCCAGGCCAGCGCCGCGGCGGCGGTTGCGACCTGCGTGTTCATCATGGCGGCACCCGCGAGGCCGTCTGCGGCGAGTTCCGAACCGGCGTTGAAGCCGAACCAGCCGACCCACAGCAGCGAGGCGCCGATGACGGAATAGACCAGGTTGTGCGGCGCCATGTTGGTGGTGCCGTAGCCTTCGCGCTTTCCGAGAACCAGCGCGCAGACCAGGCCCGCGACACCGGCGTTGATGTGGACGACCGTGCCGCCGGCGAAGTCGAGCACGCCGGCCGCGCCAAGGAAGCCGCCGCCCCACACCCAGTGCGCGATCGGCGCATAGACGAAGACCAGCCACAAGCCCATGAAGATTAGCAGCGCCGAGAATTTCATACGCTCGGCGAAGGCGCCGGCGATCAGCGCCGGCGTGATGATGGCGAAGGTCATCTGGAACATCGAGAAGACGAACTCGGGGATGTTCGAGACACCCGGCAGCCAAAGCGTCGAGACGGTGATGCCATGGTGGAAGAACCGCGAGAAGCCGCCGATATAAGCATTCAAGCTGGCGGATTCATTGGTCGTGAAGGCCAGCGAATAGCCGAACATGAACCACAGCACGGTCACCAGGCAGGTGATGGCGAAGCTCTGCATGATGGTGGCGAGCACGTTCTTCTTACGCACCATGCCGCCGTAGAACAGCGCCAGGCCCGGGATGGTCATCATCAGCACCAGCGCCGTCGAGGTGAGCATCCAGGCGGTGTTGCCGGTGTCGAGCGCCGGTGCCGGCGCGGCGGGCGCCGCGGCGGTGGCTGCCGGGGCGGCTTCCTGCGCGATGGCGGCGACGGTGCTCATGGCCACGAGCGCGAGCGAAGCGGCCGCGCGTCCCGTCGTCTTCAAGGTGGAAGGAATATTCATTGAACTCTCCGTTGGAATGGATGGTCGCCGCTTAGAGCGCGTCGGTGTCTGTTTCGCCGGTGCGGATGCGTACCGCCTGGTCGATGCCGAAGACGAAGATCTTGCCGTCGCCGATCTGGCCGGTCTTGGCGGCCGCGGTGATGGCTTCGACGGCCTTGTCGACCATGTCGGCGCCGACGGCGACCTCGATCTTGATCTTGGGCAGGAAGCTGACCGCGTATTCCGCGCCGCGATAGATTTCCGTATGCCCCTTCTGACGCCCGTAGCCTTTGACCTCGGTGACGGTCAGGCCCTGGATGCCGACGGCGGTGAGCGCTTCGCGCACCTCGTCGAGCTTGAACGGCTTGATGATTGCCATCACGATTTTCATAAGGTTTCACCCTTTGCTGTTGCGGTCCCCCGCGTTTGCACACCTTCACCGATCCCGAGGAGAGCCGGAGAGTGTCCCATAGGATTCAAGCTCCGTGCCAGTTGCCGAAGCAGGGTGTTAACCTGTTGTAAACAAACAGAATGGGCGGCCGGTGCACATCATTCGCGCACAGGCATGGCGGAGCCATTGCCTAAAAAATAGGCATAAAATCAAAAAAGCGCGTTTAGCAGGCAGACTTTGAAGCCGGCTCAGCGTTTGAGCCGGATGAGGCCTTCCTGGGCGACCGAGGCGATCAGCGTTCCATCCCGCGCGAACAGCGAGCCGCGGGTGAAGCCGCGCGACCCTTGGGTCGACGGACTGTCCTGGTTGTAGAGGATCCAGTCGTCCAGCGAATGGCTGCGGTGGAACCACATGGCGTGGTCGAGGCTGGCGGCCTGGATGTCGCGGTCGAAGATGGCGCGGCCATGCGCGAAGGTCGAGGTGTCGAGCAGCGTCATGTCGGAAAGGTAGGCGAGCACGGCCGCCTGCGTCGCGCGGTTTTCCGGCACCGGGCCGGTGGTGCGGATCCAGATGTTCTGCTGCGGCTCCAGCTTCTCGCGGCTCGTGTAGTGCTTCAGCATCACCGGCTTCATCTCGATCGGCCGGTCGCGCTCCCAGTAGCGCCTGATGCCTTCCGGAACCGCCTCGCCGAACTTGCCGAGCAGCTCGCGCTGGGTGAGCAGCGTGTCGGGCGCCGGCACGTCGCGCGGCATCGGCAGCTGGTGCTCGAGCCCGACCTCGTCCTGCTGGAAGGAAGCCTCCAGCGAGAAGATCGCCTGGCCATGCTGGATCGCAACGACCCGGCGCGTGGTGAAGGAGCCGCCGTCGCGGATGCGGTCGACCTCGTAGACGATCGGCAGCTTGGTATCGCCCGGCCGCATGAAATAGCCGTGCAACGAATGCACGTGACGTTCGGGCTCGACGGTGCGCTGCGCGGCGACCAGCGCCTGGGCGATGGTCTGGCCGCCGAAGACGCGCTGCCAGTCGACCTTGGGGCTGCGACCACGATACAGATTGTGTTCGAGCTGTTCGAGGTCGAGAATGTCGAGAAGCTCGTCCATGGCCGCTGTCATGTTTGAAATCCTTCGAGGATGTGCCATGGCCGGTTTCGGACAGGACGTGCGGGCAGTCAAGGCCGCAAGCGGCGGCCGGCCGAAGCCGTGAAAGGATGATGCCATGGTCGACCGCAAGCCGGACGGAGCAGGGGCCAATGGAAAGCGCGAGGCTCTGGACGTGCTCATCGCCGGCGCGGGCTATGTCGGCCTCACCGCGGCCGTGTCGCTGAAACAGGCGCGGCCGGGCCTCGCCATCGCCATCGTCGACGCGGCCCCTGCCGGCGTCTGGCAGCGCGACGGCCGCGCCTCGGCCATAGCGGCGGCGGCCAGCCGCATGCTGGAGCAGCTCGGCGTCTGGGAAGAGATCGCGCCGGAAGCGCAGGCGATCACCGAAATGATCATCACCGATTCGCGCGCCGCCGACCCGGTGCGTCCGGTGTTCCTGACCTTCGACGGCGAGGTGGCGCCCGGCGAGCCTTTCGCCCACATGGTCGCAAACCGCGACCTGAACGGCGCGCTGCGCCGGCGCGCCGAAAAGCTCGGCATCGACATCATCGAAGGCATGGCGGTCAGCGCCTTCGATGTGAACGGCGCCGGCATCACCGTGCACCTGGCCGACGGCGCCGCGCTGAAGGCGCGGCTGCTGATCGCCGCCGACGGCGTCAACTCCAGGCTGCGCGACATGGCCGGCATCAAGACCGTAAAATGGGAATACGGCCAGTCCGGCATCGTCTGCACGGTGGCGCATGAGCGCCCGCACAATGGCTGCGCCGAAGAACATTTCCTGCCGGCCGGCCCGTTCGCGACGCTGCCGCTGAAGCCGGACAAGGATGGCACCAACCGCTCGTCGATCGTCTGGGTGGAGCGCACGCAAGATGCCAAGGCGCTGGTCGACGGCGACGAGTTCGTCTTCGAGCACGATCTGGAGCAGCGCTTCGGCCTGAAGCTCGGCGAAATAAGCGTCGCCGACAAGCCGCGCGCCTGGCCGCTCGGCCTGACGCTCGCCCGCGCCTTTGTCGCGCCGCGCTTCGCGCTGGCCGGCGACGCCGCGCATGGCATCCACCCGATCGCCGGCCAGGGCCTCAATCTCGGCTTCAAGGATGTCGCGGCGCTCGCCGAAGTCGTGGTCGAGGCCGACCGGCTCGGCCAGGATATCGGCGCGCTCGACGTGCTCGAGCGCTACCAGCAATGGCGCCGCTTCGACACGCTGCAGATGGGCGTCACCACCGACGTTTTGAACCGGCTGTTCTCCAACGACCTCGGCCCGCTGCGCGCCGTACGCGATCTCGGCCTAGGGCTGGTCGAGCGCATGCCGAGGTTGAAAGAATTCTTCATCCGCCAGGCTTCGGGGCTGTCCGGCGAAACCCCACGACTGTTGAAGGGCGAGGCGATCTGAGCGTTTGCCGATTGGCGTAGGCCTTCGACATAGAGTGACGAGGCGAGAGGCGTTTCGGCAAATCGTGAAGGCAGGCGATCCGGCCGCTGCAGCTCGGCTTAATGCATGTCGCGCAAAAGTGACCTCGGTTTTGCGACAACGACATGCATCAAGCAACGACCTAAAGCGCGTCGCCAGAATCCGCTTCAGCGCGACGCGCTTTAGTTCACTTCGAAGCCCAGCTTCTGCCGCAACCTCAGCATCCGCTGGTCGGCGATCTTGAGGCTCTGCCCGCCGCCCTGCGCGACCCGGTCCATCATCCTGAGCAGGTCGTCCCGCTCATGCGGATCGAGGCGTTCGCGCAGGAACGGCGCCAGCTTGTCGATGACGAGCGTCGTGTCGTCGACCTGAGAAGCCGCCCATTTGGCGTAGACGACCGCCTCGTCGGTCTTCTTCGCATTCTCGGCGATCCGCGCGATCACCTCGCGGATGACCGCCTCGCGCTGCGGCAGGACCGGGCCGTGCTCCGAGACGATCGCGGTGATCAGCGTCGCCGCCGCCACCACCGGATCGTCGATCGCCGTCAGCGGCGAGAGCGCGGCCTGGTTGCGCAATTTCTTGCGGCGGATGTTGCCCTGGACGCGCCCGACGACATCGGCGACCTCGCGCGCGGCGTCGCTCATATATTTCAGCCGGTACCACCAGATGGCGGCCGCTCCGAGCAGGCCGAGGATGGCGATCAGGAAAGGCATGCCGAATTCCCCCGAAATCGCGGCGACAATAAGAGAAGCGCGGCCCTGCTTCAACACGCAACGGTTGCGACAGGTGAAGAAACGCTGAAGCTATGATCGCGCAAGGGACAGCGCCAACCGCGCCGGATCCATACCAGGCTTATGACCCCGGTATGTCGTAGATCGCCCTGACCTCGACGGTGCCGAACTCGGCCAGCGGAACGCGGTCGGCGATCGCCAGCGCTTCGTCGAGATCCGCCGCCTCGACCATAAGGAAACCCAGCAGCTGCTCCTTGGTCTCGGCGAACGGCCCGTCGGTCACCAGCCGTTTGCCTTGGCGCCGCCTGAGCGACTTCGACATCTTCACCGGTTGCAGCGCCTGCGCGACGATCAGCTTGCCTTGCCGGTCGAGCTCCCTGTCATAGGCGAGCGAATCGGCATCGAGCTTGGCCGATTCCCGCGGGGTAAGCGCGAAGAGGTCCTTTTCCTCGCCATAGACCAGCAGCACATATTTCATTTCGAGCTCCCGTATTGCGATAAACCATAGGATGCGGTCTTGACGGTGTCAGCGGCGCCTTTGACTGCCGCGGCATGGTCGAGAACCCATGCGCCGATCCCAATGACGGCAACCGCCAGCAAAAGCCGGCCGCAGCCGGATGGCGGCGGGTCCAGCCAGAAGTCCTCCTTGCGCTGCTGCTTGCCGCCCGAACGTCGCCAGAGTGAGAAAAACAGATTGTCCATGCGGGCCTCCATCCGGCCACGAACCCGTGGCCGCCCGCAGGACGCTTCCGTCAGATCAAAGCCGACATTTTTGCACGCGCTTTTTTGGAGAATTTTCGAAGCGCGTCGCGCGACCTCAATCATACCAGGCCATGGATGGTCTTCCGGCCCGCTCGCGCTATAGTCACAGGGAACGCCGGCGCCTGCCGGCGAGAACCCCAACAGACCAGGAGGACTTCATGGACCGCACCGCAAACGCCGTCTGGAAAGGCAATTTGAAAGAGGGCAAGGGCACGCTCGACACCCAGAGCGGCACCTTGAAGGGCACCCCCTATTCGTTCAAGGCTCGTTTCGAGGACGAGAGCGGCAAGTCCGGCACCAATCCGGAAGAGCTGATCGCCGCCGCCCATGCCGGCTGCTACGCCATGCAGCTTTCGCATTTTTTGGCCGAGAACGGCACGCCGGCCACCGAGCTCGACGCCAAGGCGGTCGTGACGCTGGTGCCCGGCACCGGCATCACCGGCAGCGCCATCACCCTGGTCGGCAAGGTGCCGGGCATCGACGCGGCGAAATTCAAGGAGCTGGCCGAGAAGGCCAAGGCCGAGTGCCCGGTGTCGAAGGCGCTAGGCGCGATCAAGGTGTCGCTGGACGCGAAATTGGGGTGAGACGGGAAACGGCGTCGCCCTCGGCAGTCAACCCTTGAGAGCGGCGGCACGGACATCCGACGGCGTCGCGTCATAGCGGCGCCGGAACGCCCGGTTGAAATGGGAGAGGTCGTTGAAGCCGGCCTCGAACGCGATCGCAGTGATGCTGCGCCCGGCGTTGCGCGGATCGCAGAGCATGCGATGCGCGTGCAGCAGCCGCTGGCGCAGCATGAACTCCGACAAAGACGTGCCGTCGCTTTCGAACAACTTGCGCACATAGCGCGTCGAAAGCCGGTGGCGCCTAGCGACATCCTCGGCCGAAAGGTCGCCGCCTCTGGCGATGATGTCTGCCTTGATGGCACGCAGCCGCGCCACTCGTACGCCGCGCCCGCGCGCGATTTCCACCGCGTCCCTCGTCCCGCCGATGGCAAGCGCCGCCAGATCGAAGATATGCGTTGCCGCCACATGCAGCTCTTCCGGGCTGAGCCCGTCGCCCGCATCCTGGACCGAATGGACATAGTCGATCAGCAGCCGCATCGCTCCGGTGCCGGTCGGTAGCGGCCGCATCAGCGCGATCGCGGGATCGCCGATCAGCGGCGAAAGCTGTTTGAGGGAAAAGCTCATATTGACGAAGCGGATGCCGCCCGGCTGGATGACGTTGAGGCCGACTTCTTCACCGCTCATCATCAGCGCGTGGCCGCCGCCGACCGGCTCCTCACGGCCGCGATGCTTCATCACGCTTGCGCCGTCCAGTGCCGCGAGCAGGACAAGATCGTCGCTGTCGATCAGCGTCGTCGAACGATAGACCCGGAATGCCGAGCAGGTGCCCGTAGCGATGCCCAGCCCCGGCAGCGCGCGCACCCGCATATCGACATGCGTCGGGTCGAGCGGATCGAGATCGACCTTCAGCACCGTGCGGCCATAGACCTCGCGCATGACCTCGACACGATCCCGCTCCGGGACCATGTCCGTGACCAGCCTGAACGAAGCCGACGGCCCCCTTGCCGCAGTCATCGGCACCCCCTGCCTCTGACGGATGGCCCGCGGGACCATCGCCAATTTTGGAGCCCGGTTCCCGCTGTGGACGAACCGGCTCCAGAGGCGCGCTGATATGCGCCGAGGTTCCCGAAACGTCAATACAGGGCCGTTTTGGCCGCTTTAAGGGCCGCCTCGTCCAAGCTGCCCCTCGCCGGCCTCGCCTAGTTTGCGGCGCGCTTCGGCAAAGCCGGCAGCGCATTCGGAAACGATCGAAGGGGGTTCGATGTATCACCTGCAACTGTTCAAGACGCTGTCTCAATTGTCGTCAGCCGGCTTCAATCCTCGCGTCTATCTTTTGTCTCTCGCGCTCGGCAAAGGCGCAGCCGACCATCGCGACCTGAAACTGCCGCCTCGCCTTGGCGAGCGCCGGCCATGACCGCGAGACCTGTCTTTCCGATATCGTCGCTTGTCGGCCTTTTCGTTCTCGCCGGCTGCACAAGCCCTCAGGGGGCCGGCCTTGCGATGGGCGCGGTCGGCGCCATGGCCGGCGGCGGCGGGTTGAACCCGCTTTCGGCGGCGATCGGCCTCGGCACCATGGCGGCCGCCGATTCCGCGGCCGCGTCGCAGGCGGGTGTCATCACGCCGCAGGAGCAGGCCAAATATGCCGGCATGTCCTGCGCGGAATTGCGTCAATTGACGGCAAACTATGCGGCGGCTCAAGGCGCGCGCCCGGCGGCAAAGAAATATGGCGGCATGGCGCCTGCCGGCAAGATGGCCATCGCCAACCAGGTCATCTCCACCCGGCTCACCTATCTGAAACAGCTTGTGGCGAGCAAAGGATGCTGACCGGCCTTTCGCGTTTGGGGCGGGCGAGGATTGTTGGCCTGGCTGCGCTGGCGGGATCGTTGGCCTTGGCAGCCACCGACGGCTTCGGCCAGGGAATTGGGCCGACGACCCGCTCGCATTGCGGCCCGATACCGGTGGCGCTCGTAGGCCAGTGGAGTTTTGCGGCCGCGACCGGCCAGTATTGCGACCCGCTTGGCGATTGCGCGCCGGGCAGCGGCGGCAGCATCACCTTCACATTCGGCGTCGGCGGGCGTGCCGAATATAGCCTGTTTCAGTCCTCGCTGGTCGAAGGCTGCGGTCAGGTTCAGTCGCTGAGGTCTATGACCGGCACGGCAAGAGTGGACGGTTCCACGCTGGTGCTTACGCCGAGATCGGGAACCTACAAATCGTTCAATGGCTGCCGGCCGGACCTCACCGGAAACTGGAAACTTGGCGCTGAAGACCTGAAGCCGGTTTCGTTCAGCTGGCAATTGGATGAAGGGGAACTGAAGCTCGTCGACCCTACGGGCGAGGCCAGCGGCATCTACAACAGGAGGTGATACGCCGGGTTGTTATCCGGCGCCCAGCGCGTCGATCTTCGCGCGCAGTGCCGCGACCTCTTCCTCGAGCGCTTTCACGCGCGCTTCGAGATCGCTATCCGAAGATGTCGCTGCCGGCTGCCACGGAGCCGTCACCGCTTCCACCGGCCCACTCAGCAAATGAACATAGCGCTCCTCGCGCTGCCCGGGGGCGCGTTCGAGCAATTGGATCAGCGGCGGACGGCGGCCGATCATCAGGTCGAGATTGTCGCGCAGCTCCTCGATCGAGGCAAAGCGCGCCATGCGCTCCGAGCGCGCGAGCAATTCATGCGCCGTCTGCGCGCCGCGCAGAAGCAAGAGGCCGATGACCGCGATCTGCGGCGTCGTCAGCGAAAAGCGCTGCGCCATCAGATGCTCGTAGCGCTCGACGCGCGAGGCGAAGGCCTGCCGCACCAGGCCCTTCTGCTCGAGCGAGCTCAGCGCCCGCCGGATCTCGGTGAGCTCCAGAGCCATGACCGGCTCGCGCGCCGTCTTCTGGTTGGCCGCCTGGTGCGCGCCGTTGAGCGTCAGCGGATAGACGTCCGGCGTCAGCTCCTTCTTCTCGATCAGCGAGCCGAGGACACGGGCTTCGACGGGGGACAGGGTCGGAAGATCGGTCATGGGCTGCAATCCTTTCTTGCGCCGGCGGGACAGCGCCCCCCTCTGTCCTGCCGGACATCTCCCCACAAGGGGGGAGATCAGCAGCTTCGTCAACAGCGCTTATTCTTCGACGGCAGCGATTGGCGAAAGCCGCGGTGACAGCCAATCTCCCCACCTGTGGGGGAGATGTCCGGCAGGACAGAGGGGGGCGCGAAGGATCGCTGCCTTCAAAGCACCGCGAGCGAATTCGCCCGACT
>NZ_VFTK01000027.1:0-95359 GCF_006439495.1 Mesorhizobium sp. B3-1-8
GGTCGGGCGGGTGAAAGGGACACGAGAGCTGGTCCTGGCTGACATGCCATATATAATTCCCTACCGCGTGGTCGGCGGCGAGATCGAGATACTCACCGTGATGCATGCGGCCCAGCGATGGCCGCGCCAGTTGTAGACACCGCCGCCAGCCTTTGCCTGCAGGCTTGAAACACAATTCGGGATCGTCTATATCAACCTCAAATTCTTGGTCGGTATGACGAAGAGTGGGTCCACCCGGTCCCGCTCTTTTTTATTACCTGCCGGCCGGAAGTGAAAAGCGACAGGGATCTGATGACTGCAGCGGCAAGCGAGGCCGACGACCGTATCATCCGCGAAAGCGGCATCGATGCGCGCATTGCGCTGATCGTGCAGCCGGTGCTCAAGGCCATCGGCTTCCGGCTCGTGCGGGTGCAACTGACCGGCCAGAACGGACTGACGCTGCAGATCATGGCCGAACGCGAAGACGGCACGATGACCGTCGAGGGTTGCGAAGAGGTGAGCCGCGCCGTGTCGCCGGCGCTCGATGTCGATGATCCGATCGAAAAAGCGTATCATCTCGAAGTTTCGTCGCCAGGCATCGACCGGCCGCTGGTGCGCAAATCGGATTTCACCGCCTGGACCGGACATCTGGTCAAGCTGGAGACATCGGTTCTTGTCAGCGATCGCAAGCGCTTCAAGGGCAAGATCGCCGAGGCGGATGCCGACGGCATCCTGATCGAGCGCGACAAGGCGGCCTATGGCGAAGAGCCGACGGTGCGCGTGCCTTACGACGCGATCGCAGAGGCCCGGCTGGTGCTGACCGACGATCTCATCCGCGATGCCCTGTCGAAGGACAACCGAGCACGCAAGGAAGCCAGGAAGCGCCGCGGCGAGGCGGAAGACGCCGCCGCCGGCGAGGAAAATGAAACCGAACAGGAAAGTTGATTGAGTAGCCGGGCTGCATGCCCGGCGCGAAATCGGGAGAAAGACAATGGTTGTAAGCGCCAACAGGCTTGAACTGCTGCAGATCGCCGATGCGGTCGCGCGTGAAAAGTCGATCGACAAGCAGATCGTCATCGCCGCCATGGCCGATGCGATCCAGAAGGCGGCGCGCTCTCGTTACGGCCAGGAGACCAACATCCGCGCCGACATCAACCCGAACACCGGCGAGATGAAGCTGCAGCGGCTGATGGAGGTGGTCGAGGCGGTCGAGGACTACGCGACGCAGATCGCGCTTTCCACGGCCCGCGAGCGCAATCCCGATGCCCAGGTCGGCGACTTCATCGCCGAGCAGCTGCCGCCGATGGATTTCGGCCGCATCGCCGCCCAGTCGGCCAAGCAGGTCATCGTGCAGAAGGTGCGTGAGGCCGAGCGCGATCGCCAGTATGACGAATACAAGGATCGCATCGGCGAGATCGTCAACGGCACCGTCAAGCGCGTCGAGTACGGCAATGTCATCGTCGATCTCGGCCGGGGCGAGGCGATCATCCGCCGCGACGAGCTGATCCCGCGCGAGAACTACAAGTATGGCGACCGCGTGCGCGCCTATGTCTATGACGTGCGCCGCGAGCAGCGCGGGCCGCAGATCTTCCTGTCGCGCACGCATCCGCAGTTCATGGCCAAGCTCTTCACCATGGAAGTGCCGGAAATCTACGACGGCATCATCGAGATCAAGTCGGTCGCCCGCGATCCAGGCTCGCGCGCCAAGATCGCCGTCATCTCGCGCGACAGCTCGATCGATCCGGTCGGCGCCTGCGTCGGTATGCGCGGCAGCCGCGTCCAGGCGGTGGTCGGCGAATTGCAGGGCGAGAAGATCGACATCATTCCGTGGTCGCCATCGGCCGCGTCCTTCATCGTCAACGCGCTGCAGCCGGCCGAGGTCGCCAAGGTGGTGCTCGACGAGGATGCCGAGCGCATCGAGGTGGTGGTGCCGGACGATCAATTGTCGCTGGCCATCGGCCGTCGCGGCCAGAACGTGCGGCTTGCCTCGCAGCTGACCGGCTGGGATATCGACATCCTGACCGAGCAGGAAGAGAGCGAGCGTCGCCAGAAGGAATTCGTCGAGCGTTCCGCACTCTTCATGGAAGCTCTCGACGTCGACGAGATGGTCGGCCAGGTGCTCGCCTCCGAAGGTTTCACCAGCGTCGAGGAAGTCGCTTATGTCGACTCGGGCGAAATCGCCTCGATCGACGGCTTCGACGAGGACACCGCTTCGGAAATCCAGACCCGCGCCCGCGAATATCTGGAAAAGATCGAGGCCGAGCACGACGAAAAGCGCAAGGCGCTGGGCGTCCAGGACGAGCTGCGCGAGATCCCCGGCGTTACCACCGCCATGATGGTGACGCTCGGCGAGGACGGCGTGAAGACGATCGAGGACTTCGCCGGCTATGCCGCCGACGATCTGACCGGCTGGAAAGAGCGCAAGGACGGCGAGACCAAGGTCTATCCGGGCGTGCTTGCCAGCCACGGTGTCTCGCGCGCCGATGCCGAGCAGATGGTGCTCGCCGCCCGCAAGCAGGCCGGCTGGATCACCGAAGACGAGCTTGCAGCCGAACAAGTCGCGGCTGACGAAGCCGTTGGTGCGTGAGGTGAACCCGCATCGCACACAACCCGCCCCAGGACGAGATGAACGATCGCACTTGCATCGTTACGCGCAGGCAGGCCGAACCGGATGAACTGATCCGTTTCGTCGTCGGCCCGGATTCGGCCGTCGTTCCGGATATCAAGAGAAACCTGCCCGGCCGTGGTTGTTGGGTGAGCGCTGACCGCCTACATATCGAGAAGGCAGCGGCGAAGAACCTGTTTGCCCGCGCCTTCAAGGCGCAGGTGACCGTGCCGACCGATCTTGGCGGCATGGTTGACGGGCTGCTCTCCAGATCCGCTCTGGGTATGCTTGGCCTTGCCCGCAAGGCTGGCGCTGTCGTTCTTGGCACCGCCAAGGTCGAGGGTGCGGTGCGCGACGGCCAAGCGCTTCTAGTGCTGCATGCGACCGAGGCTTCGGACGACGGTGTCCGCAAGATCAGTCAGGCACGGCGGGCAACCGTCCATCTCGGCGGCCCGGCCATCCTTGCCTACAAACTTTTCCCTGAAGCCGAGTTGAGCTTGGCATTGGGGGGTACAAATGTGATACATGCTGCCGTCCTCGCGCAGGACGCGGGACAGGCGGTTGAGAAGCGCGTTGTTGCGCTCGACCGATATCGGGGCGGTACCCCGAACGATCTGGCAATGCTTGCGGCCGTTGCTGACGAAGATGATGCCGCAGAGGATATGGAATGAACGATACGAAATCGGGCGACGACAAGACGTTGAGCGTTACGCCGAAGAAGACCTTGACGCTGAAGCGCCCCGGCCTCGAGCAGGGCACCGTGCGCCAGAATTTCTCGCATGGCCGCACCAAGTCGGTCGTGGTCGAGACCAAGAAGCGCAAGTTCTCGCTGCCCGGCGACAAGCCGGAGCCGGTGGCTGCGTCCGTCTTCACGCCGAAGCCCGCCCCTGCCCCTGTTGCCGTCGCCCCTGTCGTGCAGGAAGCACCGAAGGCGCCGCCTCCGCCGCCGGAGCGTTCCGGCATGGTTCTGAACGAACTCTCGCGCGGCGAGATGGAAGCGCGTCGCAAGGCGCTGGAAGGTTCCAAGGTCCGCGAGGCCGAGGATCGTCAGCGCGCTCAGGAAGATGCCAAGCGCCGCACCGAGGAAGAAGAACGCCGCAAGCGCGAGCGTGACGAATCCGCGCGCCGTCAGGCCGAGGAGGAAGCACGCCTGCAAACTGAGGCCGAGGCCCGCCGGCGCGCCGAGGAAGAGGCTCGCCGCCGCGCGCCGCTGGCGGCGGATGTCGCCACGGCTGACGACGAGGAAGAGGCCAAGCCGAGGCGTACCGGCGCCGGCGCCGGGGCGAGTGCGCCGCCGCGCCGTCTTGCGACGCCGGAAGTGGCGCGGCCGGCCAAGCCGACAAAGGGCGAGGAAGATCGCCGCCGTGGCAAGCTGACGCTGAACTCGGCGCTGTCGGATGACGACGCGCGCGCCCGCTCGCTGTCGTCGATGCGTCGCCGCCAGGAAAAATTCAAACGCGCGATGCATAACGAGCCGCGCGAGAAAGTCATGCGCGAAGTGATCCTGCCCGAAACCATTACCATCCAGGAATTGGCGCAGCGCATGTCCGAGCGCGCCGTGGACGTGGTCAAGTTCTTCATGAAGCAGGGCCAGATCCTCAAGCCGGGCGACGTCATCGACGCCGACACGGCCGAGCTGGTCGCCTCCGAATTCGGCCACACGGTCCGCCGCGTTGCCGAGTCCGACATCGAGGAAGGCCTGTTCAACATCGCCGACCGCCCGGAAGACCTGGTGTCGCGTCCGCCGGTCGTGACCATCATGGGCCATGTCGACCACGGCAAGACCTCGCTGCTCGACGCCATCCGCAACGCCAATGTCGTCTCCGGCGAGGCCGGCGGCATCACTCAGCATATCGGTGCCTACCAGATCGAGAAGAACGGTCAGAAGATCACCTTCATCGACACGCCCGGCCACGCCGCCTTTACAGCGATGCGCGCCCGCGGCGCGCAGGTCACCGACATCGCCGTGCTGGTGGTGGCGGCCGACGACAGCGTGATGCCGCAGACGATCGAATCGATCAATCACGCCAAGGCGGCCGGCGTGCCGATCATCGTGGCGATCAACAAGATCGACAAGCATGACGCCGACCCGCAGAAGGTGCGGACCGAACTGCTGCGCCACGAAGTGTTCGTGGAATCGATGGGCGGTGAGGTGTTGGACGTCGAGGTTTCGGCGACCAAGGGCACCAATCTCGACAAGCTGCTGGAAGCGATCCTGCTGCAGGCCGAAGTGCTCGACCTCAAGGCCAATCCTGACCGCACCGCCGAAGGCGCGGTCATCGAGGCGCAGCTGGACAAGGGACGCGGGCCTGTCGCCACCGTGCTGGTGCAGACCGGCACGCTGATGCCGGGCGACATCATCGTCGCCGGCAACGAGTGGGGCCGTGTGCGCGCGCTCGTCAACGATCGCGGCGAGCACGTTCCGGAAGCGCCGCCGGCAATGCCGGTCGAGGTGCTTGGCCTCCAGGGCACGCCGCAGGCGGGCGACCGCTTCGCCGTCGTCAACAACGAGGCGCGCGCCCGTGAGATCACCGAATACCGCCAGCGCCTGGCGCGCGACAAGGCGGTGGCCAGGCATGCCGGCCAGCGCGGCTCGCTCGAGCAGATGATGTCGCAGCTGCAGACGAGTGGATTGAAGGAATTCCCGCTGGTCATCAAGGGCGACGTGCAGGGCTCGATCGAGGCGATCAATGCCGCACTTGAAAAGCTCGGCAATGACGAGGTGCGCGCGCGCATCGTCCATGCCGGTGCCGGCGGCATCACCGAAAGCGACGTCTCGCTCGCCGAGACGTCCGGAGCGGCGATCATCGGCTTCAATGTCCGCGCCAATGCGCAGGCGCGTGCGGCCGCGGTCGCGGCCGGCATCGAGATCCGCTACTACTCGATCATCTACAACCTCGTCGATGACGTGAAGGCAGCGCTTTCCGGTATGCTTTCGCCGGAGCGGCGCGAGACCTTCATCGGCAATGCCGAGATCCTCGAGATCTTCGACATCTCCAAGGTCGGCAAGATCGCCGGCTGCCGTGTCACCGAAGGCAAGGTCGAGCGTGGCGCGGGTGTTCGCCTGATCCGCGACAACGTCGTTATCCACGAAGGCACGCTGAAGACGCTGAAGCGCTTCAAGGACGAGGTTTCGGAAGTGCCGGGCGGCCAGGAGTGCGGCATGGCCTTCCAGAACTACGAGGACATGCGTGTCGGCGACGTCATCGAGTGCTTCCGCATCGAGATGGTAACCAGAACGCTCTAATTCAGGTATACTTGCCGAATAATAACGGGCGGCGGCCGAAAGGCTGCCGCCCAGACCCCTTATGCATGTTGAGACATGTGGCGCGGTCCCATCCCGCGCCTCACGATTTCAGGACCAGAGAAAAATGCCCCGTTCGACACCGTCAGGCCCCTCCCAGCGCATGCTGCGCGTCGGCGAGCAGGTGCGCCATGCCCTTTCCGAGACCTTGCAGCGCGGTGAAATCATCGATCCGGTGATCGAGAACAGCGTCGTCTCGGTCTCCGAGGTGCGCATGTCGCCCGATCTCAAGATCGCCACCGCCTTCGTCTCGCTGCTTGGCGCCGGCGACGACGGCGCCGTGATCGAGGCGCTCAACAGGCACGCCAAGTTCATCCGCGGCCGTGTTTCCGGCGCGCTCAGGCAGATGAAGTACATGCCGGAGTTTCGTTTCAGGCTTGATACCTCCTTCGACAATTTCGCGAAGATCAATGAACTGCTGAAGTCGCCCGAAGTCGCGCGCGATCTCGGTGACGGCAAGAACAACGATAAGGACGAGGAATAGGTGGCGCGTCGCGGCAAGAAGAAGGGGCGGCCGGTCTCCGGCTGGGTGGTGTTGGACAAGCCCGTCGGCATGGGTTCGACCGAAGCGGTCTCCAAGATCAAATGGCTGTTCCAGGCCGAGAAGGCCGGCCATGCCGGCACGCTCGATCCGCTGGCCTCCGGCATGCTGCCGATCGCCTTGGGCGAGGCGACCAAGACCGTTCCTTACGTGCAGGACGGCGCCAAGGTCTATCGCTTCACCGTCGCTTGGGGGCAGGAGCGCTCGACCGACGACCTCGAAGGCCCGGTGACCAACAGTTCCGACCGTCGGCCGGACGAGGCGGAGGTGAGGGCGCTGCTGCCGAAATACACCGGCGTCATCATGCAGACACCGCCGCAATTCTCGGCCATCAAGATCGCCGGCGAACGCGCCTATGACCTTGCCCGTGAAGGCGAGACGGTCGACATACCAGCGCGCGAAATCGAGATCGGCCGCCTCGACATCGTCGAGCATGATGCCGGCAAGACCGTCTTCGAAGTCGAGTGCGGCAAGGGCACTTATGTGCGCTCGCTGGCCCGCGACATGGGCCGCGACCTCGGCTGCTTCGGCCATATCGCCGAATTGCGCCGCGTCGAGGTCGAGCCGTTCACGCCGGATGATTTCGTCACGGTCGCCGAGCTGGAAGCGGCCCGCTTTGGCGAAAAGAATGACGACAAATCGGACGAAATGGACGCCCCGATCGATTTCAGCGCCATCGATGCGCTGCTTGTCGAAACGGCGGTGGCGCTCGACTGCCTGCCGCAGGTCGCGGTCAGCGACGATGCGGCGACGAAGATCCGCCTCGGCAATCCCGTCATCATTCGCGGCCGCGACGCACCGGTCGAGGCCGAGGAGGCCTGCGCCACAGCGCGCGGCAAGCTCGTCGCCATCGGCGCCATCGAGCAGGGCATGTTCAAGCCCAAGCGGGTCTTTGTCGGGTGAATCCGGTCTAAAGCGCGACGCGCTGAAACGGATTCAGGCGACGCGCTTTAAGCCTTTGTTTTGCTGCATGTCGTCGTCCCAGAACCGCTGCACACTTCTGGGCGACATGCATTAAGTGTTTGTTATTTACGCAATTCCGGACAGAAAACCGCTGCGCAGTTTTCCTGGAATTGCTCTAATCTCGGCCGAATGCTGAGTCCCGAGGATATCTCATGGCCAAGGCTGATGCAGGCAAGAAGCGGGCATCGCTGAAAACCCGACGGCCACCGGTCGGGGCGTCGCCCGGCACGCTTATCGCCGATCCCGCGGCGCGACGCAGCGAGCTTCGGCTGACGCTGATCTCGCCCGAGAAATACAAAACCATCGACAATGCCTCGATCGACGATCTCAACGCCCATTGCGAGAAATGGCCCGTCGTCTGGCTGGATTGCACCGGACTTGCCAATATCCCGCTGATCGAGGAGATCGGCCGCATCTTCAATTTGCACCCGCTGGCGCTGGAAGATGTCGTCAACACCGGACAGCGGCCCAAGGTGGATTTCTTCGAGGATCATGCCTTCGTCGTCATGCGCATGATCGACGATGTCACCTCGCATCGTTACGAGCAGATGTCGCTGTTCTTCGGCGGGAATTTCGTCGTCACCTTCCAGGAGCGCGAGGCCGACCCGTTCGATCCGGTGCGCAAGCGCATTGCGGGCGCGATGCCCAACCGCCTGCGCTCGCGCGGCGCCGATTATCTGGCCTATGCGCTGATCGATGCCATCGTCGACAGCTATTTCCCGCCGATCGAGGCGGCGAGCGAGGCGGTCGACGGCATCGAGGACGAGATGCTGAACAAGCCGCACAAGCACCAGATGCAGCAGCTGCATGAACTCAGGCGCGACGCCAACGTGCTCAAAGGAGTGCTGTGGCCGATGCGCGATGCGCTGGCGACGCTGATCCGCAACGACGTGGCCTTCGTGAAGGCGGAGACCAAGATATTCTTCAACGACACGCTCGACCATTCGCTGCGTCTGATCGAACTGGTCGAGAACCAGCGCGACATGCTCA
Source organism: Mesorhizobium sp. B3-1-8 (assembly GCF_006439495.1). NCBI lineage: Bacteria > Pseudomonadati > Pseudomonadota > Alphaproteobacteria > Hyphomicrobiales > Phyllobacteriaceae > Mesorhizobium > Mesorhizobium sp. B3-1-8. The sequence continues at coordinate 8,383 of NZ_VFTK01000027.1, forward strand.
CCGGCCTGATCGAGATGCATGTCTCGCTGACCCAGGCCCGCACCAACGACGTCATCTCCTATCTGACGATCGTCTCGGTGATCTTCATGCCGCTGACCTTCCTGGTCGGCGTTTGGGGAATGAATTTCGATCCGGAAAGCTCGCCCTGGAACATGCCGGAGCTGAAAACCTATTACGGTTATCCGGCGGCAATTCTGTTCATGGCGCTTGTCGCTGCCGGACTGATCTTCTTCTTCAAATGGAAGAAGTGGCTATAGCCGCCTGAAGCCTTTGTTTTCATGGCAAGACCTGCGACAAGCCGGCTTGATATTTGGGCTGGTGTTTTTTCCGGAATTGCACTATATGCGCCGCAGCTTCGCGCCCTGACGCGTCGCTTGCACTGGCCCCTGCTGGACGACATCCCGGCTGTGGGCGTCCCGTTTCCTCCAACAGATAAGGAAAAGCACGATGTCGATTACTGCCGACCGCAAGAAGGAATTGATGACCGAATTCGCAACCACCAAGGGCGACACCGGATCTCCGGAAGTCCAGGTTGCCATTCTTTCCGAGCGCATCAAGAACCTGACCGAGCACTTCAAGGACCACAAGAAGGATAACCATTCCCGCCGTGGCCTGCTTGCTCTGGTTTCCCAGCGCCGCAGCCTGCTTGACTACCTCAAGCGCAAGGATGACGCGCGCTATCAGACGCTGATCGACAAGCTCGGTCTCCGTCGCTGACGAATTGACCGGCGGGCTCTCCTCGGAGGGCCCGCCGGTCGCGCATTGGCGCATCGGTCGATCCGGTGCGATAATGCCGGAGCGCGACGCGCTCTTGAAATTCGCATTCGCGCAGGGCGCGTTCCGGAAACAGCGGTTTCCGGCGTCATGCGCAAGCCGGCCGATCGGTCGGCCAAACACGGTTCCGGACGCGCAGAGGGCCATTCGGAACCGCCCCATGGACGGTCATGGGGCAGGATTGCAGGATGCTCGCTTGGCTTATGAGCCGAACCTACGAGCCTCCCGTTGTCTTGCCCGTGGCTGCCCGAAGGAAGCCAGGAAAGGGAGAACCCGTGACCGTTAGGACGGCGCGGCCCTTTCCGCACATGAAGGACAAGACATGTTCAATCAACACAAAGTGGAAATCGAATGGGGCGGCCGTCCGCTCATCCTGGAAACCGGCAAGATCGCACGCCAGGCTGACGGCGCGGTGCTCGCCACCTACGGCGAGACGGTCGTTCTCGCCACCGTCGTTTCGATGAAGGAGCCGAAGCCCGGCCTCGATTTCTTCCCGCTTACCGTCAACTACCAGGAAAAGACCTATGCCGCCGGCAAGATCCCGGGCGGCTACTTCAAGCGTGAGGGCCGTCCGAGCGAAAAGGAAACGCTGGTTTCCCGTCTGATCGACCGCCCGATCCGCCCGCTTTTCGCCGACGGCTACAAGAACGACACCCAGATCGTCGTCACCGTCGTCCAGCATGATCTCGAGAACGATCCGGACATCCTGTCGATCGTCGCCACCTCCGCCGCGCTGACCCTTTCCGGTGTGCCCTTCATGGGCCCGATCGGCGGCGCCCGCGTCGGCTACATCAACGGCGAATATGTGCTCAACCCGCATATCGACGAAATGCAGGAATCCAAGCTCGACCTCGTCGTTGCCGGCACCGGCGACGCTGTGCTTATGGTCGAATCCGAGGCCAAGGAACTCTCCGAGGACCTGATGCTCGGTGCCGTCGTGTTCGGCCACAAGGGCTTCCAGCCTGTGATCGACGCGATCATCAAGCTGGCCGAGGTCGCCGCCAAGGAGCCGCGCGACTTCACCGCGCCGGATCATTCCGCACTCGAAGCCGAGATGCTGAAGATCGTCGGCGACGAGCTTCGCGAAGCCTACAAGATCACCGACAAGCAGAAGCGCTATGCCGCCGTCGACGCCGTCAAGGCGAAGGTCAAGGCCGCGTTTGCGCCGGCCGAAGGCGAAGAGGCCAAACACACCTCAGAGCAGATCGGCTCGGTGTTCAAGGAGCTTCAGGCCAAGGTCGTGCGCTGGAACATCCTCGACACCGGCTCGCGCATTGACGGCCGTGATCTCAAGACGGTCCGCAAGATCGTCTCCGAAGTCGGCGTCCTGGCGCGCACCCATGGTTCGGCGCTGTTCACGCGCGGCGAGACCCAGGCGCTGGTCGTTGCCACGCTGGGCACCGGCGAGGACGAGCAGTATGTCGATTCGCTGACCGGCATGTACAAGGAGAAGTTCCTCCTTCACTACAACTTCCCGCCCTATTCCGTCGGCGAGACCGGCCGCATGGGTTCGCCGGGCCGCCGCGAAATCGGCCACGGCAAGCTCGCCTGGCGGGCCATCCGCCCGATGCTGCCGAGCGCGGACCAGTTCCCCTACACGCTGCGCGTCGTTTCGGAGATTACCGAGTCCAACGGCTCGTCCTCGATGGCGACCGTCTGCGGCACCTCGCTGGCGCTGATGGATGCCGGTGTGCCGCTGGCAAAGCCGGTCGCTGGCATCGCCATGGGCCTGATCAAGGAAGGCGAGCGCTTCGCGGTGCTCTCCGACATCCTCGGCGATGAGGACCACCTCGGCGACATGGACTTCAAGGTCGCCGGCACTGCCAATGGCGTCACCTCACTGCAGATGGACATCAAGATCGATGGCATCACCGAGGAGATCATGGGCATCGCCCTGGCCCAGGCCAAGGATGGCCGCCTGCATATCCTCGGCGAGATGGCGCATGCGCTGTCCGGCGCCCGCGCCGAGCTCGGCGAATTCGCGCCGCGCATCGAGGTCATGCATATCCCGACCGACAAGATCCGCGACGTCATCGGCTCCGGCGGCAAGGTGATCCGCGAGATCGTCGAGAAGACCGGCGCCAAGATCAACATCGAGGACGACGGCACGGTCAAGATCGCCTCGGCGAACGCCAAGGAGATCGAGGCGGCGAAGAAGTGGATCCACACCATTGTCGCCGAGCCGGAAGTCGGCGAGATCTACGAAGGCACCGTCGTCAAGACGGCCGACTTCGGCGCGTTCGTCAACTTCTTCGGCCCGCGCGACGGTCTCGTCCACATCTCGCAGCTCGCCAATGAGCGCGTCGCCAAGACCTCCGACGTCGTCAAGGAAGGCGACAAGGTCTGGGTCAAGCTGATGGGCTTCGACGAGCGCGGCAAGGTCCGCCTGTCTATGAAGGTTGTCGACCAGGCGACCGGCAAGGAAATCGTCCAGGAAAAGAAGAAGTCGGACGGCGAGGAAGACGCCGCCTGATCGGTTTTACCGGATAATCCAAGACGGGCGCGCCGCGAGGTCGCGCCCGTTTTGTTTCGGGGCAACTCCAGGAAAAGCGGGAACCGGTTCTCCGTCCGGAATTGCGTCCAAGCAAAAAGTTCTACGGAGCTAGGTGAATGGCCGCGGAGCCGCTTAAGACGTTGTTCTACCCGTTCGAGGCCGAAGCGCTGCCCCTGCCGCGAAAGGATGCCCGCGTCCTGTTTCTCGGCGCCGAGCCCGGCTTCCGCTTGCCCGCCGGCTTCGAGGCGGCGCTGCATCTCGTGCAGGGCTTTCGGCCACATTTTCGAACGCTGCAGGCGTCTGGCTATGCGGTCACGCCGCGCGCCGAGGGTACCGGCTTCGAGCTGGCGCTGGTGCTTGCGGGCCGTCATCGTGGGCAAAATGAGTTGCGCATCGCCGACGCCATCGAACGCACCGTGCCGGGCGGGCTGATCGCGGTCGCGGGTGGCAAGGAGGACGGCATCGACAGCCTGCGCAAGCGGATCAACGCGCTGGCGTCGCTGGAAGGCCATCTGCCGAAGCACCACGGCGTCGCCTTCTGGTTCAGGCGAACCGGTACGGAGGCGGCCGCGACCCTGCGCGCCGGCAACCCCGACCTTGTCGTTGACGGCGGCTTCAAGACCGCGCCTGGCATGTTCTCTTTCGACCGTGTCGATGCGGGATCGAAATTGCTGGCCGCGCACCTGCCTGGCGATCTCAAGGGCAATGTCGCCGATTTCTGCGCCGGCTGGGGTTATTTGGCGGCCGAGGTGACAGAACGTTCGCCTGGCATCTTTGGTCTGGATCTCTATGAGGCGGACTTCGAGGCCCTGGAGGCTGCCAGGCTCAATGTTCATGCGGCAGCGGTCGAGCCCCGTTTCTTCTGGACCGATCTGCTCACCGAGACGGTCGAGCGGCGCTACGACGCGATCGTCATGAACCCGCCCTTCCACAGTGGGCGTGCGGCTGAATCCGGCATCGGCGCCGGCATGATCCGCGCCGCGTCGAAAGCCTTGAGGCCGGGCGGGCGCCTGTTCATGGTCGCCAACCGCCAGCTTCCTTACGAGCAGGTGCTTTCGGCGGCCTTTGCCAGCCATGCCGAGATTGCCCGCGACGGGATGTTCAAGGTGTTTTCGGCGCGCCGCTGAAGCAATTCCAGGGAAAGTGTGGAGCGGTTTTCCGTCCGGAATTGCGTCAGGAAAAGAGCTAGGTGCTTTATTGCACGCTGACGATGCGGGCGGGTTCGTGCGTGCCGAAGGCGGGCCGCGCTTCGCCAAGCTCGACCTTGAGCGGCGCCGGCCGGCCGAACAGATAGCCCTGCACGACCTCGCAGCCGGCCGCTCGGAGCAGGGTGGCCTGGTTCTCGGTCTCCACGCCTTCGGCGATGATGCCGACGCCCAGCGCCCGCGACAGGCCGACAATGGTCGAAACGATCGCGCCGGAGCTGGAGTCGGTGTCGATGCGGCTGACGAACGAACGGTCGATCTTCAGCTTGCCGAAGGAGAAATCGATCAGGTAGCTCAAATTGGAATAGCCCGTTCCGAAATCGTCGACGGCCACGGAGATGCCCATCTCGGCAAGCTGCTCTAGGATCGCCGCGGCGCGGTCGCGGTCCTGCATCATCGCCGTCTCGGTGACCTCGAGCTCCAGCCGCGACGGCTTGATGCCGGTCGATTCCATCACTTCCCGCACGATGCCGACGAAATCCCTGGTCATGAACTGGGCCGGCGAGATGTTGACGGCGACGAAGCAGTCCTCCGGCAGGTAGCGGGCGTCGCTGCAGGCCTTGCGCAGCACCCACTCGCCGATCGGATTGATCATGCCGGTTTCCTCGGCGATCGGAATGAATTCCATCGGCGGGATCATGCCGCGCTCCGGATGCTTCCAACGGATCAGCGCCTCATAGCCGACGATGCGGCCGCTCGGCAGGTTGAGCTGCGGCTGATAGTGAAGGCTGAAGTCGCCGCGGTCGAAGGCGGTCTTCAACTCCGACTCGATCCACTGCCGGTAGTCCGCCACCCGGCCCATGTCGGCGTGGAAGACAGACCAGTTGCCGACGCCGCTGGCGCGCGCGTTCTGCAGCGCCAGGTTCGAGCGGCGCAGGATGAGCACTGGGTCGACGCCGTCCTTCGGCATCGCCACGATGCCGACCGACAGGCTGACCGACTGCAGATGGCTCTGCAGCTGATAGGGCTCCATCATCTCGTTGATGAGCTTCTCGATGAGCCGCTCGATCGAACCCCTGATGTCGCGATCCGGCAGCAGCACGCCGAATTCGCCGGCGCCGAGGCGCCCGATCACCGCGTTCTTCGGCATGTTGTTCTTCAGCCTGCTGGTGAAGGCGCGGATCAGTTCGTCGCCCTGGCTGTAGCCGATGGCGTCATTGATCTGCTTGAAGCGGTCGATATCGATGTCGATGAGGAACACCGGCTCGCCGGTTCGGATCGTCCCGGAGGCGGCCTCGGCGATCTTGCCGACCATGGCCTGGCGCGACAAAAGGCCGGTCAGCTTGTCGAAATGGGTTTCCTTGAAGACATAGGCCGCCGATTCATCGACGCCCGCGAAGAACGACAGCGCGGCACCGCCGGCGGCCAAAGCGCAGAGCGCGGCGATGACGCCGGCCATCGTTTCGGCCGGCATGCCGGCCATGCCGTCGCCGAAGCCGAACCGCAGGCCCCATAGTCCAAGGATGAAACTGCCCATGCCCGAACTGGCGATGGTGATCAGCCGGAACAGCGGAGTCCGTTTCGGATTGCTGACTGCAGGCATGCATTGTCCCTAGATTAGGGGACCTTATAGCGGATATCTCCTTAAAATGAGTTTCCGCCAATGCATCCAATTTTACTGGAACGCTACTGTCGCGACTGCAAACTATTCGTGCGTGCCGTCGTTCTGCTTCAGTTCCTCCAGTGCCGGCATCGAAACGATGTGATAGCCGGAATCGACATAGTGGATTTCACCGGTGACGCCCGACGACAGGTCGGAGAGCAGGTAGAGCGCCGAGCCGCCGACTTCGTCGATGGTCACGGTGCGCCGCAAAGGCGAGTTGCGCTGCTGGTAGGAGAACATGTGGCGGGCATCGGACACGCCGGAGCCGGCCAGCGTCCGCACCGGACCCGCCGAGATGCCGTTCACCCTGATACCGCGTGGGCCGTAGTCGTTGGCAAGGTAGCGCACGCTGGCCTCCAGCCCGGCCTTGGCGACGCCCATGACATTGTAGTTCGGCATCACCCTGACCGAGCCGGCATAGGTGAGCGTGATCATCGAGCCGCCATTGCCCATCAGCGCGGCGGCGTTGCGGGCGATCTCGGTGAAGGAATAGCAGGAGATCACCATTGTGCGCACGAAATTGTCGCGGCTGGTGTCGGCGTAAAGGCCCTTCAGCTCGTTCTTGTCGGAAAAACCGATGGCGTGCACCACGAAGTCCAGCCCGCCCCAGGCCTTGCCGAGGGTCTCGAAGGTCGCGGTGACCGAGGCGCTGTCCTCGACATCGCAAGGCACAATCAGCGAGGCCCCTACCTTCTCGGCGAGCGGCTTGACCCGCCGGCCGAAGGCGTCGCCCTGGTAGGTGAAAGCGAGTTCGGCCCCGTGTTCCGACAGCTTCTTGGCGATGCCCCAGGCAATCGAATGGTCGTTGGCGACACCCATGACAAGCCCGCGCTTGCCCTTCATCAACCCTTCCATGCCTTGGCAATCCTTATGAAAAACGCTGGTCCTATGCGGAATAGCGCTGGAAAATCAGCGTTGCGTTGGTGCCGCCGAAACCGAATGAGTTGGACAGGACGGTGTCGATCCTGGCATCGTCGATACGCTTGCGCACGATCGGCATGCCCTCGAATTCCGGATCGAGCTCCTCGATATGGGCGCTCTCGCCGATGAAACCGCCCTGCATCATCAGAATCGAATAGATCGATTCCTGCACGCCGGCCGCCCCCAGCGAATGGCCGGTGAGCGACTTGGTCGAGGTGATGTAAGGCATCTTGTCGCCGAACACCTCGCGAATGGCCCCCATTTCCTTGGAATCGCCGACCGGCGTCGAGGTGCCGTGGGTGTTGATGTAGTCGACCGGCGAAGACACCGTGGCAAGCGCCTGGCGCATGCAGCGCATGGCGCCTTCCCCCGAAGGGGCAACCATGTCGTAGCCGTCGGAAGTCGCGCCGTAGCCGACGATCTCGGCATAGATCTTGGCGCCGCGCGCCCTGGCATGTTCCAGCTCTTCCAACACCAGCACGCCGGCGCCGCCGGCAATGACGAAGCCGTCGCGGTTGACGTCATAGGCGCGGGAAGCGGTCGATGCGTTGTCGTTGAACTTCGACGACATGGCGCCCATGGCGTCGAACAGGTCCGACATGGTCCAGTCGAGATCCTCATGGCCGCCGGCGAACATCACGTCCTGCTTGCCCCACTGGATCAGCTCATACGCATTGCCGATGCAGTGCGCCGAGGTCGAGCAGGCCGACGAGATCGAATAATTGACGCCGTGGATCTTGAACCATGTGGCCAGGGTGGCCGACGCCGTCGACGACATGGCCTTCGGCACGGCGAACGGGCCGATGCGCTTGGGGCTGTTGTTCTTGAGCGTGGTTTCGGCCGCTTCGACGATGGTTCGGGTCGACGGCCCGCCGGAACCCATCACGATGCCGGTCCGCTCATTGGTGACGTCGCCTTCGCTTAAGCCGGCATCAGCGATCGCCTGGTCCATGGCGACGTGGTTCCAGGCAGCGCCTTGGCTCAGGAAGCGCATGGCGCGGCGGTCGATCATCGGAGTGGGATCGAGCGTCGGCGCGCCCCAGACCTGGCAGCGGAAGCCGTGTTCGGCGAAGGAATTGGAAAAGCTGATGCCTGATTTGGCATCGTAAAGCGAGCTCTGCACCTCGTTGGCATTGTTGCCGATCGACGACACAATGCCGAGCCCTGTCACTACGACCCGTCTCATTCGCAACTCCTTCCCGCGTATTCGGGCGAAAGACCTAGCCGGTTTTCCCCTTGATCATACGCAAACAAACTGACGTGGCATCCGTTGGCTACGCGGGCGCCGTGGCGGAAAACGGTCAGGCGGCCGGCTGCTTGGACAGGCCGACCTTCAGATCCGTAGCCGCATATATGGGTTCGCCATCCGCCTTGAGCCAGCCATCGGCGATGCCAAGCACCAAACGGCCGCGCATCACGCGCTTGAAGTCGATGCCGTATTCGACCTTCTTCACCGACGGCGTCACCATGCCCTTGAACTTCACCTCGCCGGTCGACAGCGCCATGCCCTTGCCGGGTTCGCCCAGCCAGCCGAGATAGAAACCGGTCAACTGCCACATGGCGTCGAGGCCGAGGCAGCCCGGCATGATCGGGTTGCCGATGAAGTGGCAGGCGAAGAACCACAGGTCCGGCTTGATATCGAATTCTGCGCGGATGAAGCCCTTGTCGAAAGCGCCGCCGGTCTCGCTGATCTCGGTGATGCGGTCGAACATCAGCATCGGTGGGTAGGGCAGCTGGGCATTGCCCGGCCCGAACAGGTCGCCGCGGGCGCAGGCGAGCAGTTCTTCGTAATCGTAGCTGGACTTTTGACCCGCCATCAAATTTCTGTCCCCGTGTTCTTCGCGGGCGGCAGGGCGCCCTTGTCGTTGGTTTCCTAACACACTCTGTTTGCGGCCGGAAACCGGCGTTTGCGCTTAACCCGTGCGCCTGCCCGGGTCAATGCGCGCTATTGATCGCATTCGGACTACAGAATATATGTCGGCTGATGTCCGGTTTTGGCTTTTGACGTCTTTTTGCCATGCTGGACCTGTTGATGGGCTGGGCAACAAAGCTTCGACGTGAAGATGGATTCGGGCTATCGGAAGGAAAATGTCGCTGTGGACAAGCGGGTTCGCGAAGCCGGCCTGAGGCCGACGCGTCAGCGCATTGCGCTGGCCGACCTGCTGTTCGCCAAGGGCGATCGCCACCTTTCCGCCGAGGAACTGCACGAAGAGGCGATTGCCGCCGGCGTGCCGGTTTCGCTGGCGACGGTGTACAACGCGCTCCACCAATTCACCCAGGCCGGCCTGTTGCGCATCCTGGCGGTCGAAGGCTCGAAAACCTATTTCGACACCAACACCTCCGACCATCATCACTTCTACGTCGAGGGCGAGAACCGGATTTTCGACATCGAGAGCGGACCGGTCACCGTCTCCAACCTGCCGGCGCCGCCGGAGGGCATGGAGATCGCCAATGTCGACATCGTGGTGAGATTGCGTCCCAAACGCTGCGATTGATCCCGTGGCGATGCGGGCCGTCGACCTAATTGTCCGGTTTGAATGGGTCGCCGTCGCCGCGTTGGCTATCGTTTGCTACGCAATGTCCGGCTTTTCCTGGTGGCTGTTTGCGCTGCTCATCCTTGCGCCGGACCTGTCGATGCTGGGCTACCTCGCCGGGCCAGGCGTCGGCGCCGTCATCTACAACGCCTTGCATATCCTGATTGCCCCGCTCGCCCTTCTGCTTGCGGGCGCCTTGCTCGCCGGCCCGATCACGACCGCCGTGGCGCTCATCTGGATCGCGCACATCGCCATCGACCGTGCCCTCGGCTACGGCCTCAAGCTGCCTACCGGTTTTCAGGATACGCATCTCGGCCGCATCGGCCGCGAGCGCCCTGGCGCGGCCCAATAGGGGAGTGCCGAGATTCAGGTCAGGCCGAGCCGAGAACGGTGGGCTCCGAGAACCGGAGCGGAGCGTACTAAAAAGTACGTGAGCACCGGAAGCGCAGGAGACCGCCGTTCGCAGGCCGGCATCACCTGAATCTCGGCATGCCCTAGTTCTTGACCTTCTCGCCGGGATAAGCGCCCCACACCTGCGACTGGGCCATCCAGCCGGTATGGCCGTCGAAGGTCATCTCGCACCATTGGCCGTCGCATTTCTTGATCGAGCCGATCACGCCCGGCTCGATGATGGCGACGACACCGGCATCCTTGTCGGGCTCGTTGAGCAGGTTGATTCGCCCGCCCTTGCCGCGCTGCCAGGGCGCGACGATGGCGGTGCGGCGGCCCGAGAGCAGCGACTGGTTGATCCAGCCTTCCGAGCCGTCGGCATCGCGCACGCGGCGCCAGGTGTCGAATTCCTGGATGACTTCCATCGGCAGGCCGGCCTTCAGATACATCCAGTTGACGGAATAATTGGCGCCGGGCCCGACGCGCGAGTTGACGCGAGCCGGCTTCAGGCTGACGAAGCGCGGCAGCGGCAGGCCGCTTGGGCCGAGCGTTATGGTCTGCGCGGGAGCGGCGGCACTCTGGGCGAACGCCTGCGGCGCGCAAAGCAGGGCGCCAAGAAGGGCTGCGCTGAAGGCCAGGCGAAGCGACGCGAAACCAGACACTTTCGTTCCTTTCGGCGCCGGCCCGTCGGGACGGGCGCCCCTTTTTCTTTGTCTTCGGCGGCACCGCTTGTTACAGGAGTGGGCTGGTGCCGCGATTGGCTGCAAGTTTCGCCGGTCTTGGTTAAAGAGGTCTCAACGAGATCGGTTTCGAGGAAGCTTCGGGGATAAAATGGCAGGTAAAAAACGGCCCCTCGTCGTCATCACGCGCAAGCTGCCCGACCCAGTCGAAACGCGCATGCGCGAGCTGTTCGACGCGCGCCTGAATGTCGAGGACCGGCCGATGACGCAGCCGGAGCTGGTCGCGGCGGTCAAGGAAGCCGATGTGCTGGTCCCTACCATCACCGACCATATCGATGCCGCGCTGATCGCCCAGGCCGGCGAAAACCTCAAGCTGATCGCGAATTTCGGCAATGGCGTCGACAAGATCGACGTCGCGGCGGCGGCCAAGAAAGGCATCACCGTCACCAACACGCCGAACGTGCTCACCGAAGACACCGCCGACATGACCATGGCCCTGATGCTCGCCGTGCCGCGCAGGCTGGCCGAGGGCGCCAATGTGCTGACCGGCGAGAAGAAATGGGCCGGCTGGTCGCCGACCTGGATGCTCGGCCGGCGCATCTGGGGCAAACGTCTCGGCATCGTCGGCATGGGCCGCATCGGTACGGCCGTCGCCAGGCGGGCCAAGGCCTTCGGCCTCTCGATCCACTACCACAACCGACACCGCGTGCTGCCGGCGGTCGAGGAGGAACTGGAGGCGACCTACTGGGAAAGCCTCGACCAGATGCTGGCCCGCATGGACATCATCTCCGTCAACTGCCCGTCGACGCCGGCGACGTTCCACCTGCTGTCGGGTCGTCGCCTCGCGCTGATGCAGCCTTCGGCCTACCTCGTCAACACCGCGCGCGGCGATATCATCGACGAGGAATCGCTGGTCAAGCTCATCCATGACGGCAAGATCGCCGGTGCCGGCCTCGACGTCTACGAGCACGAGCCGGCGCTGAACACCAAGCTCATGAAGCTTGCCGCCAAGGGCAAGGTGGTGCTTTTGCCGCACATGGGCTCGGCCACGCTCGAGGGCCGCATCGACATGGGCGAGAAGGTGATCATCAACATCCGCGCCTTCTTCGACGGCCACCGTCCGCCGGATCGTGTCCTGCCGCTGAGGACCTGAAAAGGTTTAAACGGCGGTCACTGCGCCGTCCGAAGCGACCGTGACGGTGGCTCCGCGGTAGCTGTCGAACGTGCCGCGTTCGAGCCGCACCGCCATCGGCGTTGCCCAGCCCATTTCCCGGGCGACGATCAGGCCGAGCAGCAGGATGGCGTCCGGCTCCTGCAGCACCAGGGCGGCCGGCGCTCGGCCGTTGTGGACGAGCTCCATCAGCACCGCCGAAGCGGATGACGAGCCGATCGTGCCCGGCAGGAACAGCACCCGGCCGGCAATGACTTCGCCATGCTGCGGGTGGCGGACATCGGCGATGCGGCCTGTCTTCGGATCGACGCCGCCCCAGAAGCTGATCGGCGCCGTCAGCACCAGCGCGTCGCCTTCGCCTGCTCTGCCCGGCACCAGGATTTCGGCCATGGCGCTCATGCGGCGATCTCCGTGAAGACCGGCCTGCCGAGGACCGCGCTTTCGACGCAGTCGGCAAGCGAGGCGTAGAGCACCGCATAGCCGGTGTTGCCCGGCGCGTAATGCGCGAACTTGCCCGAATTGGTCATCAAAACGCCGTTGCCGAGCTCCGGCATGATCGGCGTCACCACCACGCAGGTGTCGGCGACGATGACGACGCCGCTGGCTTCAAGCTGCTTCCGCCGGCCATTCTGCTCCAGCAGGGCAAGCGCATGGCGGCCGGTGCAGGCATAGATCGGCACGGCAAGCTTGCGTCCTGCGATCAGCCGCTCCAGGCTGTCGAACTCGGCGTGCGACAGATGCGGGCTGCCGATCGCCACCGCGTCGATGGTTTTTGGCGCTGCCGCGGTCGACAGGCCGGCGCGCGCCTTCGCCACCATGTCGGGCGTCACGCGGATCACCGCTTCCGGCTCCTGCCCGGCCAGGATGGTTTCGACGTCGGGTGCCTCGGGCGTCACGCCGGCAATGTGGAACAGGCCGACCGCGCCGGACGACGCGGCCGCCGCGCCGAAGGCCTTCAACGCGTCCTCGCCGGGATGACCGGTCACGCCTCTGACGACACCGATCGTATTGCCCACTTCGCGGCCATAGAGGCTGCCCAACACCGGCCATGCGATCTCCGAAGCGAGGAAGAATGGCGACAGGCTCGAGACATCGAAGACAAGCCGCGCCCGGCGGTTATCAGGCCGGTGCAGGCCATAGTCCGGCGCGCGGCCGACAATCGCGCAGGCGATATCGAGAAAATCGCCGTAGCGGTTGGTGCGCGCGCCCAGCACCGAATTGCAGAAGACGACCGCGTTGGACTCACCCCAGGCGACGTCGCTGCCGAGCGCGGGTCTGTGTCCGGCCTGGTAGGGGGCGCAGGTCCAGCTCTGCTCGCAGCCGAGCTTGCGATAGGCCTCCATCATCCGCCGCGCCATGCCACGACGCGGCTCTTCGAGGCGGATGCGCGAGCAACCCATCAGGTCGAGCGCCCCGACATTGAGCGTCGAGCGCACCGCGACCTTCGCGCCGCCTTCGACCAGCCGCTCGGCGAACAAGGTACCGGAATCGCCGTGGTAAAGCGCTCCGTCGATATGGGTGGAAGCGATCGGGATGAGCCGCGGCGCGCCGAGCAGGCGGGCGCTTTCGGCGACGATGCGCATCGCAATTGCCGCGCCATCCTGGCCGGCGGTGATCGCCTGTTCTTGCGGGCTAAGTGCGAGGCTCAAGACAGCACCTTGCGCATGGTGACGGAGGTTGGCCTGTCATAGCCCGCATGCGCCGTGCGCGCGGTCTCGCCAAAGCCGAGCCGGGCGAAGGCCGCATGGTTTGCGGTCAATTCGATACGGGTCTGAAGCTCGATCGCGTCCTTGCCGCGCTTGCGGGCAAGATCCTCGACCGCCCGCATCAGCCGGGTTCCGATGCCTTGGCCCTGAAGCCGTGGCTCGACGGCGAGCTTGCCGACATAGAAATCTTGCGGCCGTTCCAGCGCGAAGACGCACCCGAGGATGCGGCCGTTCTCGACGGCCAGGAACCCCGTCTCCCGCTTCGCCTTCTCGCCAAGCGCCTTGGCGGTCAAAAGATACGCCGATGACGGCGGGTCGATGACGCCGTCCATATAGGCAAAAGCGCGCCGGATCAGCGCGAGCAAGTCGCCCCATTGGTCGAAATCCGCGGCAAGGCGAATTATAGAGATGCCGACGATCTGGTCCATGCTTACACGGCCTTGTAGCGGATGGTGTCGAAGCGGGCCGTGAGGCCGTCATAGAGCAGCAGCCGGCCGATGAGCGGCTCGCCTATGCCGGTGATCAGCTTGATCGCCTCCATCGCCTCCAGCGTGCCGATGACGCCCGTCAGCGCGCCGACGATGCCGGCGACGGCGCAGGATGGCACCAGCCCTTCGGGCGGCGCTTCCGGGAACAGGTCGCGATAGCTCGGATTGCGCTTGCCGTCGGCGCCGGCCTCGAACGGCTTCAGCACCGTCACCGAGCCGTCGAAGCGGCCGACGGCCGCGGTGACGAGGGGTTTCTTCTCGCCGGCACAGGCATCGGCGACCGCGTAGCGCGTTTCGAAATTGTCCGAGCCGTCGACGACGACATCGTAGCGGGCGACGAGGGCAGGGGCATTCTCCTCCGTCAGCCTCAGGCGATGCGATTCCACCGCGACGTTGGGGTTGATGCGCATGATCGCTTCCCGCGCGCTGTCGGTCTTGGCCATGCCGATCGTGTCGCTTCCATGAATCACCTGCCGTTGCAGGTTGGACAAGGAGACCGTGTCGTCATCGACGATGCCGAGCGTGCCGACACCGGCGGCGGCAAGATATTCGAGCACCGGCGCGCCGAGCCCGCCGGCGCCGATCACCAGCACCCGGGCCCGTTTCAGCTTCTGCTGGCCGGGGCCGCCGATCTCGGGCAGCACGATGTGGCGGGCGTAGCGTTCGAGCTCTTCGTCGGTCAGCGCGGCATTGGTCATCGTCGAACCATATCGCCAGCGCAGAGCCTTGTCATGTATGGGCAAGGCGAAGCCTTGTCCCGCAGCGCAAGCCGAAGCCGGGTTCTTCAAGAGATCACCCGGTCACGCCGACGCTGCCGTGATCGACCGTCAGGAACTGCGCTCTGCCCTCAAGGCTGGAAAACAGCGCGGCATCCGTGCCTGTCATGAAGGTCTGGCAATTCAACTCCTCCAGGATGGAGAACAGCGCCGCGCGCCGGCCCGCGTCGAGATGCGCGGCGATCTCGTCCAGGAGAAGGATTGGCGTCAAGCCTGACATCTCGCCGGTCAGCCTGGCATGCGACAGCACGATGCCGACCAGCAGCGCCTTCTGCTCGCCGGTCGAACAGAGCTCTGCCGGCATCGACTTCGGCCGATGCCGGACCACGAGATCGGAACGATGCGGGCCGTCCAGCGTGCGGCCGGCGGCGCGGTCGCGCTCGCGGCCATTGGCAAGCGCGCGGCGGAAGTGCTCCTCGACATCGACGGCCGGCGCGACGGCGACCTCGCTCTCCAGATCACCGGCAAGGCTGATGTCGGCCTGCGGAAACGGCCCGCCGCCAGGCAACCTGTCGATCATGGCGGCAAGCAGACGCACCAGCTCGGCCCGCGCCGCGGCGATCGCCACCCCGGTTTCGGCCATCTGCGTCTCGATCGCGTCGAACCAGGCGCCATCGCGGGAACCTTCGGTAAGCAAGCGGTTACGGCTACGCATGGCCTTCTCATAGTCGAGCGCGCGCTGGCCGTGGCCGGGGTCGATCGCCAGCACCAGCCGGTCGAGGAAGCGGCGGCGGTCCGCCGCCGGTCCAGGGAACAGCCCGTCCATCGCCGGTGTCAGCCACACGACCCGCAGCCATTCCAGCATATCCTCGGCCGATCGCGCCGGCGCGCCGTTGATCCGCACCTTCCTGCCGCCTTCACCGGCGGCGTCGCCGCCGGAAATTCCGGTGCCGATCTCCACCTGTCCCTCGGGTCCCTCGATGCGAGCATGCAAGGCGAAGCCGCCGTCGCCGCCTTCGCGCGCCACATCGCCATAGGGCGCGCGGCGCAGGCCACGGCCCGGCGTCAGGAACGAGATCGCTTCCAGGAGATTGGTCTTGCCGGCGCCATTGTCGCCCGACAGCACCACCGCGCCGGGCGCGAGTTCAAGCGAGAGCGCTGCGTAGTTACGGAAATTTGTAAGTGTTAGCTTACTTAAATGGCTCTGTTGCCGAAGCTGTTTCGCATCCGCGGTCACGACGACATATATGTCCGTGCCGAACCTAGACCCGCATCGGCATCAGCACGTAGAGCGCCGTTTCGTCGGCCATGTCGTGGATCAGCGTCGGCGAGCCGGCATCGGCCAGCATGAACTTGGCTTCCGAGCCGGTGAGCTGGGCTGCGACGTCGAGCAGGTATTTGGCGTTGAAGCCGATCTCGATCGGGTCCGACGAATAGTCGGCCGCCAGTTCCTCGGTGGCGCTGCCCGAATCCGGATTGTTGACCGCGAGCGTCACCTGGCCCTCATTGATCGAAAGCTTCACCGCCCGGCCGCGTTCGGAGGAAATGGTCGAAACGCGGTCTACCGCCGCGGCGAAGCTCTGCCGGTCGATGATCAGCTTCTTGTCGTTGCCGGTCGGAATGACGCGCTGATAGTCGGGGAAGGTGCCGTCGATCAGCTTCGAGGTCAAAACCACGCTGCCGATGGTGAAGCGAATCTTGGTGTCCGACAGCTCCGTGGTCACAGCGACGTCGGGGTCGTCGACCAGCTTCTGCAGCTCGCTCACCGTCTTGCGCGGAATGATGATGCCGGGCATGCCTTCGGAGCCTGCCGGCGCGTCGATCTCGGCCCGCGCCAGGCGATGCCCGTCGGTCGCCACCGAGCGCAGTTTCAATTTGCCGCCCACCTCATGCGTGTGCAGGAAGATGCCGTTGAGATAGTAGCGCGTCTCTTCGGTGGAGATGGCAAATTGGGTCTTGTCGATCAGGCCCTTGAGCGCCGCCGATTCCAGCCGGAAGATATGCGAGAACGAACCGGCCGAAAGCTCCGGGAAATCGGATTGCGGCAGGCACTGCAGACGGAAGCTCGAACGACCGGAGGTGACGGTCATCGCGTTGCCGTCCTCGTCCGTCTTCAGCATCACCTCGGCGCCGTCGGAAAGCTTGCGCACGATGTCGTAGAGCAGATGCGCCGGCACCGTCGTTGCGCCGCCGCGCTCGACCTTGGCGGGCGTCGCTTCCGTCACCTCAAGGTCGAGGTCGGTGGCCTTCATCTCGAGGCTGGCGCCCTCGGCGCTGAGCAGCACGTTGGACAGGATCGGTATGGTGTTGCGCCGCTCGACCACGCGGTGGACGTGGTTGAGGGACTTCAAGAGATTTGACCGTTCCAGGATAACACGCATGACGAAACAGGCTCGCTTCAATGAATGAACGGGTCACCGGCAGGCGGCATCCCGCGAAAGCCCTGAAAGGCTTTCAGAATCTGTGTAAGCTGACAGTAAAAAGCCTGCGAACGCAAGCCCGCGGCACCGGTTCCGGCCGGTAGCGCGGGCTTTCTGGGGATAAAGCCGGCGAAGCGCGTCGCCGATTATTTCTGCGCCCCTTCAGGCCTGGTCGTTGATCAGCCTTCTGAGCAGCTCGAGTTCCTGCGCCAACGTGTTGTCCCCGCCCGAAAGGTCCTCGATCTTGCGCACGGCATGCAGCACGGTCGTGTGGTCGCGGCCGCCGAAGCGGCGCCCGATCTCCGGCAATGAGCGCGGCGTCATCACTTTCGACAGATACATCGCCACCTGCCTCGGCTTGACGATGGTGCGCGTGCGCCGGTTGGACAGAAGCTCCGTCTTCGACACGTTGTAGTGGCGCGCCACGATGCGCTGGATGTCCTCGATGCGCACCCGCTTCGGCTCGCCGGAGCGGTAGATGTGGCCGAGAATCTCGTCGATGCGGTCGATGGTGATCTGCGGCTCGAAGGACTGGCGGAACAGAAGCTGGTTGAAGGCGCCTTCGAGCTCGCGCCCGCTGCCGGTCACCGTGCGCGCGACATGCTCCAGGATCTCGTCCGAGATGTCGAGCGAGGTGTCGTCGGTCTTGGTGGTGGCGCGGCGCAGTTTCAGCATGCCGAGCCGCATCGCGAAATCCGGCGCCGACATTTCCAGCGCCACGCCGCCATTGAGGCGCGAACGCACGCGCGGCTCCAGCGATTCCAGTTCCGAGGGCGGCCGGTCGGCCGCGACCACCACCTGCTTGGCGCTGTCGAGCAGCATGTTGATGAGGTGGCAGAATTCGTGCTGGATCGACTTGCCCTGCAGGAACTGCATGTCGTCGATGATCAAGAGATCGATGTCGCGCAGTTGCTCCTTCAGGGTCAGCGCGTTGTTGTCGCGGATCGCGGTGGCGAAGCGCCACATGAAATATTCCGCCGTCAGATAGACGACGCGCGACTTCGGGTTGTGCCGCAGCGATTCAGCGGCGATCGCTTGCAGGAGGTGCGTCTTGCCGAGCCCGACGGTCGCATGCAGGAAAAGCGGGTTGAAGCGCACCGCGCTCGACTGCGATTCCGCCACCGCCCTGGCCGCGGCGAAGGCCACCCTGTTCG
Organism: Mesorhizobium sp. B3-1-8; assembly: GCF_006439495.1. NCBI lineage: Bacteria > Pseudomonadati > Pseudomonadota > Alphaproteobacteria > Hyphomicrobiales > Phyllobacteriaceae > Mesorhizobium > Mesorhizobium sp. B3-1-8. Next base: position 26,639 of record NZ_VFTK01000027.1, read on the forward strand.
ACGGCCCTTCGATGAAGGAGGCGAACGTGTAACGCGGGTCAAGCGGCGACCCCAGCACATTGTGGCGGAACTCCGGTTCCGCGGACGCGCCCTGGCGGGGCGCCGGCGCCCGTTGTTCCACGCGCCCGGCGCTCGCGGTGCCGTTGGCGAGCGCGGTATGCGTTTGCTTGGTCATCTTGCGTGCCGGCGCGATTTCCGGCTCGACAGGGTTGCGCCCCTGCCGCGTCGCGGTGCGCACGACGATCTCGATCTTGAGGATGTCCGGATCCTCATGCCGCCACAGCTCCGCGATAAGCTCGAGATAATGGCCGTTGATCCAGGACCTCAGGAAGGCCGTAGGCACCGAGATGCGGATAATGCCGCGGGAGGCCTCGGCGACCTTCATGCGACCGAACCAGCTCGAATAGACCTCGGCCCCAAGACGCGCCTTCAGCTGGGTCTTGACCCGTTCGAACTTCTGTTCCGCGTCGCTGGATGCCGCCACGTCGCCCCCTCCGACAAAAGTTGCTGGAAATGGAAGCTCGCCCGCTAGCTCCCTCTCGATGCCGCTTTGCATGATCAAAGTTCCTTGTCTTCTCGTACCCTTTTCCACCGGGGATGCGCCTCCTGCATCCTTGGTCCGGCGACCTCATTTCGCCGCGATGCCGCTGCCGCCGCCGGCAACGATCGTCGCAACTCGCGCAAGGAACCAGCTGCCGGCTCCGCACGCCGGCCTCCGACAACGACAAGGCAATACATCACCCTCCGGCGAAAACGCCGGCGAGACATCGACTGCCATGTACAATTACGCCAGTCCCCTACCCGCACCGAAGAGACAAACCAAGCCGCACGCGGAATTGCTCCACGTCATGAATTCTGCCATTTTGTGCTGGCCGATTCAGGCTGGGTCAGGGGCTACAGCCCGTCCCTTCGATGGATGGACATTACCGAAATCGCTGTGGATAGGGCAAGGCCACATCTAACGGTTTTTTAACGAATCTGGTTACCAGACGGGGCTTGAAATCGGGTGCTGCGACGGCACATTTTGACAAAGCCATTGTGATTCAAACCCTTTTCCGGCGAATATGAAAAAGGCCGCCCGAAACGAAATATTCTGAAATAATTCTCTTGACAGCTACTTCTCCCCCGCCGCTCGATCTTGAGTTGAACAAGCTGTGGATGACCGGCTGTAAGTCTTTGAAAAAACTGAAGATTTTTTGCCAGGCAAATTTGGGCAGTTGCCGCGGGGAGGGCGTGCCGGTATCAGCGGCGTTGAATATGCCGGCAAAACATTACTGGCATTGGAATCACGTCGCAAGCGTTGCTTGCGAGCAATTTTTTTAAGTACTTGCCGGCAAACGAAAAAACCCGGCCTGTGCGACCGGGTTCAACATCGGTTGATTAAGGATTAAGTCGGTCAGGCCGACAGCGTCTTGACCCGCTGGGCAAGCCGCGAAACCTTGCGGGAAGCTGTGTTCTTGTGGACGACGCCCTTGGTGGCGGCGCGCATCAACTCCGGCTCCGCCGCCTTGAAGGCTGCCACCGCCGCGGCCTTGTCGCCGGCGGCCAGCGCCTCTTCGACCTGGCGCACATAGGTGCGGACACGCGAGCGACGGTTCTTGTTGACCGCCGCGCGGCGGGCGATCTTGCGCGTTGCCTTTTTGGCCGAAGACGTATTGGCCATGATGCCTCTCTTCCGATCTGGTGGGCGCCAGCGGGGTGCCGCAGGGCGCAAAAAACAAACGGGCAGCCACAGGGCCGCCTCGGTTGGTGCGGCTTATAGTTCAGCTTTTCCGGCGCGTCAACGCCACTTGGCGGTCTTTTTGGAGACCGAAAGCGCATCACGCCATGACCCGCCTTCAGTCATTCGGCAACGTGCCCTAGCGGTTGGTGAAATTCGGCTTCCGCTTCTCGACGAAGGCGGCCATGCCTTCCTTCTGATCATCGAGCGCGAACAGCGAATGGAACAGGCGCCGCTCGAAGCGCAGCCCTTCGGCAAGCGTCGTCTCGTAGGCGCGGTTGACGGCCTCCTTGGTCATCATGACCGACGGCAGCGAGAACTCGGCGATCTTGGCCGCCGCCTTCAGCGCCTCGTCGAGCAGTTCGGCGACCGGCACCACGCGCGATACCAGCCCGCTGCGCTCGGCTTCGGCCGCGTCCATCATCCGCCCGGTCAGGCACATGTCCATCGCCTTCGACTTGCCGACGAAGCGGGTCAGCCGCTGCGATCCGCCCATGCCCGGCATGACGCCGAGCGTGATTTCGGGCTGGCCGAACTTGGCGTTGTCGCCGGCGATGATGAAGTCGCACATCATGGCCAACTCGCAGCCGCCGCCGAGCGCGTAGCCCGCAACCGCCGCGATGATGGGCTTGCGCGTGCGCGTGAATTCCTCCCAGCCGACGAAGAAGTCCTGCGTGTAGGCGTCGGCGAAGGATATCGCCTGCATTTCCTTGATGTCGGCGCCGGCGGCAAACGCCTTTTCCGAGCCGGTAAGCACCATCGCGCCGATCCCGGGATCGGCATTGAATGCGCTCGCCGCCGCCACGACCTCCGCAAGGATTTGCGAATTCAGCGCATTGAGCGCCTTGGACCGGTTCAGCGTGATCAGTCCGACCTTGCCGCGTGTCTCGACGATAATGGTTTCATGGGCCATGGTTCGCTTCCTTCCGCGGCAGTGGGATGATCGATACCGTTCCTAGCTCACCGCTGACAGGTCCGGCAATAGAAGGTCGAGCGGCCGCTTTGCACGATGCGCTCGATGTGGCCGCGGCAGCCTGGCTTCGGACATGGCTCGCCCTCGCGATCGTAAACCGCGAAGGAATGCTGGAAATAGCCGAGCGATCCGTCGGCCTGGACATAGTCGCGCAGCGAGGAGCCGCCGGCGGCGATCGCGTCGGCAATGACCGAGCGGATCGCCTCGGCAAGGCGCGCGCTTTGCTCTTTCGCCTTCTTGGCCGACCCGGCGATGGTGCCAGCTTCGCGCAGCGGCGAGAGGCCGGCGCGCCACAAGGCCTCCGCCACATATATATTGCCGAGTCCGGCAATCAGACGCTGATCGAGCAGTGCCGCCTTGAGCGGCGATCTGCGATCCTTCAGCAGCGAGGCAAGCAGGGGACCGTCGAGCGCGTTGCCGGTCGGCTCGATGCCGAGCCCAGCCAGCATCGGATGCGTGTCCGGCGCCCCTTCGGCAAACAGCATGAATCCGAAGCGGCGCGGGTCGTTGAAGATGACGCGGGAGCGCTCATGCTTCGGCGAGACGACGTCGAAAACGACATGGTCGTGCGCGGCGCTTTTCGAGCGCTCGTGGTGGAAGGCGCCGGGGATGTCGCTGCCCGCGGCGGCTTCGACGCGGAACGATCCCGACATGCCGAGATGACAGATCAGAACCGGGCCGTTCTCGATATGCATCGTCAGGTATTTGGCGCGCCGGCCAAGCGCCGTCACGGTCTTGCCGGTAAGCCGCTCCGAAAAGCGTTCGGGAAAAGGAAAGCGAAGGTCGGGCCTGCGCGCCTCGACCTTGACGAGCCGCGCTCCTTCCAAGACCGGCTGCAGCCCGCGCCGGACGGTTTCGACTTCGGGCAGCTCAGGCATGGCCGCCTATCGTTGCGAGGAAGGATGTTCCGTGGCGACCGGCCGCCAGGCCGAGGTGGTCCGCGACGGTTTCGCCTATATCGGCGAAGGTCGGCCTGAGCCCGATGTCGCCGCCCGCCAGCCCCGGCCCCGTGCCGATCACCGGAACGCGCTCGCGCGTATGGTCGGTGCCGCGCCAGGTCGGATCGTTGCCATGGTCGGCGGTGAGGATCAGGAGGTCGCCTGGCCCGATGCGCGACAGCGCCTCCGGCAGCCGACGGTCGAACGCCTCGAGCGCGCCGGCATAGCCGGCGACGTCGCGCCGGTGACCGAACTCGGTATCGAAATCGACGAAATTGGCAAAGACCAGGTCGCCGTCGCCGGCGTCGTCCATCACGCCGAGCGCCTTGTCGAACATCGCCATGTTGCCGCCGGCCTTGCGCACTTCCGAAATGCCGCGATGGGCGAAGATGTCGCCGATCTTGCCGACGGCGATGACCTTGCTGCCGCGCCCGGTCAGCCGGTCGAGCAGGGTCGGCTCCGGTGGCGGCACCGCATAGTCGCGGCGGTTGTGGGTGCGCTGGAAGGTGACGGGCGTCTCGCCCACGAAAGGTCGCGCGATCACGCGCCCGATCTTGAACGGATCGACCAGCCGACGCACCGTGAGACAAAGCTCATAAAGCCGCTCCAGGCCGAAATGCGTTTCATGCGCGGCGATCTGCAGCACGGAATCGACCGACGTGTAGCAGATCGGTTTGCCGGTGCGGATATGCTCTTCGCCGAGCCGTTCGATGATCTCGGTTCCGGGTGCATGGCAATTGCCGAGGATTCCCGGCAGCTTGCCTTCGCGGATGATCGCTTCGGTCAGTTCGGCCGGAAAGGCAGGCACGGTGTCGGGGAAATAGCCCCAGTCGAAGCGCACCGGCAGGCCGGCGATTTCCCAGTGGCCGGAGGGCGTATCCTTGCCGCTTGACACTTCCTGGGCGGCCCCGTGGAAGGACGAGGCAAGCATCGGCGTATCGACGTCGAACGTGAGCCCGGTCGCCGTCTGCGCCGCTCGGCCAAGACCGAGCGACATCATGTTGGGCACGGCCAGCGGCCCGTTGCGCAAACCTTCCCGATCGGCGCGACCATCGGCGCAGGCCTGAAAAATATGTCCGAACGTGTCGGCTCCGGCATCGCCGTAGCGTTCTGCGTCGGCCGCGCCGCCGATGCCGAAAGAATCGAGAACGAACAGGAACGCGCGCGCCATGGGTATCTTTGTTGTCAGTCCTGGTTGCCAGACATAAGGTTCCCCAGCGGCCTTGGCAAATCGGAAACCAAACCGCAACGGCTTGGCGCCATAGTTGCGGCGAGACGCGGATGCGGCGGGAGCGAAGCAGGTATGGCAAGGCGCGGCAGAACCGCGGCAAGGCAGGCCGTGAAAATGTGCGCGGCCGCTCTCGCGGCGTTCGGCGCCGCCGCCGGGCCGGCACGCGCCGACTGGCGTGACGACATCGGCACGTTCCGCGTCGGCGTCGTTGCCGAACCGGGCGGCGGCAACACCGTCCCCGGGCTCGCGCGCCTGACCGACGCCTATGCCAATGCGCTCGGCATGAAGGTCGAGTTCGTCGTTGCGCGCGACTATGCGGCGCTGATCGAGGCGCAGGCGAGCGGGCGCGTGCAATATGCGGTCTATTCGGCTCTTGCCTATGCCACGGCCTCGGAGCGCTGCGGCTGCGTCGAACCGCTGGTGGCGCCGGTCGATGCCGACGGCGCCGTCGGCATCCGTTCCGTCCTGGTGACGCGCGACGGCAGGCTTCCGGACCTTGCGGCGATCGCTTCGCACCGGATCGCGATTGCGCCGGTCGAGAATGTCGGCGGCGCGCTGCTGCCGATGGCGGCGCTGTCGGCCGAAGGCGTCAAGATCGCGCGGGATTCGCCCTTCCTGGCGCGCGCGGCTTCGGCCACCGCGGCCGAAACGATGCTGAGCGGCGGCGAATCCGACGCGCTGTTCGGCTGGGAACCGGCCGATGCCGATGGCCGGTCCGCCCGTTCCGAGGGCACCGTCGCGCGGCTGGAGGCTGCCGGCATCCCCGAGGCGTCGCTTCGGGTGTTATGGACCTCGGGCCTGTTGCGCTATGGCCCGCACGCCGTCCGCAGCGATCTCGATCCGGAGGCAAAGCGGCGACTGACGGTCTTCCTGACCAGTCTCAGGTCTCAGACGCCCGACGTGTACGACCTGCTGGAGGGCGCGCATTCCGGCGGTTTCAGGCCGGCCGCGCGGAAGGACTATGCGATGGCCGTGGCGATCGTGCGGCAGGAAACGGCAGGGCAGGAATAGCGTGTCAGCAGTCGCTGCAGGGAATCGTCGGACTCCGGCGCGGCCTTAGATAATAGGTTTCGCTCATCGATATGTTGTTGAAGGCGGAGGTCAGCCCGAGCGTCTGCGAATTGCTGGCGGACCAGGTGATGATCGGCTTGTAGCCGAGGTCGCTCTCCACGCGGACCAGGAAGGTGTTGCGGATTATCAGCGTCGCCGGCACCGTGGTGGTCGCGTTGACGGCCGCATCGGCGCTGTAGGTAGTGCCCACCACCTTGCGCGACCATGCAACCTGCACCCTCGGCGGTGCTTCGTCGGTGATCTGTATGCCTGTGATGATGATCGTCGGCAATGAACGGTTGTAAGGCTGCAGCGTCGATGTGCCGATCTTCATCATTGCATCGAGATTCGCCTTCACGACGGTCTGCTGTTGGGTGACGAGGTCCGCGACCATGCTGCCGATGCGGCTGACCTTCTTGCTGGTCTCGATGGCCTGCGAGGCCTCCATCGTGATGAAATACATGATGAGGAGCACCGGCACGATGAACGCGAACTCGATCGCCGCGACGCCGCGGCGATCGCGGCAAAACCGCTCCATCCTCGCCAAAATCCCCCCGAGTGCCCCCGCACTATGCATATCGTCCTCCACGCCCGCGGCTTAGCTGTCGAGCAGTCTCAATTGTCGTCGAACGGTTCGTTCTGCCAGGTCACGGACGCGAAATGCAGCGTTTTGCTGTCCTTCAGGTTTGCCATCGACTTGGCCAGGAAATCGGTCATCACCGGCCATTTGTAGAACACCCGCAGCATGTTGATGGATTCCGCCAGTCCGGGCGAGACTGTAGGAGACATCGTGTTCGCGCCCTGCGTCAGCACGATATCGCCGCTCACGATCTTGAAACCCGCCGTCGCGGCGTCCGCGAAGCTCGAATATTCGCGCAGATCGACCAGCAGTGGAGCATTTGGCCCGGTATCGGTGCAGTTGTTGGAAACCATGATCTGCAGGCGATTGCAGATCAGTTGCTTGATCGAGGCTTCGGTGACGTTGTTCTGCTGAAGCTGCCCGGTGCGCAACTGGCGGGCGACATCGTCGGTGACGTTGGCCATCACCTCCTGGCCGGCGAACGAAATGCAGCTCTCGAGGATGGCGAAGACGAGAAGGGCGAACGGGATGGCAAGCATCGCGAATTCCATCGCCGTGCTGCCGCGCCTGTCGCTGAAGAAGCCGGGGTGGGCTTTGGCGCGCGCCTTGCTGTCCATGCCGTTGCCGGATGAGGCATCCTTGCTCATATCAAAGTTCCTGCCGATCGCCTTTGCGGTACCGGCGGCAAGGTTAGCGAAAACCCATTGAGTTCCGGTTTGGATGATCGTTAAATTCGTCGGGCAAGCTTTAAGCTGTCTTTAATGCCCGTGGGTTCGCGCTCGCAGGGCTCAGTGACCGGCGCTCATTTCGGCTTCGGAAGCCTTCTCGGCCTCGCTCTTGAACGCGCTCTCGCAATAGGGCGTGCAGGACATGGTCTGGACTTCGGCGCGTCTGTAGATGCGCACCGAGGAGGCGGCTTGTCGCACGACGGTCACCTGTTCATCGATGATCGGGCTGCCGTCCGAATCGAGCACGACCATATTGGTGACACCGAAGCCCTTGCCAGTGAGGACGATGGTCGAGGCGTCCTGCACGGCGGCGTCGGCGATCGCCGGATTGCCGATGACGACCGTGTCGGCCGCGCGTGACAATTTGACGATCTTGGCCTGGTTCATGGTGACTTCTATACCCGCGCCGGCCCTGGCCGGCATGACCAAGGCGGCAGTTGCCAGCAGCGCGGCGACTGGAAACAGCGATCTCGACAACGTCATTGAAGCGCTCCCCGCGGGCAGATTCTTCAACGGAACATGAACGAGATTGGTGAACCAACGGTTAAGCCGGGCCTGGCCATGATTAAGGATCGGCTCGCCTGGCGCGTCATGCGTCGGTGGTGCTTACTGTTTTAGGAATATTGCACAAGCGCCGGTTTCCGGGAGGCCGAGCTGGCTGGCGATGTTTAGGCCACGGTTAACCACACAGCGCGTTCGCCACCGGAAAGGAATCGGTAAGGCTGTTTATTAAGCCGATCGAAACGGCTTCTCCATAGATTTGCAGCATCCGATCAACCGCAAGAGAAAAGTTGACGGAAGTGCTGTAACACGTGGAGTAGGAGCTCTCGAATGTCTAACCTCATTGCACGTTTCGTGAAGGACGAATCCGGCGCGACCGCCATCGAATACGGTCTGATCGCCGCTCTCATCGCGCTCGCCATCATGGTTGGCGCTACCCAGCTCGGCGGCGCGCTGAACGCCAAGTTCGCCAACATCGCCGCGACCCTCAACGGTGCTGGCGCGGCTGCCCCGGCTACGCCGTAATAGGCTAGGCAGCGTCGCCTTTCGACAAATGAAGGGCCGCCCTCCGGCGGCCCTTCTGCGTTAGAGCGATCCCGGGAAAAATGCGAGAAGCTTTCCGGCCCGCCGTCACCGGCGATTTGAACGTCCAACCCACATCAATCATTAATCGAACCCGCCTAGACTGGCGGCAAGATTTTCACCGCAGGCCTCGCGTCCATGATCGAAGCTGCCATCTTCGTCGTCTTCCCCTTCTGCATGTTGTATGCAGCCATATCGGACACGCTTTCGATGACGATCGCCAACCGTGTACCCGTTATTTTGCTGGCGACTTTCGCGCTGGTCGCTCCTCTCACCGGCATGGATTGGACAAGCTACGCTTGGCATTTCGCGGCGGGCGCCCTGGTGCTCGCGGTGACATTTGGCCTCTTTGCGCTCGGCGGCATGGGCGGCGGCGATGCCAAGCTTCTGGCCGCGACGGCCGTCTGGATGGGCCTCGACATCAATCTTGTCGGATATCTGGTGACGTCGGCTTTCATCGGCGGCCTGCTGACCGTTGCCATCTTGGTTTACAGGAAATCGCCGCTGGCGGCGTATACCGGCCACAGCCGCTTCTTGCGCTATTTCGCCGATGAGAGCGTCGGCGTCCCATATGGCATCGCGCTCGGACTCGGCGGACTGATCACCTTTCCGGATTCATCGCTGATGGTCTGGGCGCTGGACAGGCTCACGACTTGAGTCCCGCGCCCCTTGGCATCGCTCCTTGAAGGCGGCACTGCCGCCTTTATTCGTTAAGGACAGGCCGTTCAGTCGAATTTGAGTAAACCTTAAATTAATCACGATCGTAAGCATTACATTAACCTTGTTTTGACGATTGCGGCTGCAAAGTCCGGCCTGGCGAGGTGGTTTGCCTTGAGGCGAAGGGTTTCGGACGAATGCCAGCATCCCGATTGATTATTCTGGGCGTGGCTGCGGTCGCGGCGGGTGGCGCGGGCTATGTGGCGAAGAACATGGTCGTGGCGCCGCCGCCCCAGGTCGTTGTCGATGCGCCCAAGCAGCCGGCGATCGCATTGCAGGATGTGCTGGTGCTTTCCGGTGACGTGTCGATGGGCAGCCAGCTCGGCACCAACATCAGCTGGGAAGAATGGCCGGCCGATGGCGTCAACGCCAACTTCATCACGCGCGCCGCCGAGCCTGACGCGGTCGAAAAGCTCAAGGGCTCGGTCGCCCGCGTAGCCATGTATACCGGCGAGCCGTTGCGGCGCTCCAAGCTGGTCGGCGAGGGACAGAGCTTCATGTCGTCGATCCTGCCTTCCGGCACGCGCGCTGTCGCGACTGCGATATCGGCCGACACGTCCGCCGGCGGCTTCATCCTGCCCAACGACTTCGTCGACGTCATCATGACCCGCCGCGCCGACACCGGCAACGGCGGCAGCGGCTTCAACACCGAGACGATCCTCAAGAACATCCGCGTGCTGGCCATCGACCAGACCATCCAGGAAGACGAGGAAGGCAAGAAGACCAGGGTCGGCCAGACCGCGACGCTGGAGCTGACGCCGCAGCAGGCCGAGATCATCACCGTGGCGCAGCAGATGGCGGACCGCCTGACGCTGGCGCTGCGCCCGATCACCGACATCCATGAAAAGAATACGGACGAAGCCGACTATCTGGTCAGTGGCAACGGCCGACGCGGAACCGTGCGGCTGATCAAGTCCGGCGAGGTTTCCGAGGTGGGAGCAAGGAAATGAGGCCAAACGGTAAACTGCTGCCCTTCCTGGCCGCCGCGGCGATCGGTTTTCTCCTGCTCGGCACCGGCGCCCCGGGACTGGTCGAAGCCAAAGCCGCGGGCGCCGGCGTCTCGGCTTCCGTCGCCACGCAGCGCGTCAAGCTCGGCCTCAACAAATCCGTGGTCATCGACCTGCCGAGCGACGCCTATGATATCCTCGTCGCCAATCCGGCGGTTGCCGATGCCGTGACCCGCACGGCGCGGCGCATCTACCTGTTCGGCAAGGCGGTCGGTGAAACCAACATCTTTGTTTTCGGCCCCAATGGCGAGCAGATCGTCAGCCTGGATCTGGCCGTCGAGCGCGACGTCGCAGGGCTGGAAGACTATCTCAAGCGCTTCCTCCCGTCCTCGCAGATCAAGGTCGAGCTTCTCAACGACAACGTCGTCCTGACTGGCATGGTCGACACGCCGCTCGATGCCAAGCGCGCCGTCGACCTCGCAACCATTTTCGTGTCCGGCGGTGAAGCGACGACGGGTCAATATTCGCAGACTGCCGCCGGCGGCTCCGTCAATGGCGGCGTCGACATCAACAATCCCGACCAGGAGCGCCGGACCTCCAAGATCGTCAACCTCCTGCAGATCATCGGCGACGATCAGGTAACGCTCAAGGTGACCGTCGCCGAGGTCAGCCGCTCGGTGATGAAGCAGCTCGGCGTCAATATGGTGGGCAACGGCGGCAGCAACGGCATCAGCTACGGCGCGATCAGCGACAATTTCATGGGCTTGGGCAAGCAACTGTCGAATTCGGGCCTAAGCATCGGCAACTCGTCACTGATGGCCTACATCAACGCCATGGAACAGTCGGGGGTCATGAAGACACTGGCTGAACCGACCTTGACGGCTGTGTCCGGCGAAAAGGCCACCTTCAAGGTGGGCGGCGAATACAATATGGTGTCGGGTGTTTCCGCCAACGTGTCCTCCGACAATCAGACTGGTTTGAGGAACTATTCGATCGATAAGATCGAGTACGGTATCGGGCTGGAATTCCAGCCGGTGGTGCTGTCTCCCGGCCGCATCAGCCTGAAGGTCAGAACCGCGGTTTCAGAGCCGACGACCGAAGGATCCGTGTCGCTCTCGTCTGGCGTGACGAGTCCCGGCACGAACGTCCTGTCGCTGCGAAAGCGCCTGGCGGATACGACAGTCGAGCTGCCCTCGGGCGGGTCCATGATGATCGCCGGCTTGGTTCGCGACGACGTCAGGCAGGCCGTCAACGGCTTGCCTGGCCTGGCAAAGATCCCCGTCCTCGGCACGCTGTTTCGCAGCCGCGATTTCGTGCGCAACGAAAGCGAGCTCGTCATCATCATCACGCCCTATCTGACGCGGCCGGTGGCGCGCAACGACCTGGCCAAGCCGGACGACAACTTCAACGCGGCAAGCGATGGCGCCGCCATGTTCCTCGGCCGCGTCAACCGCGTCTACGGCACCATGCAGACCGACCGGCCAGCCGGCCGCTATCACGGTGTCGTGGGCTTCATCTACAAATGAGTGGGAATGCGGATATGTCCAAGTCAGCATCGAAGGTCATGACGGTCCGGACAGCATCCGGTATCGCAAGGATCCGTCGGCAGGTGGTCCCGGCACTGGCGGTCATGCTTGCAGCGTCGCTCACAGGCTGCGCCAACTGGCACCGCGACAGCGTTACGGTCGGGTCGATACCGGACGATTACCGCACGACCCATCCGATCGTCATCGCCGAGAAGAACCAGAAGATCGACCTGCCGGTCGGCGCCGGCGATCGCGGCATGACCGGCGCGCAGCGCGACACGCTGCTCGGTTTTCTCGACGGCTACGACAAGGGAGCCGCCCCGTCGCTGACCATCGCAATCCCGCGAGGCTCGGCCAACGAGGTGGCGGCATTGGTGGCGGGACGCGACTTCGCACGGGTCGCCATGGCGGCGGGCGTCAAGCGCAATCGTATCGTCATGACGTCCTATCAGTCGGCTGTGCCCGAGGCGTCGGCGCCAGTGCGCGTCGCCTTTGTCGCGGTGCGGGCCCAGACCGACAAATGCGGCCGTTGGCCCGACGACCTGACCGAGACGTCGGAGAACAAGCACTATGCCGACTTCGGCTGCTCGTACCAGAACAACATCGCCGCCCAGGTGGCCAATCCCAACGATCTGCTCGGGCCGCGCAAGCAGTCCGATATCGATGCCGAGAACCGGGGCGCAGTAATCGACCTTTATCGCTCGAGAGGCATTTCGAACGAATTCCTCAGCAATTCGGAAGTAACCTACTGAGCCGCGCCGGACGACGAAGAGAGCAGTCACGGAAAGAGCATGACGATGAGCAATCTTGCCTACGACACGCCCGCGGAAACCGGCGACCTTTCGCAGCAGGACATCGCCGCCATGCAGGCGCTGCGTCCCGTGCCGCGCATTTCGATCCAGGCCTTCTGCGAGACCGAGGGGGTCGCCAATCCCGTCGAGCGCGCCGGCGAGGATCGCCGGATGGCCAAGGCCCATCTCAAGGTCCATATGGGCGGCATCCCGACCGCGATCGAGTTCTACCAGTCCGCGCCGACACCGAACCTCATCCTGCTGGAATCGCGCAGCGAACCGCAGCAGTTGCTCGAACAACTCGGCCAGCTCGCGGAATATTGCGATCCGTCCTCCAAGGTCGTGGTCATCGGCCACTACAATGATGTCGGGCTCTATCGCGAGCTTATCCGGTCCGGCATTTCCGAATATGTCATCGCGCCGGTCTCGATGACCGACATCGTCAGCGTCGTGTCGTCGATCTTCGTCGATCCGGAATCGGAGCCGATCGGCCGGTCGATCGCGTTCATCGGCGCCAAGGGCGGCGTCGGCTCGTCGACCATCGCTCACAATGTCGCCTGGGCTATGTCTTCGCTGTTCAAGTCCGAAGTCGTCATCGCCGATCTCGATCTCGCCTTCGGCACCGCCAACATCAATTTCGACCAGGATCCGGCGCAAGGCATCGCCGAGGCGGTGTTTTCGCCCGAGCGGGTCGACGAGGTCTATCTCGACCGTCTGCTTGCGCAATGCGCCGAGCATCTGTCGCTGCTCGCGGCCCCCTCCACGCTCGAGCGCGTCTATGATTTCGACTCCGAGGCCTTCTCGCAGATCATAGAGACAGCGCAGCGCAGCGCGCCCCTGCTGGTCCTCGATGTCCCTCACGTCTGGAGCGGGTGGACGAAGAGCACGCTGATCAAGGCGGACGAGATCGTCATCACGGCCACGCCCGAGCTCGCAAATCTTCGCAACACCAAGAACATGGTTGACATGCTGAAGCGGTTGCGTCCGAACGATCCGCCGCCGAAGCTGATCATCAACCAGGCGGGGGTACCGAAACGGCCCGAGATCGCGGCGTCCGATTTCGCCGAACCGCTCGGCATCACGCCGATGGCCGTGATCAACTTCGAACCGCTGCTGTTCGGCAATGCCGCCAACAACGGCCGTATGCTGAGCGAGATGGACGCAAAGAGCCCGGTCGTCACCACCATCAATGAAATAGCGCATGTGCTGACCGGACGCAGCGAAATCAAGGCAAAGAAGAAGGCAGGCCTGGGCTCGATCCTCGGCAAGCTCTCGCGCAACAAGAAGTGACGCTGATTGAGCGGCATCGGGTAGTCGATCATGTTTGGTAAAAGAGGCAAAGACGACGGCAGCCGGGCAACGCCCGAATTCCGTCCGCCGGCAGCTGCTCCCGCCGCGCCCGCTTCGACGGGGACGATGACGGCCGAGCGGCCGGCTGCGCCGACCTCCAGCCCGCCCGTCGCCCCGCCGGCGCGCCGTCCTGTCGAGCCGCCGCCTATGGCGCCGGAGCCGCCAAGAAAGGTCCAGCGCGAGCGCTCGGAAACCTATTACGACACCAAGAGCCAGGTTTTCTCCGCACTCATCGACACGATCGACCTGTCGCAGCTCGCCAAGCTCGATCCCGAGAGCGCACGCGAGGAAATCCGCGACATCGTCAACGACATCATCGCGATCAAGAACTTCGCAATGTCGATCTCCGAGCAGGAAGAACTGCTCGAGGACATCTGCAACGACGTTCTGGGCTATGGACCGCTGGAGCCGCTGCTTGCCCGCGACGACATCGCCGACATCATGGTCAACGGCTCCAAGAACGTCTACATCGAAGTCAACGGCAGGGTCGAGCAGACCGGTGTGCGCTTCCGCGACAATCAGCAGCTGCTCAACATCTGCCAGCGCATCGTCAGCCAGGTCGGCCGCCGCGTCGATGAATCGAGCCCGATCTGCGACGCGCGCCTTCCCGATGGCTCGCGCGTCAACGTCATCGCGCCGCCGCTGTCGATCGACGGCACTGCGCTCACCATCCGCAAATTCAAGAAGGACAAGCTGACGCTGGACCAGTTGGTCAAGTTCGGCGCCATCTCGCCGCAAGGCGCGGAGGTTCTCAAGATTATCGGGCGTGTCCGCTGCAACATCGTCATCTCGGGCGGCACAGGCTCCGGCAAGACGACGCTGCTCAACTGCCTGACCAACTATATCGACCGCGAGGAGCGCGTCATCACCTGCGAGGATTCGGCGGAACTGCAGCTGCAGCAGCCACATGTGGTCCGTCTCGAAACCCGGCCGCCCAATCTCGAGGGCGAGGGCGAGGTGACCATGCGCGATCTGGTCAAGAACTGCCTGCGCATGCGGCCGGAGCGGATCATCGTCGGCGAGGTGCGCGGACCGGAAGTGTTCGACCTGCTGCAGGCGATGAACACCGGTCACGACGGCTCGATGGGAACGATCCACTCGAACAGCCCGCGCGAATGCCTCAACCGTATGGAATCGATGATCGCCATGGGCGGTTATTCACTGCCGCAGCGCACGGTGCGCGAGATCATCGTCGGCTCGATCGACGTGATCATCCAGGCGGCCCGCCTGCGCGACGGCTCGCGCCGCATCACCCACATCACCGAGGTGGTCGGCATGGAAGGCGACGTCATCATCACCCAGGATCTTGTGCTCTACAACATCAAGGGTGAAGACGCCGGCGGCCGGCTGGTCGGCGAGCACGTGTCGACAGGCATCGGCCGTCCGCATTTCTGGGACCGCGCCCGCTATTATGGCGAGGAACAGCGCCTCGCCAACGCGCTCGAGGCGATGGAGAAACGCGCTGACTGATGCAGCTGGAGGTCTGAAGCAATTCCAGGAAAAGTGTGAAGCGGTTTTCCGCCCGGAATTGCGTCTAAACGAAGACATAGGTCGGTTCGCCGTTTCATTGGAACGGCGAAATGCCCTGGGGATCCAGGTCGATGTTCGGAATTGACACCACCGTACTGGCTTTCATCGTGCTTGCCGGCTTCAGCGCCGGTGCGGTGGCCTATGCTTTTCTGTTCACGCGCATCGACAACGAGAAGCAGGCCGGCAAGCGGCTTCAGACCGTCAAGACAGCCGAAACCGACCGGTCGGTGGTGAAAGCGACGCGCGACCGCGCAGCGGAAGCGGTCAAGCGGCGAAAAAACGTCCAGGACTCGCTGAAGCAACTCGACGAGAAACAGAAGACCAACGATCGCAACGTCAAGAAACCGCCGCTGAAGACTCAGATCCGCCAAGCCGGCATGCAGGTTCCGATCGAGCGTTTCTATATCTATTCCGCTGTCTGCGGGATCATCCTGACGGCCGTTCTCTTTTTCCTCGGCGCGCCTCTATGGGCTCTGCCCGGTGCCCTGCTGGTGGGCGGCCTCGGCCTGCCGCGCTGGTTCGTGTCGTTTCGCCGCACACGTCGCGTCAAGGCCTTCCTGGAAGAATTTCCGAACGCGCTCGACATCATCGTGCGCGCGGTCAAGTCCGGCCTGCCGCTCAACGATGCGATCCGCCTGATCGCCAACGAATCGCCCGAACCGGTCCGGTCCGAATTCCGCCGCATCGTCGATTCCCAGCAGATGGGCATGTCGGTGCCCGACGCCGCCATGCGCATGACGGAGACGATGCCGTGCAGCGAGGCCGGCTTCTTCGGCATCGTCATCCAGATTCAGTCACAGGCCGGCGGCAATCTGTCCGAGGCGCTGGGCAACCTTTCGCGCGTCCTGCGCGACCGCAAGAAGATGAAGGCCAAGGTCCAGGCGCTGTCGATGGAAGCCAAGGCATCGGCCGTCATCATCGGCGCCTTGCCCTTCGTCGTCGCCTTCCTCGTCTATCTGTCGAGCCCGAACTACATCATGCCGCTGTTCACCACCAACGTCGGCAACCTGATCCTCGGCTGCTCGGGTGTGTGGATGTCGATCGGCATCCTGGTGATGCGCAAGATGATGAACTTCGAAGTCTAGGGGGGCGGATCCAGTGACAGAGCAGGTCGTCAAAACACTCACCGACCCTTCCTTCCTGATCGCGATGCTGGTCGGCATTGCCGTGTTCGCGACCGTCTTCACGCTCATGCCGGCGTTCGGCGGCACGTCGCTCAAGTCGCGCATGAAGAGCGTGGCGCTCGAACGCGACAAATTGCGCGCCGAGCAGCGTACGCGACTGGCCAACGAGGCCGACCGCCGTCGCAAGGGCCTGCGCGAGGAACAGTCCATCGGCATGCGCAACATCGTCGACCGCCTGGATCTGAGGCGCGCGCTTGCCGATGAAAGCACGATCCAGAAGCTCAAGGTCGCGGGCTTCCGCGGCCAGAACCCGCTGACGCGTTTTCTCTTCTTTCGCCTGGTCCTGCCATTCGTCGGTTTTGCCTTGGCGGCCATCTATCTGTTCGTGCTCGGCGGCCTGCCGCAGCAACCGGCTTTCATCAAGCTGTTCGTCTGTGTCGTTGTCGCCTATGGCGGCTTCTACACGCCGATCCTCTATGTCAACAACCGCGCGACCAAGCGCAAGCAGTCGATCCAGCTGGCCTGGCCGGACGCGCTCGACCTGATGCTGATCTGCGTGGAATCCGGCATGTCGGTGGAAGCGGCCTTGCGCAGGGTTGCCGACGAAATCGGCACGCAGTCGGTGGCGCTTGCCGAGGAATTCGTGCTCACCAATGCAGAGCTGTCCTATCTGCAGGATCGCAAGATCGCCTATGAGAACCTGGCAAGCCGCACCGGCCTGGAATCGGTGAAGTCGGTGTCGCAGGCCCTGGTCCAGGCCGAACGCTATGGCACGCCGGTGGCGCACGCGCTGCGCGTGCTCGCCTCGGAAAGCCGCGACATGCGCATGAACGCCGCCGAGAAGAAGGCCGCCGCACTTCCGCCAAAGCTCACCGTGCCGATGATCCTGTTCTTCCTGCCGGTTCTGTTCGCCATCATCCTGGGTCCGGCCGGCATCCAGGTCAGCCAGCGCGGCATCTTCGGCGACCAGCACAGCTCCTCCAGCCAGTAGGCGGGCCGTACGCATCGATGAAAAAAGCCGCGCGGACCCCCGCGCGGCTTTTTTCATTGTCGAAGCGGTCGGCGCTTGGCAGCGTCCGTCAGTTCGTGGCGACTTTCGCCTTGTCCTTGTCCTGATCCTTCAACTGGCTCCAGGCATTCTGCTGGGCAAGCATCTGGCGCAGATAGGCGACGTTGGCCTGCGCCTGTTCGGGCGACAGTTCCTGCGAGGCGATCTTCTCGGCCTCGTCGAAGCGGCCCTGCAGTCCGACGACCAGCGCGAGGTTCTGCCGCACCCTGCTGTCGGCACCAGGCTGCTGCGCGGCCGAGCGCATATAGGTTTCCGCCGTGCGCAGGTCGCCTTCGAGCACATAGGACATGCCGAGATTGGACAGCACCGAGGGCTCGTTCGGCTTCAACTCCAGCGCCTTGCGATAGTCCTGCCGCGCTTCGTCCTTCTGTCCCATCTGGTCGAGAATGGCGGCTTCCGCCGAGACCAGCTTCCAGTCCGGATATTCGGGCGTCTGCGCGCGCCGCACGGCATCGAGGGCCGGCTCGAACTGGCCGTTGGCGGCAAGCGCCTTGCCATAGGCCGCAAGCACCTCGCGATCCTTGGGATAGGCGATCGCCAGCTTGCGCATCACCGCCAGCGACTGGTCGGCGTCGCCGTCCATCTGCAGCGCCGCCGCGAAGTTCATCGCGATGCGCTTGTCGTTCGGACTGCGGGCGTAGGATTGGCCGAGCCTGGACGTGGCGGTACGCAATTCGCTGGACGACATCGTTTCCAGCGGCCTGCTGTCGGAGCGCGAGATGGAACCCGTAGTGAACTTGCTGGTGCTGCCGCAACCGGCCACACTGGCCGCCAGCGCCGCCATGAAAGCCGTGGTGATCAGACGCTTGGCTGTAAGGTTCAACGCTTTGGTAGGCATCGGCGCCCGGTCTCCATTCCTGTGCGGCCATTGGCTGGCCGTCTTCCCTCCCGCAGAAATATTCTGTTAACCCTAACGGACCGTTAAGAAGCGCCGACTCAGCAGCTCGGCCGGAGATCATTGCATGCCTGTCGAACTTGTCGAGCAGAAGCCGGAAGCCGCCTTGCCTGTCTTTCTGGTGGCAAAGGACGCCCTTGAAGCCGCGGCGTTGCCGCCGCCCGCTATCGCCTGGGCAAGGGCCAACGGTTTTTCCGGCGAGGCAGGGCGCACGCTGGCCCTGCCGGGCGAGGGCGGCGGCCTTGCCGGCGCGCTGTTTGGTATCGGCGACGGCGACAGCGCCCTTGCCCTCGGCGCGCTCGCAAGGGCGCTGCCGGAAGGCGACTGGCATTTCGCGTCGGGCCCGGCCCAGCCCGAACTCGCGGCGCTCGCGCTTGTCCTGGGCGGCTATGTCTTTACACGCTACGGCAAGAAGCCCGGCAAGGCTCTGCGCTTTGCGCTTCCCGACGGCGTCGACGCCGCGCATGTCCGCCGCGTCGCCGACAGCGTGTTCCTCGCGCGCGACCTCGTCAACACGCCGACCAGCGACCTCGGTCCGGTCGAGCTGGAAGAAGCCGCCCGCAAGCTGGCGGCCGCCCATGGCGCCGATATCGCCGTGATCCACGGCGACGATCTCCTGGCGCGGAACTTCCCGATGATCCACGCCGTGGGCCGGGCCTCGACCGGCGCGCCGCGGCTGATCGACATGAGCTGGGGGCCGGGCGATGCGCCGAAGGTGACGCTGGTCGGCAAGGGCGTCTGCTTCGATACCGGCGGCCTCGACATCAAGCCGTCGTCGGGCATGCTTCTGATGAAGAAGGACATGGGCGGCGCCGCCAACGTGCTGGGCCTCGCCGCCATGATCATGGCGGCGAAACTCAATGTCCGGCTGCGCGTGCTGATCCCCGCCGTCGAGAATTCGATCGCCGGCAATGCCTTCCGGCCCGGCGACGTGTTGCGCAGCCGCAAGGGCATCACGGTCGAGATCGGCAACACGGACGCCGAAGGCAGGCTGATCCTGGCCGACGCGCTGGCGCTGGCCGATGAGGAACAGCCCGCTTTGCTGATCGACATGGCGACGCTGACCGGTGCCGCCCGCGTCGCGCTGGGGCCCGATTTGCCGCCTTTCTACACCGCTGACGAGACGCTTGCCGCCGATCTGGCCCAGGCATCGGTCGCGGTCGAGGATCCGCTCTGGCGCATGCCTTTGTGGCGCCCCTACGATGCGAAGCTTTCCTCAAGGATCGCCGACATCAACAATGTGACGACTGACGGCTTTGCCGGATCGATCACTGCGGCCCTTTTCCTCAAGCGCTTCGTCGAGAAGACCCACAGCTGGGCGCATTTCGACATCTTCGCCTGGAACCCGGCCGACCGCTCCTACGGCCTGACCGGCGGCGAGGCGCAAGGCATTCGCGCGCTGGAGCGCGTCATCGCCAATCGCTTTGGCTAGATCATCGAACCGGAGGTCAGCGCAGCAAAAAGTGGGGACCGGTTTTCGGATAAGATCATGGTCGAACAAACAAATCGTCACTGAAACGGAACCGAAACAATTTGCCGGCATGCTTGGGCGATGTCGATCTCGATGCGCCCGAGCCAGGCCTTGCGACTGTGGCAGCAGGTGATGCTGGCCCAGGTGCGCGACGGCGTGCCGGATCTCACCATGCGCCAGACGGCGATCCTGTTCACCATCTACCTCGATCCGCCGCCCCATACCGTGCGCGGGCTGGCCGCCAAGCTCAACGTCACCAAGCCGGTCATCACCCGGGCGCTGGACACGATGGGCGCGCTGATGCTGGTCTCGCGCCACCGCGACGAGCTCGACAAGCGCAACGTGCTGATCCGGCGCACGGTGGAAGGCGCGCTCTTTGTCGAGCGCTTCGGCGATGGTATCGTCGCCCGCGCGCATGAATTGCCCATCTAGAGCATGATCCCGAAAAGTGGGAACCGGTTTTCGGATAAGATCATGCTCCAACAAAGAATTTGACTGGATTTATCGATTTGACTGCCAGGGATGCCCGCCTTCATGCCTTCCGCTCCGACCTTGCCGATGCGAGGCTGAAGGGCGAGGTCGCCGCCGACCGCTTCGTCACCGGCCGCCCGGCGCGGGTCACGGTGTCGGTCGCCGATCTGCGCAAGGCGCCGCGCCCGGATGCGGGCGTGAACACACAGGCGCTGTTCGGCGACGACGTGCTGGTGTTCGAGGATGCCGAAGGCTGGGCTTGGGTGCAGGCCGAACGCGACGGCTATGTCGGCTATGTGGCCGATAGTCTGATTGGCGCGCGCGACCATGCGCCGACTCACATCGTATGCGTGCCGCGCACCTTCCTCTATCCGGGACCGGATCTGCGCTTTCCGACAAGCGGGCAGCTGTCGATGGGCTCGACCGTGGCCGTGACTGGTTCGGCCGAAACGCGCGGCACGCATTATGCGTTGCTGCCCTCCGGCCAGGCGATCATCGCCGGCCATCTGCGGCTGATCGCCGAGCGGGCCGAGGACTACGTCACCGTCGCAGAAACCTTCCTGGGGACCCCCTATCTCTGGGGTGGCGTCTCCGGCTTCGGCATCGACTGTTCCGGGCTTGTGCAGTTGGCAATGCGCATGGCCGGCAGGCAAGTGCTGCGCGACTCCGACATGCAGGCGGCATCGGTCGGCACGCCGTTCGAGCCGGGTCCGGACTTTGCCGGACTTCAACGCGGCGACCTCGTCTTCTGGAAAGGCCACGTCGCGATCATGACCGACGCTCGCGACATGATCCACGCTAATGGCCACACCATGCTGGTCTCGCGCGAGGGGCTGAAAGAGGCGGTCGATCGCATCGGCTACCTCTATGGCGGCCCGACGGGGTTTCGCAGGCCCTGATCTTTCCTTCTCCTCGTTCACGGGGAGAAGGTGCCCGAAGGGCGGACGAGGGGCAGCGCGAACCTGCGATTGCTCGCGCTGACCAAGCCGACCTCCGATCGTTGGTGCAGCCCCTCACCTGCCTGCCGGCATCCTCTCCCCGTAACGGGGCGAGGAAACTGATCCCCTTTTGTTCCGATTTTCCTTGGCGATTGCGCGCCGCCGCGCTACCTCTTGCGCGTGACCGAGCAGCCGCGCCTTGCCGAGCAGAATGCCGCTGTCCTGCTGCCTGAGCCATTCGTCAGATGGTTCGGCGAAAAGGGCTGGTCGCCGCGCGTCCATCAGCTCGAGCTGCTGGCGAAGGCTCAAAGCGGTCAATCGGTGCTGCTGATCGCCCCGACCGGCGCCGGCAAGACATTGGCCGGCTTCCTGCCGTCGCTGACCGAGCTCGCCAACCGTCCCAAGCGAAAACCAGGCCAGGCGCATCGCGGCATCCACACGCTCTACATCTCGCCGCTCAAGGCTCTGGCCGTCGACATCGAGCGCAATCTCGGCAAGCCGGTCGAGGAGATCGGACTGCCCGTCACCATCGAAACGCGCACCGGCGACACGCCTTCGCACAAGCGCCAGCGGCAAAAGCTTGTACCGCCCGACATCCTGCTCACCACGCCCGAGCAACTCGCGCTGCTGATCGCCTCGAACGACGCCAGGCGCTTCTTCGAGGATTTGCGCTATGTCGTGCTCGATGAGCTGCATTCGTTGGTCACCTCCAAGCGCGGGCATCTGCTGGCACTTGGCCTGGCGCGGCTGCGCGCCTTTGTGCCCGGATTGCAAACCATAGGCCTGTCGGCCACCGTGGCCGAGCCGGACGAATTGCGGCGTTGGCTGGTCAGTCAGGCTTCTCCCGGCGCCATGTCCGAGCTCATCGTCGTCACGGGCGGTGCCAAGCCCGAGATATCAATCCTCGATTCAGAAGAACGGGTGCCTTGGGCCGGGCACTCGGCCCGCTACGCCACTCCCGAGATCTATCGCGAGATCAAGCGGCACAAGACCACGCTGCTGTTCGTCAATACGCGCAGCCAGGCCGAGCTTTTGTTCCAGGAGCTTTGGCGCGTCAATGAAGACACTTTGCCGATCGCGCTCCATCACGGTTCGCTGGACGTCGCTCAGCGCCGCCGCGTCGAGAAGGCCATGGGTGAAAACGCGTTGCGCGCCATTGTCGCTACATCCACCTTGGACCTCGGCATCGACTGGGGCGACGTGGATCTGGTCGTGCATGTCGGTGCGCCGAAAGGCGCCAGCCGCCTGGCGCAGCGCATCGGCCGTGCCAACCATCGTATGGACGAGCCGTCGAAGGCGATCCTTATTCCCGCCAACCGCTTCGAGGTTCTGGAATGTCGCGCCGCGCTCGACGCCAATTATCTCGGCGCGCAGGACACGCCGCCGCTGGTCGATGGCGGGCTCGATGTGCTGGCGCAGCATGTGCTGGGTTGCGCCTGTGGGGCGCCGTTCCATGCCGATGCGTTGTTCGAAGAGGTAAGGACGGCCGCACCCTACGCCAGCCTGGACAGGCCGACATTCGACCGGGTCATCGACTTCGTCGCCACCGGCGGCTACGCGCTGAGAAATTACGAGCGCTATGCCCGCATCCGGCAGACGAAGGAAGGCCTGTGGCGGGTTTCAAATCCGGGTGTCGCCCAGCAATACAGGCTGAATGTCGGCACCATCATCGAAGTGCCGGCGCTCAACGTTCGCTACGTCCAGGCCGGCAGCAGGGGAGCGGCCTCGCGCGGCGGCAGGATGTTGGGAAAGATCGAGGAAGCGTTTCTGGAGACCTTGACCCACGGTGACACCTTCATGTTCGCCGGCAAGATCTTGCGCTTCGAAGGCATCCGCGAGAACGAGTGCTTCGTCTCGAACGCGCCCGGCAGCGATGCGAAAGTTCCCTATTACGGCGGCGGCAAATTCCCGCTTTCGACTTACCTGGCCGAGCAGGTGCGGGCCATGCTCGACGACCCGCAACGCTGGAAGAAGCTGCCCGAGCAGGTCGCGGATTGGCTGCGGTTCCAGGCGGACAAGTCGGTGCTGCCGAAACGCGACGATCTGTTGATCGAGACTTTTCCACGCGGTAACCGATATTACCTCGTCGCCTATCCGTTCGAAGGCAGGCTTGCGCATCAGACGCTCGGCATGCTGCTCACGCGACGGCTCGATCGTGTGGGAGCCAAGCCGGTCGGCTTCGTCGCCACCGACTATGCGCTGGCCATCTGGTCGCTGGCCGACATGGGCTGGATGTTCGAGAACAGGAAACCGTCGCTGGCCACACTGTTCGATCAGGACATGCTTGGGGATGACCTCGAAGCCTGGTTTGCCGACAGCTGGCTGCTGAAGCGCACCTTCCGGAACTGCGCGCTGATTTCCGGCCTGATCGAAAAGCGCCACCCAGGCAAGGAAAAAAGCGGTCGCCAGGTCACTGTGTCGACAGACCTGATCTATGACGTGCTGCGCAGCCATGAACCCGACCATATTCTGCTGCAGGCCACCCGTACCGATGCCGCGACCGGGTTGCTCGATGTCAGCAGACTTGCCGAGATGCTCTCGCGCATCCGCGGTCGAATCATGCATAAGAATCTCGAGCAGATATCGCCGTTGGCCGTGCCGATCATGCTTGAAATCGGCAAGATGCCGGTGAATGGCGAGGCGGACGAAACACTGCTAATGGATGCCGCCACCCTCGTCGAAGAGGCCATGGGGCCGGAAATGGCGGACTGAAAGAAGGCCTGGAGGGGATGAATTTTTCGCTGTCGCGCGCAACGCTGATCGCCGAGGCCGACCTTGTCGGCATCGCCGGCGAGCGCGCGGTCTGCGATCGGCGCGGCGTGCTCTATTTCCCCGACCTGCGGCTGCTCGCCGTCTCTGACCTGCATCTCGAAAAGGGCTCGTCCTTTGCCAGGCGCGGCGCGCTGATCCCGCCTTACGACACGGGCGCCACCTTGCTGCGGTTGCAGGCGGTCATCGCCGACTACCAGCCGCGGATCGTCCTCAGCCTGGGCGATTCCTTCCACGACGGCGGCGGTGCCGGGCGCATGCACCAGAGCTTCCGCGAGCGCCTGGAAGCGATGATGGCCAGCCGCGATTGGTTCTGGGTCGCCGGCAACCACGACCCGGATGCTCCCGCCGACCTGCCGGGCGAGACCGTCAAGGAACTCGCCATCGGCTCGCTGCTCTTCCGTCATGAGCCGTCGAAGACGTGGGTAGAGGGCGAAATCGCCGGCCATCTCCACCCTTGCGCGCGCATCGTCCAGCGCGGCCGCTCCGTCAGGCGGCGCTGCTTCGCCGGCGACGGCGGCCGCATGATCATGCCGGCCTTCGGCGCCTATACCGGCTCGCTCAACGTGCTCGACCGCGCCTATTCCGGCCTGTTCCGGCTGGAAACATTGATGGCCTATATGCTCGGCGCCGAGCGCATCTTCGCCATTTCCGGCTCGATGCTGCGGCCGGGCTGAGGTCGCTTGGTTCGCCGATTCAAGTTTTCTTAAGGGCTGTCTGTATTCGATCGAGCGCCCCTTGCGCACCAACGTATCCTTGCGCGGCCGAGCGTTTGAGCCATTGGGTGGCAAGCTCCAAGTTTTTCTCGGTGCCAACCCCCTTCAAGTACATTATGCCCAAATTGAACTGCGCTTTCCCGCTATTTTGCTTTGCCGCCTTTTCATACCAAAAAAAAGCCAAATTAAAATCCTTTTCAATCACATCTCCATTGAGATAGGCGGTCGCAAGATTTACTTGCGCAGAAGCTTCACCCTGCTCTGCGGCCTTGGTCCACCAAAAAACCGCGTCCGTACCGCTCTGAGGTAGTCCTTTGCCGAAAAAGTACAACTCTCCAAGATATTGCTGAGCTTTGGCTAAGCCTTTAACTGCAGCCTTGCGGTACAGTTCAGCTGCCCGAGCATCGTCTTGAGCAACCCCTCTGCCGGACGAGTACAAGAGGCCAAGACCGAGTTCGGCTGTCGGAAAATCCTGCGCCGCTGCTTTGGCCCACCACTCGGCCGCCTTGGAATAGTCCAACGGCACACCCAGGCCCTCGGAATACATAAAGCCGGTATTGTATTCGCCAACGGGATCGCCGGTCTTGGCAACCTTCTCCCATTCATTGAAGGCGTCCACATAATTCTTAGCGTGGAATGCAGCGTCAGCTTCCTGCGCGCCTGCAAGGGAATTTTGAGAAGAAAAACACAAAACGCCCGCCAAGAAAATTCCGCGAGCAAAATGCTTCGTCAAGCTAAAGCCAATGACGATCATTACCGATATCCAGTTTCAAGGTATCTTTCAAAAATAATCCAGCAGCCTACCGGGGGGAACAATAGGACGCCTTATCTGCCATAGTAAAGCGTGACCGTGTGCTTCGCCTCGGCGAAGAACAGCCAGCGCTCGACGAGCATGCCGGCGAGCTGGGACATAGCCGCGAGCGCCGACGCAATCGCCACGAAGGGCCACGGCAAGGCGAACGCGACGGCAAGCAGGACAGCCGGCGCGATGAAAGCCAGGCCTTGGGCGATCCGCCTCAGCTTGGCGCTGTGCTTGCGGGCGATGCGGAAGCCCATTTCCTTCAGCAGATAATTTTCTTCGGTGTGCGGCCATTCGATCGACCGCACCGTGCCGCCGGCGAGGCCAGTCGCCGTGTTGGCCGTGGTCGGGATCTCCAACCGGTCGTTGTAGCGCCAGGTCGCAAGCTTCCAGGTCCAGCCGGCGAGCGTGGCAAGCAGAACCGCGATCAGCACCGCCGTTGAACCCAGCTTGAACCCCTGGAGCAAAGCGTTGGCGAGAACGCTTCCGGTCATCGCTGCGAAGATGAGATAAGCCGGCAAAGTATAGCGGCTATGCCACTGCGCGATCGGCTTCAGCGAGGCGTAGATCATGCCCGTCGTGCAGACTGTCGTCACCGCGCCGGCCGCCGCCAGCAGGCCGGCGATCGCCACCCAGCCACCGTTGCGGCCGAGAAACACCCAGCCGATGCCGAACATACAAGCCGGAACGAAGGTAGCGACCGACGCCACGCCTTCGCGCGACAGCCAGGAACTGCGCCATTGCGAGAAAGCACGCCAAGCCCGCTCGGGCCGGCCGAGATGGCCAGTCGATGACAGCAATCCGGCCGCGATCAGGCCGAGCGCCAACCCCATGCCGACAAAGCCCAGCCAGAAATCGGCTGGGATGTACCCCAACCCGCCAAGCAGGCCGAGCAGCGCCAGCAGGCCGTAGCCGGCCCCTGTGGCTGTGGTGAAGAAGACGACCGAGAAAGCGGGATGCATGTTCGGTCAGTTCGAAAGCATGCGGTCGATCCAGCCGAGAAAGCCGCCCTCGGCCTTGATCGGCTCCAGTGCCGGTGCGTCCACCTTCGCCGCCCGCTCGCTGCGGGCACGCGGCGGCAGATATCTGTTGGTCGGCTTGTAGCCAAGCTCCGGCATCAGCGCGACGCCGCCACGTTCCTCGACAAGCTGCGAGATCGCCGAAGCCGGATCGCCGAGATCGCCGAAATGCCGGGCGCTGGTCGGGCAAGCGGCAACGCAGGCGGGCACGCGATCCTCCTCGGCCAGATTGTCATTGTAGATGCGGTCGACGCAGAGCGTGCATTTCTTCATGACGCCGACGTCGGTGTCGAACTCGCGCGCGCCATAGGGGCAGGCCCAGCTGCACAATTTGCAGCCGATGCATTTATCCTCGTCGACCAGCACGATGCCGTCCGAGGCGCGCTTGTAGGAGGCGCCGGTCGGGCACACGGTGACGCAGGCCGGCGTCTCGCAATGCAGGCAGGAGCGCGGGAAGTTGACGGTGCGGCCGCCCATCTCAGTGGTGTGCTCATAAGCGTGCACGCGGTTGAACCAGACGCCGTCGGCATGGCCGCCATAGGGGTCGATGTCGGTCAGCGGCGCCATGTGCCCGCCGGTGTTCCATTCCTTGCAGGCGGTCACGCAGGCCTGGCAACCGACGCAGGTGTCGAGGTCGATGACGAGGCCGAGCTTCTTATCGGTCCGGGCCGGAAGGCAGGTCATTCGGCGGCTTCCCTGTTCATGCGAAACGCGGCGCCGAAGCGAAGCACTTCGGGCGAAGGTTCGAAATGCGGCGGCTGGCGGAAACGCTCGAATTGCGGCTCGGTGAAGCCGGCTTCGTCCGCCGCGCATTTGACGATGCGCACGCGCACGTCGAACCACGCCGCCTGGCCGGTGACCGGATCGGAGTTCGAATAGCGCCTGCCGCTGGCGTCGGCCGATGTCTGGTCGCCGATGATGTGGTTGAGCAGGAAGCCGCGATTGCTCTCCGCCGCGTCGTCCTTCAGGCCCCAACTGCCGCGCCGCTTGCCGACCGCGTTCCAGGTCCACACCGTGTCCGGATTCACGCCGTCGATCAGCTTGATCTGGCCTTTCACCCGGCCGTTGATGCTCTCGATCCACACCCAGTCATCGTCGGCAAAGCCGAGACCGGCGGCCGTCCGGTGATGGACGAACAGCCTGTTCTGGCTGGTGATCTGCCGCAGCCACGCATTCTGCGAGCCCCAGGAATGGTACATGTGCATCGGCCGCTGCGTCAGCGCATGCAGCGGATATTTTTCGAGGTCGACGGCGTCGTCCTCGAAGGGCGCGTACCAGAATGGCAGCGGGTCCATATAGGCTTCGATGCGGCCGCGTTCGGCGTCCGGCGGCTGCACTTTTCCATGGCCGCGCGCGGCAAGCCTGAACCGCTGCATCGGCTCCGAGTAGAGCTGGAAGACAATAGGCTCGGCCTTGGGGATGAAACCCATCTCGACGGCGAAGTCGAGATAGGCGCGGTTGCCCATTTTGTAATAGCGCTGGTCGTCGGAGAAATCGTGATGCCAGAAGCCGCCATTGTCGATGTAGCGCTGCAACTGGTCGGGGTTGACGTCGCCCCTGCCGATCATGCCGCCATTCTTGCCGCGCCAGCCGGCTAAAGGGCCGATGCCGGGCGTGCGCTCATGGTTGACGATGTAGTCGGCATAACAGCTGTATTTGGCCGAACCGTCCTCGTCGACGAAGCCTGGCAGGCCAAGCCGCGCGCCGAGCTCGATCAGCACCGACTGGAACGGCCGCACGTCGCGGTCAGGCTGCACCACCGGATGGCGAATGGCGTCGGCGGCCCCGTCGGCATGGCTGATCGGCCGGTCGAGCAGGCTGATGCAGTCGTGCCGCTCGAGATAGGTGGTGTCGGGCAGCACTAGGTCGGCGAAGGGCACGGTCTCGGAATAATAGGCGTCGGAATAGATGATGAAGGGGATCTTGTAGGCGCCGGCCTCGTCCTTGTCGGTCAGCATGGCAATCGTCTCGACGGTGTTCATCGACGAGTTCCACGCCATGTTCGACATGTACATCATCAGCGTGTCGATCGGATAAGGATCGCCGGCCCAGGCATTGCGTATGACCGAGTGCATCAGCCCATGCGCGGCCAGGGGGGCTTCCCAGGAATAGGCCTTGTCGATGCGGGTGGGCTGGCCGGCGTCGTCGACGAGAAGATCGTCCGGTCCGCAGACGAAGCCGAGCGGCATGCCGTCGAGCGGCGTCATCGGCCGAACGCTTTTTCCGCATGGCTTCGGCCCCGGCGGCGCTGGGCGCGGATAAGGCGGCTTGAAGCGGAAGCCGCCGGGGACATCGACGGTGCCGAGCAGCACCTGCAGCAGATGGATGGCGCGGCAGGTATGAAAACCGTTGGAATGGGCCGAGATGCCGCGCATGGCATGCATCGAGACAGGCCGTCCCTTGATCGTCTCGTGCCGCCGGCCCGCCCAGTCGGTCCAGGCTATCGGCAGTTCGATCGTCTGCTCGAAGGCGACATGCGCCAGCTCCGCCGCGATGCGCCGGATCGTTTCCGCGCTGACGCCGCAGCGCTCCGCCACGGCGTCCGGCGAATACGTCTCGTCGAGATAGCGTTCGGCGATGAGCTGGAAGACAGGCACGCAGCGCTGCCCGCCGACCTCATGGCAGCCGGTCAGCGCTGGCTTTGCTTCGGGGTCGGCCGCATTGACCGGTTGCTTGGCCGCCCTGTCCCAGGCAAGCGGGTTGCCGTCCACGTCGCGAACGAACAGCCCGTCATCGGCGGCCCCCGGCTCCTGCACGACCAGCGCAGACGCGTTGGTGTAGCGCAGCAGGTAGTCGAGATCGACGCGGCCGGCCTTGAGCAGTTCATGGACCAGCGCCAGCACGAACAGCCCGTCGGTGCCCGGCCTGATGCCGATCCAGTCGTCGGCGATCGCGTTGTAGCCGGTGCGGCAGGGGTTGATCGAAACCACCTTGGCGCCGCGCGCCTTGAGCTTGCCGAGGCCGATCTTGATCGGATTGGAATCATGGTCCTCGGCGACGCCAAACAGCATGAAGTATTTCGTGTTGTCCCAGTCGGGCTCGCCGAATTCCCAGAACGAGCCGCCGATCGTGTAGAGCCCGCCGGCCGCCATGTTGACGGAGCAGAAGCCGCCATGCGCGGCGAAATTGGGCGTGCCGAATTTCGAGGCCCACCAGCCGGTCAGCGATTGCGACTGGTCGCGTCCGGTGAAGAAGGCGAGTTTTTTCGGGTCGGTGCGCCGGATCGCCGACAGCCTTTCGGTGGCGATGGTCAGCGCTTCGTCCCACTCGATCTCGCGGAACTCGCCCGAGCCGCGCGGCCCGGTCCTCAGCAGTGGTTTCTGCAGCCGCGCTGGGCTGTAGTGCTGCATGATGCCGGCGCTGCCCTTCCCGCAGATCACGCCGCGGTTCACCGGATGGTCCTTGTTGCCGTTGATGTAGCGGACCTTGCCGTCCTTGATGTGGACGTCGATGCCGCAGCGGCAGGCGCACATGTAGCAGGTGGTCTTGGCCGTGCGGTCGGAGACGCTTGGCGAGGTCTCGACGCCGTCGCCCTCGTCCGGCGCTCGGCTGTCGGCCAGCGGCCGCTGCGAGGAGGCGGAATTGGCGCCGCGCGGCGCGGCTTTGCTCATGATCCGCGAACGCTCTTGCCGTTCGCCATCTTGGCCTTCGTCTTGGGTCCCGGGCCGCGCATGTAATGGAGTTCAGGATGATAGCGCTCGCCGGCGAGCCGCCGCTTCAGACGGCGGTTCCAATGCGCGAACAGGGATTTGAAGCGCCCTATCATTTCCCACTCTTGGTCTCTGGCGACCAATTTTTTCCAACTTCAGGCAAAAACTTAGAACAAAGCCATTGATGCGTCTAACAAGCGGCTCTTGTAATTCCGATCGATTTTGCTTCTTAGTTGCGCCATGACTCTCGACCAGTTGCGCATCTTCGTCGCCGTCGCCGAGCACGGCCATATGACCAAGGCCGCCGAGCGGCTCGGCATCTCGCAGTCGGCGGCCTCGGCCGCCATCCGCGCGCTCGAAAGCCAGCATGGCGTGCGCCTGTTCAACAGGGTTGGCCGCAACATCGAACTGGCGCAGACCGGCCATCGCTTCCTGCCGGAGGCCAAGGCGGTCCTGGATCGCGCCGCCGCTGCCCGCGGCGTTCTGGAGGATGTCTCGCAGACCGTCGCCGGCAGCCTGTCGATCGCGGCGAGCCAGACCATCGCCAGCTACTGGCTGCCGCGTCGCCTGGCTGCCTTCCACGAAGCCTATCCGGCCGTGAAGCTGAGCGTGACGATCGGCAACACCAGGCAGGTTGAGACCAATGTGCTGGACGGCCGCGCCGATTTCGGCCTGGTCGAGGGCCGCACCGAGTCCGACATCCTGCGCCGCGTCACGGTCGACGAGGACCGCCCGATGCTGGTTGTGGCGCGCTCGCATCCCGAGATTCCGATGACGCGGGCGGGAAACCTCGACATCAGGGCGCTGCGCTGGATCATCCGGGAAGGCGGGTCGGGCACGCGCGAGGCGCTGGAGGATTTCGCGCTCAGTCAGGGGGTTCCGCCGGCGGAATTGCAGATTTTCCTCGTCCTGCCCAGCAACGAGGCCGTGCGTCAGGCCGTCGAGGCCGGCGCGGGGGCGACGATCATCTCGGAACTCGTCGTCGCGCGCTCCCTGGCGGAGGGCAGCCTCAGGGCCGTGCCGGTCGAATTGCCGAAGCGCGACTTCGCCATGATCACGCACCGCGACCGCCAGGCGAGCCTCGCCCAGATGGCGCTGAAGGCGCATCTGGGCGGAAAGGTCGGCTGAGCCCAGGCGGCACCCGGACTATGTTCTTGGGATGCTGATCATCGCGAACGTTCGCGATTGTCCGAAGCCTCCGAACGTCGTCATCCACGGGCGGAGCGACGCGAAGCGGAGCGTAGACCCGAGGATCCATTCCGTGACCTTCGACGTGGAGTGCACCGGACCAGAATTCTGCATCGCAGCGGCGCTTATACGTCACAGAATGGATCCTCGGGTCTGCGCCGCGTCGCTTCGTTCCTTGCTCCGCCCGTGGATGACGAAGCGGCCGGCGTCTTAGTCCCCTCCAGCCCTCACGCGTATTTCCGCTGCGCATCGAGCGCCAGCCCAAGGCCGACCGAGCCGAACATGTCGCCTTCGATGACGGCGGCCTGCGGCACCAGGGAAAGAATCTGCCGCTTCGCCAGCGGGATGGCGGTCGA
The DNA here is from genome assembly GCF_006439495.1 of Mesorhizobium sp. B3-1-8. Classification (NCBI taxonomy): domain Bacteria; kingdom Pseudomonadati; phylum Pseudomonadota; class Alphaproteobacteria; order Hyphomicrobiales; family Phyllobacteriaceae; genus Mesorhizobium; species Mesorhizobium sp. B3-1-8. The sequence goes on from NZ_VFTK01000027.1 coordinate 58,268, forward strand.
GCCGCCGGTGAGGAACACGGCGGTGATGGCCGAGGCATCAACGCCGGCATCGGCGATCGTCTGTTTGACCGTCGCGGCCACGCGTTCGATGTCGCCGGCAATGGTCTCTTCGAGGCCCGCGCGCGTGATCTCGGCCGCGAAGCGCGCGCCGGGCAGCGACACCTTCACTTCGGCGGGAGACTGGTCTGTCAGCAGTATCTTCGCCCTTTCGACCAGGCCGGCCATCGCATGGCCGTAGCGGTGCTCGACGACATGGATGAAGCGGTCGACAAGGTCGGCCCGCTCGGCCTCGTAGCGGATCTGCCGCAGGTCGTTCATTGCCTTGGCTGTGTAGACGAGGTTGATGCGCTGCCAGGTTGCCAGGTCGATGAAATAGGCCGCCGGCAGGTTGCGCTTGTGGTCCTTGGTCCGTGTCAGATAGCCGAGCTTGGGCATGACATGGGCGATGCTGAGCAGCCGGTCGAAATCGGTGCCGCCGATATGGACGCCGCGATTGGCCAGGATGTCGGCCTTGCGGTCGGTCGAGCGAGCGCGCTCCGGCGAGACCCGCACGATCGAAAAGTCGGATGTGCCGCCGCCCATGTCGACGATCAACGCCAGCTCCTCGCGGGCGACCTTCTGCTCGTAATCGAGCGCCGCCGCGATCGGCTCGAACTGGAAAGCGATGTGCTTGAAGCCCTGCGCGCGCGCCGCCTTTTCAAGCTCGCCCTGCGCCTTCGCATCGGCGGCCGTGTCGTCGTCGACGAACTGCACGGGCCTGCCAAGCACGACACTTTCGACCGGACCGCCTGCGTCCTCTTCCAGCCGCTTCTTGAGATGATCGATGAACAGCCCGATGATGTCGATGAAGCCGATCTGGCGCGCCTTGATGCGCGTCTTTTCATTGGCGAGCGAACTGCCGAGCACGCTCTTCAGCGAGCGCATCAGACGCCCTTCGATGCTGTCGGTGTAGTCGCTGATCGCACGGCGGCCGAAATAGGTGTAGCCGTCCTCGAAGTTGAAGAACACGGCGCTTGGCAAGGTCGGTTGCTCGCCTTCCAGCGCCACCAGTCGCGCCCGGCCGTCGCGGATCACGCCAACGGTGGAATTGGACGTGCCGAAATCGATGCCGCCGAATGCCGATCGCATCGCAGCCTCCTGTCGTTGCCTGGGGCAGGGTTGCCGACGACGCGAAGCGCGCCGTCGTCCGGAAAGCCGGACGCTCTGCCGAAAATCGAAATGTGTGTGCTTGTCCCTAGGGCTGGGAGGCGGCGATGTATCGCAAAACCGGGAAAAGGGAAACCCTCTTTTCACAGGAAAATGGGTCTTCCCATTTTTCCCGCGGGTATCAATCCTTGCGGAAGATGAGCCGGCCCAGCCAGCCGGTCAGCATGGCGAGCGATATCGCGAACACGCCATAGAGGAAGGAATAGTCGTGCGCGACGCGGAAGATCGATTGCTCGAAACCGGACTTGCGGATTTCGAGCTGGGCCGAGCTTTCCTTGACGAACATGCCGCTCTTGAACAGGAACGCGCGGGCTTTATGGGTCCCGACCGGAACATTGGGCGCCAGCCGCACGGTGGCGCGAAACAGGTTCTGCGACAGGAACTGCACGCCGCCGACATTTTCGCTGTAGAGGCCCGTCGCCGCCTTGCGGTCGCGTAGCGCGGCCGTGAATTCCTCGATGGTTGCCGGGCTGTCGGTCTCGTCGGCGGGCTTCATATAGAGGTTCTGCGCGCCGAGCGAGAGCTGCTTGTATTTGGCAGGCTCGGCGATGTCCTGCAACGGGCGCGTCGTCGCGACGGAATAGGAGACCGGCACATTCTCGAACGTCTCCGAGTCCAAGTTGACCCAGACGCCGAGCACCCGGTCCTTGCGCCGAACGACAACAGGGCGTGGCGGGCCTTCGAGCACGACGATCACGTCATAGCGCCCCTGGCGCGCGACCAGCGGATCGGGATTTTCCAGCGATCCGAAGATGGTCAGGTCGGCGCCGGAGAAACCCGCCGTGATCGAAACGGCGTCTGTCGACAGGCCGATCTGGATGCTTTCGGCAAGCGGCGTTTGCGCGGTTGCCGGGGAAAGGGCAAAGAGCATCGACAACGAGGCGGCGGTTGCGAATGCTCTCAGTCCCGCCATCAGTTCAGGCCCGCGGCGGAAAGCGAATAAAGATTCGGCGGCGTCACGAAGAGATCGACGGCAAGGCGGATGGCGACGGCCAGCACCAGCATCGCCAGCAGCGCCCGCAACTGTTCGCCGCGCAGCCTCTGGCCGGCCTTGGCGCCGTATTGCGCGCCGGCGACGCCGCCGGCCATCAGCAGGAAGGCCAGGATCACGTCGACCGTCTGGTTGGTCGTGGCGTGCACCAGCGTCGTATAGGCCGAGGTGAAGATGATCTGGAACAGCGAGGTGCCGATGACGACATTGGTCGGCACTTTGAGCAGGTAGATCAGCGCCGGCACCATGATGAAGCCGCCGCCGACGCCCATGATCGACGACAGGAAGCCGATCCCGGCGCCGAGCCCGAGCACCGGGATGACGCTGACGAAGAGCTTCGAGGCGCGGAAGCGCACCTTGAACGGCAGCCGGTGGATCCAGTTGTGCTGTCCGGATTTCTTGAGCACCGGCGCCGCGCCGCTGCGGCTGGCGCGCAGCGCGTTGACGCTCTCGACCAGCATCAGTCCGCCGACGGTACCGAGCAGCACGACGTAGAGCAGCGAGATGAACAGGTCCAACTGGCCGAGGCGGCGCAACAGCGCAAAGACGAAGATGCCGGCCGTCGAGCCGACGATGCCGCCGGCCAGTAGCACGCCCCCCAGCTTGAAATCGAGCGTGCCGCGCTTGAAATGCGAAAGCGCGCCGGAGAAAGAGGAGGCGATGACCTGGTTTGCGCCGGTGGCGACGGCGATCGCCGGCGGGATGTTGTAGAAGATCAGGAGCGGGGTGATCAGGAAGCCGCCGCCGACCCCGAACATGCCCGACAGGAATCCCACCGCCGCGCCCATCGCCAGCAGCACGAAGACGTTGACGGAAATTTCCGCGATCGGGAGATAGATGCCCACCCGTCTGTCTCGATCAGTTTGTCTGTCGGCCCAAAGTGCCGTCCCCGGACAATAAAGCACCGAAAAGCCAATTTTTTCTTGCGACGGCGCGGCGGCGGGTTCAACCCCCGCCGCCGCGCCGAAACAAAAACCATCTCAATCAGTTAACAGGCAAATGTGTGGCAAGGCGTCGCGTATGCGACGCGGCTGCCGTTATTTCTTTGCCAGGAGCGCCTTGACGAGCGGCGCGTCGATCTCGCCGGTCGGCTTCATCTTGTTGTCGGTCTGGAAGGCCATGATGGCGGTCTTGGTCTTGCCGCCCATCACGCCGTCGGCGCCGCCGGCGTCATAGCCGTTCTTGTTGAGGATCAGCTGGATGTTCTTCACCGCCTTCTTCATGTCGATGCTGGCGGTGGTCTGCGGTGCGCTGTCCTGCCAGGACTCCGGAACGTCGGCCGAGTTGGCGGCCGCGTTGAGCGGCTTGGCCTTCCACAATTCCGTGGCCGCGCGCGCCCGCTCGAGCTGCTCGGGCCGCAAAGCGTTGGCGATCTCGTCGCGCTTGGCGGCGGCGTCCTTGTCGCCGGTCTTGGCCACCAGCGCGAACCATTTGTAGGATTCTTCCAGGTCCTGCTTCATGCCGACGCCCTTGGCGGCCAGGATGCCGAGGTTGAACTGGCTGTCCTTGACGCCGAGGTCGGCGGCTTCCTGGAACCAGTGCGTCGCCGATTCATTGTCGGTCACGCCGTCCGCCGCCATGGCGAACAGCACCGCCAGATTGTGCATTGCGCTGGCGTTGCCCTGTTCGGCGGCGAGTTGATAGTAGGTCTTGGCCTTCTTGATGTCGCGCGCGACGCCGATGCCTTTTTCGTAGAAATTGCCGATACGGTATTCGGCCGGCGCGAAGCCGAGCTCGGCCGACTGCTCATACCATTTGGCGGCTGCCTTCATGTCTTCCTTCACGCCGCGCGATTCCGCGTAGCGCGAGCCGATCTCGAACAGCGCCTTGGCGTCGCCGCCGGCGGCCGCGTCGCGCAGCGCCACCGGACCGATTTCGGAGGGAATGTCGAATTTGGCCGCGGCCGTCTGGCTTGCCGCGGGCGGCACGGCGCCTGTCGTGTCGGCGGAGGTGACAGCCGGCGCGCCGGCGGGGGCGCTCCCGGCTGCGGGGCTGGCCGTCTCCGGGGCCTTGGCCATCGGCTGCGTGTCGCCATCCGTGTCCGTCGCGGTGGCGGCTGCGGCAGGTTCGGACGGCGTCGCCGACGCCATCGGGGCCGGCGCCGGCGCGGCAGGCGCCACTGGCGCGGGCGTCGGTTCGGCCGGCATGGCGGTGGCAGCTTCAGGACTTGCGGGGAAGGAAGCGGCCGGCGCCGCGTCCTTGACGGGCTCTGCCTGCCTGACGGAGCGTGCCGGGGTGCTTTCGGCCTGCGCGGTGTCCGTGTCGGCCTTCGGTGCGGCTGTGGCATCGAGCGAAGCCGTATCGACCGTCTGCGTGGAGACGATCGGGGCGGGCTGGTTGTTGGCCGTTTCGACGGGATCGGCCAAGAAGGCCTTGCCCAGCTGCAGGCCCGCCAGCGCCATCATGATCGCCGCCGCCGCCATCAGGATCGGCTTGCGCCGCGCCTTGAGCAGGTCGCCTATCCTCAGCGCCTTCACCGGGCCGGTCATGGTCGATTGCCGCTTCAGCGTGTCGGCTTCCGCAGCGGCGGCCTGGGCCGCGCGGCGGGCCGCGGCGATGAAATCGGACTTGGCGGCGTCGCCCTCGGCGCGCCGGGCCGGCTGGCCGCCACGCTCGTCGCGCACACGCTTCATGATGGCGTTGAGGTCCGGCGCGCCGGAACCTGGTTCCAAGGGCCGGTTGGCGGCCTTGGGGTCGAGCGGCTCATCGATGTCGACGCTTGGCACGTCGCCCACCGGCGCCGAGCCGGCAAGCGGCTGCGTATCCGCATCCTTCTTGCCCTTGAAGGCGCGCGCCAGGCCGCTGAACATCGATTTCCTGCGGCCGGCCGTCTCGCTCTTGTCGCCGATCACGTCCGGTCCGAGCGCTGCCATGGCCGCTGCGGCCGCGGCTTCCGCCGGCGTGCGCGGCGCATCTGGCTCATCGCGCATGATCGCCGCCGCGCGGCCTTCCAGGCTGGCCATGTCTCCCGTGAGCGGCAGCGGCTGGTCGATGTCCATCGAAGGCGCGTCCTGCACCGCTATCTTGCCGCCGCGGCCGCCGCGCTTGCCGGCCGGTTGCGGATCGACCAGCTCGCTGACCGCTTCGCTGGCCTCGCTCGTTTCCAGCGAGCCCAGCCGGTCGACGATCTTCAGCAGCGTATCGTGGATCGCCTCGAATGTCCGCGAGTTGCGCTCGTCGGAGCGCCGGGTGAGCGCCTCGAGCGTCTTCAGATCCTGGGCGAGGCCGGCAACGGCGGTCGCGTTGGTCTGGGCCGTGCTGGACGTCGAGTCGGAAAGCGATTTGACGGCGCTCTCGGCCGCCTCGCGCGCCACGCTCAGGATGGAATCGCGCGTGCCGGCCAGCGACTTCTCGATCTGGTTGAGGCGCGGGCTTATGTCTTCGAACTCGGGCAGCGGCGTGCCCGGCTTGGAAAGATGCGCCGACAGGCCGGCGACCTGCGCTTCCAGGCTGCGGATCAGTGCCGGATCGATGCCCGCGACCTGCTGCGCGGACGATTCCAGCCGGCTGGAAATGTCCTCGAGCCGGCTTTCCAGCCCCCGGATCGCCATCTCGTTGGCGGGATCGGGCGTGCGCGTCTCGATGCGCTTGGCCAAAGCGGTGAAGCGGGCGTCGATCGCCTCCATGATGCCGGCGCTCTCATCCCGGCGCATGCGCTGGTCAAGCCTGTCCGCGACCTCGTCCAGCCGACGCTCGAGATCGCGGAACAGCATATTGCCCTGTTCGATCGCATCGCCCTGGCGGCGCTCAAGCAGCATTGACAGCGCATCGAAGCGCTGCTCAAGGCCCTGGAAGATCTGGTCGGCATCTGGCATCGCCGGCGCGCGGTCCATCTTGTCGGTGATCAAGGCGATCTGCTTGCCGAGCCGCTCCATGGCCTGCTCGGGCAGGTCCGCCCTGCCGGCCAGTTGATCCACACGGCTGGACAGGAGACTGAGGCGATCCAGAACTTCCGCTCCAGGCCGCGACTGTGCGACCTCTTCGATCTGAATCGCCAGGGAGGCCATGCGCTTCTCGATCCGGCCGAAGCTTTCGGGATCGAAGGCATTGGCCTGCGCGGCCACCGTCGACGCGACGATGGCGCGCGAAATCTCATCCAGCCGCTCGTCGATCATCGCGAGCGTCTCGCCGCCGCGCGCGGTCTGCTGGCCGGCGAAACGGTCGACCGCGCCGGCAAGCGTGCGCACCTTCTCCTCCAGCGAGCGCAGCGAAAGCGATTCCGGCAGGTTGCTGACGGCGCTGCTGATCTGTTCGAGCCGATCGGTCAGCACCGAAAGGCTCGGGCCTTCGGCGCGCTTGCGCTGGTCGGCGTCGACGCGGTCCTCGAAGGCGCTCCAGCGGCGATCGAAGTCGTCCCAACGGCGGTCGACCTTCTGCAGGCTTTCCTCGCGCGCCAGCGTGTCCAGCGCGCCCTTCACCTGTTCCAGTTCCAGCCGCAGCAAGTTGACGCTGCGGTCGTCGCTTTTTTCGGCGAGCGTCTGGATGGCTCCCGAAAGCCGCTCGAATTCGAGGCCGAGCTCGGCGCTGCTCTTGTCGGGCATGCCGCTCGACGGAGCGCCGCCGTGGCTGTTGGCCTGCATGGCGCGATCGATGTCCTGGCGGAACGCTTCGAATTCGCGCTGCAGGCCGACGGTCATCTGGTGGCGCAGTTCCTCGCGCAGGCCGCGCAGTTCGACGGCGATCTTGCCGACCATGGCGACGCTGTCTTCCTGGCCGCGCACCCGGTCGATGTCACGCGCGATCGCCTGGTAGCTCTGGCCGAAGGCGGGCGCGGCGGGCGTCGGATTTTGCGGGGCGCGATTTTGCGGCCATTGGTTCTGCGGGCCGGGATTTTGCGGTGCCGGATTCTGCTGCGGCCGGTCCAGCGGCCTTTGCGCGGAATAGGTATCCTCGTACCAGCGCGGCTGGCCGTAAGGCTGCGTGCTTGGATAACGCGGCTCGACCGGCCGCCGCAGGTCGGGGTGATCGGGCATGTCGGCGCGCGTCCGGTCCAGCCGCTGCTCCAGCGTTTCGAGCGAGCGGTTCAGTTCTTCGAGCGAGGGCTGCGGCCGGCGTTGCCTGCCGGCGTTGAGTGTATCGAGATAGGACCGCTTGCTGTTCATCGATGCGCCCGTGTTCAGAATGGCCGGCCAAAGGCCGGTTTCCCAAAGTCCTGTCGGGAACGAAGCGAGCCGGGCGGTTTTGCCGCGGAGGAAGACGGGCTTCCCGGGTTTTCACCCGCGCTTCGAAAAACCGTGAAAAATTCGCTACAGGATAACCACGGGTGACCGACATGCGCACATTTCGCCCAACGTGGTAAACAAGGCGTTAACCAAGCTTAAGAAGCCGCGCATAAATCGTGAGGCGCGTGACCAGTGCGGCGTAAACTCCGCCCAACAGCATGGGCCCGACGGACGTTTACGATCTCGACAGATAGACTCCATCGAGAAATGCGATTGCCTTATCTCAATCCGCAAAGGCCACTACGCAGGAGGGTCTCTTCGTCGTGACCAGTTCCAGGTGACTTCGACAAAGCCATTGAATACGTCGCTAGGCTTGCTCTGAGGAATTGAATTCCTCCACGCCACTGCCTTGGGCGAAGGCAGGTTGGCCTGCGCTGCTCATTGATTGACCGGACCGGCCGACTTCAGCGACAAAGGGATCAGCATCGGTACTCGCTGTGCGTATTGGTGATAGTCAGGGAATGCGCTGCGCAGCACCCGTTCTTCATTCATCGCGCGTTGAAACTGGAGCATAAACCAGCAAATGCCGACAATCACCGAAGCAACCGACCAGTTTACGATTACGACGCCGGATATGGTGATCGCCTCCGCAGCATAAAGAGGGTGCCTAACGATGCTGTAAGGTCCCGTGGTCACGAGCTTTCGTGCCGTTGCCATGATCGAAAAGGAACGGCCCAGCCAGAATAGGCAATACGCCGAAAGCAGTGTGCCCAGTACGATCATGGCAGTGCCGAGTAAAAGGACCTCGGCTGTGACGGTCCCCACTGGAAGCACGACCAGCAGCGACATCAAAAAAGTTCCGGCGATCGCTACGACGCGAGTCGAAAGGCCGGATGCATTTGCTTTGGCTGGGAGCCTTACAAGGGTGAAAAAGAGAGACATCGAGATAAAGATCAAGGTAGTAATTCTTGAGGTCAGGATGAGCGATGCGCCAGGTAGTATATCGTTCGCCCGTATCATTGCTGAAATAGTGACGATCTCCTTCAGCATCAACAACGAGAAGATGATCAGTATCGCGGCGCGCCCGGCAAGGTCTTCAAATCGACTGGTCATAAATGATCTCCACAACTGGAATACAACGGACCCTTTCTTGGACGGGGTGAATGGATAGGTGAGTTGCCCGATGTACGCATCCGGCACCGGATCGTCGACTCCGTATTTCTTTGGCATCGCTTCGGGCATGTACATCGTCCCAAATACGGCATCGATGATGGAAAGCTGGCCGGCGAAGTTCTTGTCGTAAGCTTCGCGCTCGTTGGCATGATGCCAGTGATGAAAGAGCGGCGACGCGACCACCCATCGGAATGGCCCGAACCCGATCCTGATGTTCGAATGAATTAGTAGCGCCTGCCACTGGTAGATCAGCGCGGACACTATGATTGGTCCGATCGAGAAGCCGAGGGCGTAGACCGGCAGGAGCGACACCGTCTTGACGAAGAGCTGGTCGAGGGGATGGACACGATGGGCCGCCAGAACGTCCATTTCCTCAATGCTGTGATGAATCGCGTGAAAACGCCAAAGGAATGGCACGGAATGAAGTGCTCTGTGGGCAGCGTAGAAGCCCAGGTCGGATATGACGACTATCTCGATGGTCTGCAGCCACACCGGCTGCCACCGCACGGTTTCGCCTACAATGCTTGGCATGGCTGAATCGATGCCTACCATGCATATCGCCACAAGAATCAGGAACCCGAGCTTAAACAGCAGTCCGGTCACCACCAGGTGAACCATATCCGTTACGAAGCCTTGTCGAAAGTATCGCCGCCCTTCATGCAACGGGATCAGATGCTCGAGTGGAACGAGAATCATGAATACGATCGCGATCGCTTTCAGATCGACCAATTCAAACATTATCGCCGCCGCCGCATAGGTGTCCTGTGATACGCCAGATTAAGGCTACAGCCAGGATTGAAACGTAACCGTCAACGGCGTAGTGCCAGCCAAAATAAACAGAGCAAAGAAGCGTCAGGGCTGCGAAACCCCAGGCAATGTAGCCGAGCCGCCGGTTGAGCTGCGAAAAAAAGAGAGCGTTGAGCGTGGCCATGGCCACGTGGATGCTCGGCATGGCAGAGATTCCGACGAAGACGTCCTTCGCGCCGTGCATGTGTGCCGAGTAGAGACGATCGGCTATGGCAAGAACTGGCCGTGCCGCGTCGCTTTGGCCGAGAGCGGCCCTCAGATCTGCGAACCGATCTCCGCCAAAGAAGGCGTCATAGAAGATTGGTCCGACCGATGCCAGCAAAGCCGCCATCACTGTTCCAAGTCCAATGGTCGTAACAGCGAACGCGAACATGTATCTGGTCCGCAGAGGCTCACTGCAAAGCGCAGCGGACGTGATCGCTGCAAAGTATAGAAATAGCCAAACCGGAAAGTAGATGATGACCAACATCGGCATCGCACCGGCAGGTATTATTGCATGCAAGAGGCGCCACGGGTCGCCAAAGTGCAAGGTGGCGTCAAGGTTGGCAAGCAGGGGGTCGGCGTAGAACGGAACGATATCCGGGATGTGGTATTTAAAGGTCCAGAAAGCGGCCACCCCGACGGTTGTCCCGAACGCCACCGCGATCGCTCCAAGTCCTCGCGCGGCCATAATTTCTGCAAGGTAGGATAGAGGGGACGCAGGCCGCCGAAGGATACCTGTTCCTAACAGCCCTATAAAACAAATAAGCAGCGCCGTGGGCAGGAAATCAAGCAAGAACGCCTTGAAGTTCTCCAGATACAATTCGGGAAAGAGAATTCCGGCTAGAAGCGAATATGTACCGACAAACATGCCCAGCCAGACAGCTGTCCGATTGGCAGCTCGGCGATCGCGCAACAATCTCAGATCGGCCTTCGCCGCAAGCCCTTCCTGCATCGCCATGCCCACCCATCTCAAAGGTGCATTCTTGCGGCAATCAGCAAAGAACGTCCTAAACAACATCCTTAGTAAAAAGTTAATCGTAGTAATTTAGCGAGCACTTGGTGGTGGGGCGTTCGTGGTAGGTGCTTAGGTGTGCGGGCTACGCCAGTCTGCCACCTCTGATGCTATCGCCATTGGCGCCAAGCAGATGCTCAAATTTTCGGATGGCGAGGCGGCCCCACGGTTAGTTGAAACGTCAGTTGCTTACTGCCCTTTTTTATGCAGCAAGGAAGTTTGCCCGGAACCCAAAAGCTTTGGGCTCTCATGGGTCATCTCCGAGGTGCGGCATAAAGGTCCGTTTTGACAACGCCCTTGCGTCACCCCGTGGCTGTCGATATAGAATTGACGTAAACGTAAAAGGTGCGAAGCCGTGCCTCTTGCGATTGACTTGTTGCAACCACGATTGGAAGCACGCCCCCGCTTCCATTCAGGCGACGCTTGGTCCGAGACCGCGACGCCACCAGGGGAAAGCCAGTGACCATGAAACTTGTTTCGCCCGGCGAAGCCGCGGCCAATACCAATGACATACCGCTCGAAGCCGGCGAGGAATTCGTCCGCATCGGCGAGATGGCCAAGAAATACGGTGTGACGCTGCGCACGCTGCGTTTCTATGAAGACAAGGGCCTGCTCAATCCGCATCGCGACGGCTCGACCCGTCTCTATACGCGCCGCGACAAGGCCCGCCTGAAGCTGATCTTGCTCGGCCGCAAGGTCGGGTTCTCGCTGCGCGACGTCAAGCAGATGATGGATCTCTACGATCCGACCGGCACCAACACCAAGCAGTTGCGGCTGGCTCTCGACAAGTCGGAGAAGCAGCTCGCCCGCCTGCAGAAGCAGCGCGCGCTGATCGACGACGCCATCAACGAGTTGAGCACGTCGATGACGGCGGTGCGCCAGATGCTCGTCGAGCGCACCGCGGCGCCGCAGGCCAGCGCCGCCGGCTGAACGCTGGCCCTCAACAGGGACAATCCCGGAAATGGAGAGCCGCGCGGCTATAGCCGCGCGGCTTTTTTGTCGCCACAATGCCGAACCGCTCACATAAATTTTTGGCTGCGACGAAGTTGACGTTTACGCAAACGTCAATATTTGCTATCGGGGCATCGACATTGGCCCGGCCTCCTGTCCAGGACGTGGATAAGGAACTTGCTGGCCGGCCGGCACTATAAGGGTGGAGGAAGGCATGACGATCTATAGGGCGCCGGTCCAGGACACGCTGTTCGTTCTCAACGACGTGCTGGGCTATCAGCGCTATTCCAACCTTCCGGGCTTCTCGGATGCGACGCCCGACGTGCTCGAGGCGATCCTCGCCGAGGGCGCCAAGCTTGCCGAAAACGTCATGCATCCGTTGAACCGCGTCGGCGACATGGAAGGCTGCGTACGCCATGACGACGGCTCGGTGACGACGCCCAAGGGTTTCAAGGATGCTTACGACCAGTATCGCGAAGGCGGCTGGATGGGGCTTGCAGCGCCTGCCGAGTTCGGCGGCCAGGGCCTCCCTTACGCCGTCCACACCGCCGTCTCCGAATATATGATCTCCGCCAACATGGCGCTGATGATGTATCCCGGCCTGACGCAAGGCGCGATCGCGGCCATCGTCACCCACGGCACGGACGAGCAGAAGGCGACATGGCTGCCCAGGCTAATCGAGGGCACCTGGACCGGCACCATGAACCTGACCGAGCCGCATTGCGGCACCGACCTCGGCCTGTTGCGCACCAAGGCCGTTCCCAACGGTGACGGCACCTACAGCATTTCCGGCCAGAAGATATTCATCTCCGCCGGCGAGCACGACATGTCGGACAACATCGTCCATCTGGTGCTTGCCCGCGCCGAGGGCGCGCCGGAAGGCGTGAAGGGCATCTCGCTGTTCATCGTGCCGAAGCTCAAGCTCGATGCCTCGGGCAATCCCGGCCAGCGCAACACGCTCTCCTGCGGCTCGATCGAGGAGAAGATGGGCATCCACGGCAACTCGACCTGCGTCATGAATTATGACGAGGCGGAGGGCACGCTGCTCGGCGAATTGAACGGCGGCCTGAAGGCCATGTTCACGATGATGAACGAGGCCCGCCTCGGTGTCGGCCTGCAGGGGCTTTCGGTCTCCGAGATCGCCTATCAGAACGCTGTTTCCTATGCCAAGGACCGCTTGCAGGGCCGTTCGCTGTCGGGCGCCAAGGCGCCGGACAAGAAGGCCGACCCGATCATCGTCCATCCCGACATCCGCCGTTCGCTGATGACCATGAAGGCCTTCAACGAGGCCGGTCGCGCGCTGGCGTTGTGGACGGCGATCAAGTCCGACGTCGCACATCGCTCGGGCGACGACAAGGACCGCCAAGCGGCCGACGACTACACCGGCCTGATGACGCCGGTGGTCAAGGGCGTGCTCACCGATAAGGGTTTCGATCATGCGGTGATGGCGCAGCAGGTGTTCGGCGGCCACGGCTACATCGAAGAGCACGGCATGAGCCAGTTCGTGCGCGACGCCCGCATCGCCATGATCTATGAAGGCGCCAACGGCATCCAGGCGCTCGACCTCGTCGGCCGCAAGCTGGCGCAGAATGGTGGCCGCGCGGTGCAGGCCTTCTTCAAGGAAGTCGGTGAATTCTGCGAGGAAAACCGCGCCGACGAGAAGATGGCGTCCTTCACCAAGGCGCTGAAGAAGGGTCTCAACGATTTGCAGGCGGCCACCATGTGGCTGGTGCAGAACGCCGTGGCCAAACCCGACAATGCCGGTGCCGCCTCGACCGACTATATGCATCTCTTCGGCTTGGTGGCGCTGGGCTATATGTGGGCGCAGATGGCGAAGTCGGCGCAGGCGAAGCTCGCGGAAGGCGCCAACGGCGCTTCGGTATTCTACGACACCAAGCTGGTGACCGCGCGCTTCTTCATGGAGCGGGTCATGCCGGAAACGGCGACGCGTCTTGCCCGCATCTCGAGTGGCGCGGACACGCTAATGGCGCTGCCGGCGGAAGCGTTCTAGGTTCGGCGGACCGGCACCGCCGGCCCACAATTGTCGGAACGCGGAGGAAATCGTGGCGACAAATCCAGCCGAAATTCTTGGCCTGCCGAAGCCCGCCTGGGCGGCGGACGAAGTCGGCATGCTCTACGACATGGCGTCCCGCTTCATGTCGGAAGAAATCGCGCCGCGCTATGACGAGTTCGAGAAGAACGAGATGTTCGACCGCGAGAGCTGGCTGAAGGCCGGGGCCGCCGGCCTGCTCTGCGCTTCCATGCCGGAGAAATACGGTGGCTCGGGCGGCACCTTCGCCCATGAGAGCGCCATCATCGAGGCGATCGGCCATGTCGGCGTCGACGGCTTCGGCATCGGGCTGCACAATTCGATCGTAGCACCCTACATCCTGCATTACGGTTCCGAGGAGCAGAAACAGAAATGGCTGCCCAAGCTCGCGACCGGCGAGCTGATCGGCGCCATCGCCATGACGGAACCCGGCGCCGGCTCCGACCTGCAAGGCGTCAAGACCCGCGCCGAGAAGGACGGCAATCACTACAAGATCAGCGGCTCGAAGACCTTCATCACCAATGGCCAGCTCGCCAACCTGGTCATCGTCGTCACCAAGACCGAGCCGGACAAGGGCGCCAAGGGCACCTCGCTGATCGTCGTCGAGACCGGCGAGGCCGAGGGTTTTCAGCGCGGCCGCAATCTCGACAAGATCGGGCTGAAGTCGAACGACACCTCCGAGCTGTTCTTCAACGACGTGCGCGTGCCGACCTCGAACCTGCTTGGCCACGAGGAGGGCAAGGGCTTCGTCCAACTGATGCAGCAACTGCCGCAGGAGAGGTTGCAGATCGGCACCGGCGCGATCGCCATGATCGAGCGGGCGCTGGCGCTCACCATCGACTACGTCAAGGAACGCAAGGCCTTCGGCAAGGCCGTCATCGATTTCCAGAACACCCAGTTCAAGCTGGCCGAACTGAAGACGGAGGCCACCATCGGCCGCGTCTTCTACAATGATTGCGTCGCCCGCCACATCGATGGCGGGCTCGACCCGGTGACCGCCTCGATGGCCAAATACTGGCTCAGCGACCTGCAGGGCAAAGTCGTCGACGAATGCCTTCAACTGCATGGCGGTTATGGCTACATGAATGAATATCCGATCGCCCGCATGTACCGCGACGCCCGCGTCCAGCGCATCTACGGCGGCACCAACGAAATCATGAAATTGCTGATCGGGCGCTCTCTCTGAGCGCGGCGGTCGGCAAAGCCAAGGAGCACGAAAATGACTGAGGCTTACGTCTATGACGCCGTGCGCACGCCGCGCGGCAAGGGCAAGAAGGATGGCTCGCTGCACGAGGTGCCGGCGGTCAGGCTCGCCGCCAGGACGCTCGAGGCGCTGCGCGACCGCAACGGGCTCGACACCGGCACTGTCGACGACATCATCTTCGGCTGCGTCGACCCGGTCGGCGAGGCTGGCTCCGTCATTCCGCGCGCCGCGGCCTTCGAGGCCGGCTACGACACAAAGGCGCCTGGCATGCAGATCTCGCGCTTCTGCGCCTCCGGTCTCGACGCAATCAATTTCGGCGCCGCCAAGATCGCGCAAGGCGCGGACGAGATCGTCATTGCCGGCGGCGTCGAATCCATGTCGCGCGTCGGCATGGGCATGTCCGGCGGCGCCTGGTTCATGGACCCTTCCGTCGGCCTGCCCGGCTGGTTCGTGCCACAGGGCATCTCGGCCGACCTGATCGCCACCAAATACGGTTTTTCCCGCGACGACGTCGACGCCTATGCCGTCGAGAGCCAGAAGCGCGCCGCGAAAGCCTGGGCCGACGGCCGTTTCAAGAATTCGGTGATCCCGATCAAGGACCAGAACGGCCTCACCATTCTCGACCATGACGAGCACATGCGGCCCTCGACCGACATGCAGTCTCTGGCCTCGCTCAACCCGTCCTTCGTCATGCCGGGCGAAATGGGCGGCTTCGACGCGGTCGCCGTGCAGAAGCATCCTGAGGTCGAGGAGGTCAATCACGTCCACCACGCCGGCAATTCCTCCGGCATCGTCGACGGCGCCGCCGCCGTGCTGCTCGGCTCCAAGAAGGCCGGCAAGGCGATGGGACTGAAGCCGCGCGCCCGCATCCGCGCCTTCGCCAACATCGGCTCGGAACCGGTGCTGATGCTGACCGGTCCGGTCGACGTCACCGAGAAGCTGTTGAAGCGCGCCAAGATGAAGCAGTCGGACATCGACCTGTTCGAGCTCAACGAGGCTTTCGCTTCCGTGGTGCTGCGCTACATGCAGGCCTTCGACATCCCGCATGACCAGATCAACGTCAATGGCGGGGCGATCGCCATGGGCCATCCGCTCGGCGCCACCGGCGCCATGATCCTGGGCACGGTGCTTGACGAGCTGGAGCGTCGCGACCTCAACACCGCGCTGGTCACGCTCTGCATCGGCGCCGGCATGGGCACCGCCACCATCATCGAACGCGTCTGACGGGGAGAGAAGAAGATGACCTATACCAATTTCACCCTCGACACCGACGCCGACGGCATTGCGCTGATCACCTGGAACATGCCGGACCGCTCGATGAACGTGTTCACCGAAGAGGTGATGCGCGAGCTCAACGACATCGTCGATAAGGTGGCCGGCGATGCCGCCATCAAGGGCGCCGTCATCACCTCCGGCAAGGATAGCTTCTCCGGCGGTGCAGATATCACCATGCTGCAGAAGATGCTGGCGACCTTCGCTGCCGCGAAGGAGAATGATCTCGACAAGGCGGCCAGGGCGCTGTTCGAGAATGCCGGCTACATGACCGGCCTGTTCCGCAAGCTCGAGACCTGCGGCAAGCCGTTTGTGTCGGCGATCAACGGCACCTGCATGGGCGGCGCCTTCGAGATGTCGCTCGCCTGCCACGGCCGCGTCGCCGCCGATTCCGACAAGGTGAAGATGGCGCTTCCCGAAGTGAAGATCGGTATCTTCCCCGGTGCAGGTGGCACCCAGCGCGTGCCGCGGCTGACCGACCAGCAGCAGGCGCTGCAGATGCTGACCACCGGCCAGAACCTGACGCCGCAGAAGGCGAAGGCGATGGGCCTGATCCACGAGATCGCCGAGCCTTCGAAACTCGTCGAGACCGCCAAGGCGATGATCAGGAACGGGCTGAAGCCGGTGGCGCCCTGGGACGAGAAGGGTTTCAAGCTGCCCGGCGGTCCGATCTATTCGGCCGCCGGCGCCAATCTCTGGCCGCCGGCGATCGCCATCCTGCGCCGCGAAACCTACGGCAATTATCCGGCTGCGGCCGCTATCCTGAAATGCGTCTATGAAGGCCTGCTGGTGCCCTTCGACACGGCGCTCAGGATCGAGCAGCGCTATTTCACCGAGATCATGCAGTCGAAGGAAGCGGCGGCGATGATCCGCTCGCTGTTCCTGTCGCTGCAGGAACTGAACAAGGGCGCGCGCCGGCCGGCCGACGTGCCGGAGACCAAGTTCAAGAAGATCGGCATCCTCGGCGCCGGCTTCATGGGCGCCGGCATCGCCTATGTCACCGCGCGCGCCGGTATTCCGGTGGTGCTGCTCGACCGCGACCTGCCGTCGGCCGAGAAAGGCAAGGCGCATTCCGACAGCCTGTTGGCCGATCAGGTCAAGAAGGGCCGCGCCAAGCCGGAAGACAAGGACAAGCTCCTGTCGCTGATCACGCCGACGGCGGATTATGCCGACCTTGCCGGCTGCGATCTCGTCGTCGAGGCGGTCTTCGAGGATTCGAGCGTCAAGAAAGAAGCCACCGAGAAGGCGGAAGCGGTGCTGAAGTCGTCGGCGATCTTCGCTTCGAACACGTCGACGATCCCGATCACCGCTCTGGCGAAGAACTCGGCGCGGCCGAAGAACTTCATCGGCATCCACTTCTTCTCGCCGGTCGACAAGATGATGCTGGTCGAGATCATCCTCGGCAAGAAGACGGGCGACAAGGCCTTGGCCGTCGCCTTCGACTTCGTGCGCGCCATCAACAAGACGCCGATCGTCGTCAACGACACGCGCGGCTTCTACGTCAACCGCTGCGTGCTGCGCTACATGTCGGAAGCCTACAAGATGCTGATCGAGGGTGTGCCCGCGCCGATGATCGAGAACGCCGCCAAGGCTGCCGGCATGCCGGTCGGCCCGCTGGCGCTGACCGACGAGACGGCCGTCGACCTTGCCCAGAAGATCATGAAGCAGACCATCCGGGATCTCGGCGAGAAGGCCGTCGATCCCAGGCAGATGGCGTTGATCAACACCATGGTCGACACGCATGGCCGCTTCGGCCGCAAGAACGGCAAGGGTTTCTACGACTATCCGGCCAAGCCGGCGAAGAAGAAGCTGTGGCCGGGCCTGAAGGATCTCTATCCGCAGCTCAACCCCGACAAGGTCGACTATGAGGAGCTGAAGCAGCGCCTGCTGGTCGCCATCGCGCTGGAAGCGGCGCGCGTGATGGAAGAGGGCATCGTCACCGATCCGCGCGAGGCGGATGTCGGCTCGATCCTCGCCTTCGGCTTTGCGCCCTTCACCGGCGGCGCGCTGTCCTACATCGACGGCATCGGCGCCAAGCGTTTCGTCAAGATCGCCAAGGGCCTGCAGAAGAGATACGGCGCCGAGTTCAAGGCGCCGAAGCTTCTGCTCGACATGGCCGAGAAGGGCGAGACCTTCTACCAGCGCTTCGATCCCTACCAGAAGGGTGAGGTCAAGCAGGCGGCCTGACGAACGAAGCCGGGATGTATGTCTGGGCGCGAATGGCCCGCACCATGGCCACGGCGTCGAGCCGCGGCCCCTACAGGGTCGGCGACGAAAGCCGGCTGGCCTTCCGCTGCCTGCCGATCGACATCGATTTCAACCTGCATCTGAACAATGCCCGCTACATGATGCTGGCCGATCTCGGCCGCATCGATATCTTCCTGCGCGTCGGCCTTATCGCGCTTGCACGCAAGAATGGCTGGGCGCCGATGATCGGCGGGCTGCAGGTGGCCTATGTACGCGAGATCAAGCTGTGGCGCCGCTTCGAGGTGGTCTCGTCGATCGAGACCTGGGAAGGCGCCTCCGTCATCGGCAGACATCGTTTCGTCCTCGATGGCGGCGAGACGGCGGCGCTGATCCTGACCACCGGCGGCGTCTATGACCGCGGCGGCCGCCGCTTCCTCGACATCGACGAGGTCGTCGCGGCGCTCGGCCACGCCGCCAGTCCACGCCCGCCGACCGAAGCCGAGCGGGCCTTCATGCTTTCGCACCGGAATTTGCGCGAACAGGCCAAGGCCGCCTGATGGCGCTGACGTGGTCAGTCCGACTTGCCGGGTCAACAACGGCTTGGATCACATTTTAGAGGCGCGGGCGTCGTCGGCCTTTTGGCGAAGGATTTGGATGATATATTAGTTTCATCTAACAAAACTGTTGACCACGGGAGCGATCATCATGCGCATGATGTTGAGAATTTCCGTTCCGACCGTCGAAGGCAACAAGGCACTCAAGGACGGCAGCATGGCGAAGTTCATCGAACATACCCTGTCGGACCTTAAGCCGGAGGCCGCCTATTTCACCGCCGAAAAAGGTCAACGAACGGCTTACCTGTTCGTCGACATAAAGGACAGTTCCGACATGCCTCATTTCGGCGAGCGGTTCTTCCTGGCTTTCAATGCCGCCGTGGATTTCGTGCCGGTCATGAATGCCGAGGAACTCAAGAAGGGCCTGCCCAAGGCTTTGGCCGGGATCGGATAGGTCGCGTAAGGACGCGAAAGCCACGCAGATTTCTCGATGATCCATCAGCCACGCCGATGGACAATGGTGTGGTCGCGCGCTAGACAGGCTTGAGGCATTTTTTCCTGTTCTGAAGGAGAGCGCGCGTGCTCTCACACGACCGCGTATGGGCCGCAATCGACGCTCTCGCCGAGCGCTATTCGCTTTCGGCTTCCGGCCTTGCCCGGCGTGCGGGCCTCGATTCGACGGCCTTCAACAAGTCGAAGCGCCTGTCTTCCGACGGCCGGCCGCGCTGGCCCTCGACCGAATCGCTGGCCAAGATCATCGAGGCCACCGGCGCTTCGCTGGAGGAATTCACTGGACTGGTCGAAGGACGCGGCGGGGCTTCCGTCGCCCAACATCGCAGCGCGGTTCCGTTGCTCGGCTTCGCCCAGGCCGGCGCGGGGGGCTTCTTCGACGATGCCGGCTATCCGGCGGGGCAGGGCTGGGATCTGGTCGAGCTTCCGGCGCGGGCGACCGAGACGTCCTACGCGCTGCAGGTGCAGGGCGATTCCATGCTGCCGCTCTACCGCAACGGCGACGTGCTGATCGTCGAACCGGGCGCGCCGACGCGCAAGGGCGATCGTGTCGTGGTCAAGACCACCGCCGGCGAGGTGATGGCCAAGGTGCTCGATCGGCAAACGGTGAAATCGATCGTGCTGGTTTCGCTGAACCCCGCCCACCCGGACCGTGACATCCCGGCGCGCGACATCGAATGGGTGGCGCGCATCGTTTGGGCGAGCCAGTAGGTCCGGACCGGTGCGGCTTCTTCAAACAGTCCTGGCGGTTCTGGCGCTTCCGGTCATGGCGGCGCTCGTCGTGACCGGCGGGCGCGCAATCAAAGGCCATGAGAGCACGATCGCGGTGGATCAGATCGATCCGGAGGCGCTTGCAGATCCAGGCACTGAGACGCCGCCGGACGAGCCGGCGACCTCGGCCATTCCCGCGCCTGCCGCTCCGCAGCCACCTGTTCATTCGAGGGCCATCGATCCCGAAGTGGTGGCGCCGCCCGCTCTTTCGGACAACGAACTCGAACGGGTGGGACCGCGCGCGCCGCTCAGCGATCTGGCGCTGGCCGGGCCGCCCAAGCCGCCCAAAACGAAGATGCCAGGCGACTGGAACGGCACGAAATTGTTCCAGCCGGTCGCCATCGCCGCCGGGCTGATCGAGTCGAAGGGCTATGCGGTCGCCGTGTCCGGCGTGGATGTCGTCAAGGCGGACGAAACCTGCGCCGACGAGGGCAAGAGCTGGGCCTGCGGCGCGTGCGCCAGGACAGCCTTCCGCGCTTTCCTGCGTGGCCGGGCGGTCGCCTGCACCGTGCCGCCCGAGGGCGGGCGCGACACCATTTCCGCCGAATGCCATATAGGCAATCAGGACGTCGGCCAGTGGCTGGTCGAGAATGGCTGGGCGCGCGCGGCGCAAGGCGGTCCCTATGTCGAGGCCGAGAACAAGGCCCGCACGGCCAGGAAGGGTATTTTCGGCTCCGCGCCGAAGCTTGACGGTCTGCCGGCGCTGCCGGCCGCGTCAGGTCCGGCGCCGGTTGCGCCGGATTCGATCCTGCCGGCCGATGGCGGCGACGTTACGCCGCCAACTGACCAGCCAGCGCCCGCTCAATGAGCGCGCGTGTCTCGGCGATGCCGTAAAGCGCCGCGAACGAACCGAAGCGCGGCCCGCGCTCCTGGCCGATCAGCACCTGGTAGATCATCTGGAAGAAGGCGACCGACACGCCTGGTCCGCCCTCAGGGCTCTGCTTGGAATGGTCCTGGTAGCGGTCGATCTTGCGCGCGACGTTGAGCGCCGCGTTCTGGATCGCCTCGCCGTCGGCGCCCTGCGGCAGCGCGCCGAGCGCGTCGGAAAGCTTGGCCAGCGCCTCGCGCTCCATCTCGTCGGCGGCACGGTAGATCTTGGTCGGCTTCACGAAGTCGTCGAAATAGCGGATCGCGTAGCCGGTCAGCCGGTCGAGTTCCGGATGCGTCTTCGGCGTCACGCCCGGCGCGTGCCGCGAGATGAAGCCCCACAGCACGGCCTTGTCATGCGCGTTGGAGGCGCTCACCAGGTTGAGCAGCAGCGCGAACGGTACCGGCAGGTCGATAGCCGGCGGGTTGCCGTCATGCATGTGCCATACAGGATTGCCGAGCCGCTCCTTCCAGTCCTGGCGCGGATAGGCGCCAAGGAAAGCGTAATACTCGTCAACCGCCTTCGGGATGACGTCAAAATAGAGCTTCTTCGCCTGCCGCGGCCGCTGGTACATATAGAGGCCGAGGCTCTCGGTCGGCGCGTAGGTCAGCCATTCGTCGATGGTCAGGCCATTGCCCTTCGACTTCGAGATCTTCTGGCCTTCCTCGTCGAGGAACAGCTCGTAGACGAAATGCTCCGGCGCGCGGCCCCCGAGGATGTTGCAGATGCGGTCGTAGATCCCGGCGTTGGTCTGGTGGTCCTTGCCGAACATCTCGAAGTCGACGCCGAGCGCCGCCCAGCGCATGCCGAAATCCGGCTTCCACTGCAGCTTCACATGGCCGCCGGTGACCGGCAGCGTCGTCTCCGTGCCTTCGTCGTCGAAGGTGACGGTGCCGGCCTTGGCGTCGACATTTATCATCGGCACATAGAGCACGCGGCCGCTCTTCGGCGAGATCGGCAGGAACGGGCTGTAGGTCGCCTGGCGCTCCGGCCCGAGCGTCGGCAGCATCACGCCCATGATCTCGTCATAGCGCTCCGCGGCGCGCAGCAGCACCTCGTCGAAGCGACCGGCCTTGTAATACTGCGTCGCGCTGGCGAATTCGTAATCGAAGCCGAACGTATCGAGGAAACGGCACAGCATCGCGTTGTTGTGGTCGGCGAAGCTCGCATAGTCGCCGCCGAACGGATTGGGCACCGAGGTCAGCGGCATATGCAGGTAGGGTTCCAGCGCCGCGCGGTCCGGCACGTTCTCCGGGATCTTGCGCATGCCGTCCATGTCGTCGGAGAAGCACAGAAGCTTGGTCTTGACCTTGTCCTGCGTCAGCACGCGGAAGGCGTGGCGCACCATGGTCGTGCGCGCCACCTCGCCGAACGTGCCGATATGCGGCAGGCCGGACGGGCCGTAGCCGGTCTCGAACAGCACGGTTTCGGGAAAATCCTTGCCCTTGTAGCGGGCGATGATCTTCTTGGCTTCCTCGAACGGCCAGGCCTTGCTCTCGGCCGCCGCGGCAAGCATCTCGGGATTGAGATCGATGATGTTTGATCCCGTCATGTCGGAGTTCCAGTCATGGCCGTCTGCGCGGCGGATAAGGTTTGTCGACCGGTCTCTAGGCGCGCGAGACCGGAGCGTCAACGATTTGCGGCGGTTTTCCTTGCGGCGCCACAATCGCGCTCCTACGTTCGAGCCTCACTTTCAAGGAGTTTTGAATGCCTTTGCTGACGCCGCACGAAGCCCTGATCCACCTGATGGTCATCACGTCGGCTTCCGATCGCGACATGACGGATGTCGAACTGGCGCGGATCGGCGATGTCGTCCGCTCCTGGCCGGTCTTCGTCGATTTCAACCAGGACAGGCTAATTGCGGTGGCGCAGGCCTGCCAGAAGGCGCTGCACGACAAGGACGGGCTGGAAGGCGTGCTGGCGCGCGTCTCCCAAGCGCTACCCGAGCGGCTGCGCGACACTGCTTATGCCGCTGCCTTTGAAGTAGCCGCCGTCGATCTCGAAATGCGTATGGAGGAAGTCAGGGTGCTGCAGCTCATCCGCCTCAAGCTCGACCTCGACACGCTGACCGTCGCCGCGATCGCGCGTGCGGCGAAAGCCCGCCTGCGCACGCTCACCTGAAGAAAGGCTGCGGGCTTAAAAGAAGCTGACAGGAAAATAGCGCAGGTAGAACTCGGCGAAGCTGCCTTTGATCGAGATTTCCTGCAGCGCGTAGTCGAAGGCGGCGGCAAGCGCGGTGTCGCTCTTGCGGGTGGCGATCGCCATGCCCGAGCCCAGATATTCCGGCGCCAGATACGGACCGCCGGCGAAGCGGCAGCAGCCGGCGGCGTCCGAACCGCCCAGCCAGAAGGCGAAGCGCATGCCGTCGCCGAAGGCGGCGTCGATCTTGCCGGCCTTGAGGTTGGTATAGAGGTCTTCCGGCGTGTCGAAGGTCACCACCTGGACGGTGTTGAAATAATCGCGCAGCATTTTCTCATGCGCCGAGCCGGCGACGACGCCGACCCGCTTGCTGCGCAATTTGTCGAGGATCGGCTCGGCGAAGGCCTTTGCCTTCGGCATGATGAAGCGGGCTGGAAATTGCATGTAGGAGCGCGAGAAGGCGTATTTCTCACGGCTTTCCGGCGTCGCGGCGATGCCGGCGATGATGGCCTCGCCTTCGCCTTTCTGGAGAGCGCCCTCCAGTTCGTTCCACGGCAAGGCCTGGACCTGGCATTTCTCGACGACGTCCAGTTCCGCGCAGATCGCCCGCGCCAGATCGATGTGGAAACCCGACAGCCGGCCAGCGCCATCGAGGAAGTTGAAGGGCGGAAAATCGGTGGTGGTGAGGAATCTGAGCCGCGGCAGCGCGGAGAGGTCGGGTTTCGGCAGCCGCTCCTTGGCGTCCCACAGCACCGGCACCTGCGGCTCCGCCGCCTGAGTCGCATCGGCGAGAGGCAACGCGCCGCCCACCAGCGACATCAGGGCCAGAAATATCCACCGCAAGATCACGATATGGCTCCGCGCCTGTCCCCGTTCCTCGGCTTTTCGTATGAAAATGGGGCAGGCACAACGGTTTTTGATTTCAGGCGGCCGAATTAAGCGTATGATTCGGCGTGTTTGCAAGTGACCTGCGTGCCGGAAGGGGGAAGCTACCGGCTTTGCTGAGGCAATTGCGACCCGAGGTTGATGGCGAAGGGGTGTTCGGGCATCTACCGTCGGCAATGAGAAAAATAGAAGCAACATGGGGTAGATGTTGCGATGGGCCTGTTTGACAGAACTCTGGAATACATAGACCAGTTGCAGCATGCTGGCACCGCGGCCGCGGTCTGCGAGAGGTTGCTCGGCGTCACCTCGAACTTCGGCCTGACCGCATTGATGGCGGGAACCGTGCCGCAGCCGGGCACGCCGCGTGGCCGGCAGAAACAGCATGTGATGCTTTGCGATTGGCCCGGCGATTGGCTGGAGCGCTATGTGGCGCGCAACTATGTCGACCACGATCCGGTCGTCAGTCACATGAAGCAGCTTCAGGCGCCGTTCCAATGGCGGGACGCTTCAAAAAACGCCCTGATCGACAAGAGCAGCGACGAAGTCATGGGCGACGCCCGCGAGTTCAAGCTGCGCGACGGCCTGGCATTTCCGCTGGTCACGCTCGACGGCCAGATCGTCATGGTCTCGCTGGGTGGCGAATCCGTTGACTTGTCGGATGCGGAATTCGGAATGGTGTCGCTCGCATCGACCTATGCGATCGGCCGCGCCATGCAACTGCACACCAAGGCCGAGAGCGTCATCGATCACATAGAATTGACGGCGCGTGAGCGGGAATGCCTGCAATGGGCCGCAGTCGGCAAGTCTGAATGGGAGATATCTCAAATTTTAGGCATCTCGGAACACACATCTGAGAAACATCTTCTTAACGCCAAGAGCAAACTGGGCGCAGCCAACCGGGTGCAGGCAGTCGCGGAGGCGATTAGACGTGGCTATATTAGCTAGGTCGGCCGTGCCGACCTAGAAATTCTTGCCTGCGCATTCGCGCAATATTTTAAGGGACATCACGGCCGTATCTTCCTCTTAAGCCTAGGAGACGGCTAATGCTTTTTGCCCTTACCACTCAGGAATTGATGGAACGTCCCGACCTCTGGGAGGCGGTCCATCGCTTGCGCTACAAGATCTTCGTCGAGGAGATGGGATGGACCGATCTTGATCGTCCGGACCAGCTCGAGATCGACCAGTTCGATCATGACGAGGCCGAGCACCACCTCGTCATCCGCAACGGCGAGCTGGCTGGCTACCAGCGGATGCTGCCGACCACACGGCCGCATCTGCTCACGGACGTGCTGTCGGATCTCTGTGAGGGACCGTCTCCCTCGGGGCCGAATGTCTGGGAACTGACCCGCTACGCGGTGGCTCCGGGTTTTCGCGACGGCAAGCGCGGCGTCTCGACGGTCGGCACCGAACTGATCGCCGGCTTCGTCGAATGGGGCCTCAAGCGCTCCGTCAATCAGGTCATCATCGAGTTCGAGCCGATGTGGGTGCTGCGGGCGCTGCAACTGCACTTCCTGGCAAAGCCGCTCGGCTACCAGCGCACCTATGGCAACCAGCAGGTCGTGGCGACGCTGCTCACCTTTACCGAGCATACGCTCGATGTCGTGCGGGCCCGCCGCAACCACCACCTGCCGGTGCTGAATCGGGGTTATCCCGGTCTGCTCGGCCTCAAGCAGGCTTCGTGATGGAGGCGGTCATGAGTTTCCATCCCGAACCGGAACTGCGCGGCCATACGCTTGTCGTCACCGTGTCCTCGCATGATGGCCGGCCGGTGCTCGACAGGCATGCCTATGCGAGCCTTGCCAGGACCTTGCACGAGGCAGCCGTCAATGACGAGGTCCGCGTCGTCATGTTGCGCGGCCTTGCCGGATGCTTCTGCCTTGGCGGCGACTTCTCGGAGTTCCTCGACGCCACCAAGCACCAAGAGCTGATCGCCGCCGTCACCGACATGTTCCGCATGTTGGCGACCTTCCCCAAGCCGGTCCTTGCCTGCGTCGACGGCGACGCCGTCGGTGTCGGCTGCACCATCCTGTTCCATTGCGACATGGTGATCGCTTCCAGGGGCAGCACCTTCAGGGTGCCGTTCGTCGATTTCGGCCTGGTGCCGGACGCGGCGACCAGCATCCTGGCACCCCAAAAGCTCGGCTATGCCGGCGCATTCCGCTTCTTCTGCCTGGGCGACACGCTGGGCGTCGAAGACGCCAAGGCGCTCGGCCTGGTCGGCGAGATCGTGATGCAAGGCAGCGCCGAGGAAGCAACGCTGGCGAGGGCGAAACAGCTGGCCAAGAAGCCTGTGGCGGCACTGCTGCAGACGCGCAGCCTGCTCAAGGGCGACACGGACGTCTTGTGCGACCGCATCGACCACGAGATCACGCTGTTCCAGCAGGCGCTTCAGGATGACACCACGCTGAAGCGGCTGCAGCGGATCGCCCGCCTGGCTGCCTGAGCGCCTGGCTTAAAAACCTCAGCGCCGCGCGAGCCGAAAGGCGCGCGGCGCTGTAATTCGTCCGGAACTGCGTAAAAACAAAGAGATAGGCGTTTCGCCGTTTCCATGAAACGGGGAAAAGCACTAGTCCTTCAGGAATTCCGGTCCCTCGCCGATGATCTTCTTGTCGGGCTTGCCGATGGCATTGAGGTCGCGGCCGTCATAGGGCAGGGAAAGCAGGATACGTTGCATCACCGCGAGCCGGGCGCGGCGCTTGTCGTTGGCGCGCACGACGATCCAGGGCGAGAATTCCTTGTGCGTGCGCTCGATCATCTGGTCGCGCGCCCTGGTGTAGTCGTCCCACTTGCCGACGCCGGCGATGTCGATCGGCGAGAACTTCCAGTTCTTCAGCGGCGACCAGCGGCGGTCATGGAACCGTTCGAGCTGGGTCTCGCGGCCGATGTTCAGCCAGAATTTGAAGAAATGGATGCCCTCGTTGGAGATCATCCGCTCGAAATGCGGCGTCTCGTCGAGGAATTTCTCGTGCTGCTCCGGCGTGCAGAACCCCATGACCGGCTCGACGCCGGCGCGGTTGTACCAGGAGCGGTCGAAAGTGACGAACTCGCCCGAGGTCGGGAAATGGTCGACATAGCGCTGGTAATACCACTGCCCCGCCTCGGTCGGCGTCGGCTTGGTCAGGGCGACGTTGCGCGCCGTGCGCGGGTTCAAATATTGCCGCAGCACGAAGATCGTGCCGCCCTTGCCGGCCGCGTCGCGCCCTTCGAAAAGCGCCATCACCCGCTTGCCGGTGGCCTGCAGCCAGGCCTGGGCCTTGACCAGTTCGATCTGCAGAGTCTCGAGTTCCTTTTCGTACTCCTCGCCTTTCATCTTCTTGTCGTAAGGATAGCCGCCGGCGGTGAGCTTGTTGTCCTCGATCCAGTCCGGGAGCACCGGATTGTCGATGTCGAACTCGCGCTCCTTGCCGCCGATCTTGATCTTGATCGGCGCCGTGACCGGCACTGCTTCAGCCGTTTCCTTGGCCTTTTTCATCCAGACGAACCTTTCCAGTTTGCGGACTCATGCTATGGAGCCTGTGCAGCGCAGCGCGCATTCGGGTGCAAAAACGCTGTAGCATTTTGATTTTGCGCATGAACCTTCGCGAAAATCGATCCTGATTTTCACGGTCCCATGCGTCAGGCCGGTCCAGCGAGCCGCTGGCCGGTCGAACGGGATGCGGGGTGGCGCG
The DNA here is from genome assembly GCF_006439495.1 of Mesorhizobium sp. B3-1-8. NCBI lineage: Bacteria > Pseudomonadati > Pseudomonadota > Alphaproteobacteria > Hyphomicrobiales > Phyllobacteriaceae > Mesorhizobium > Mesorhizobium sp. B3-1-8. The sequence continues at coordinate 85,660 of NZ_VFTK01000027.1, forward strand.
GGCTTATGGCAGAGACGGGCGCGGGACAAAACAACAGGGGGCAAGCCTTGGCGGCGCGGCTGTCACGCAACCGCTGGCTGCTTGGCGCGGGTGTTCTCGCGGTCCTTGCCGTTTATTTTTTCGCCGGCGTCTCCGTCTATGTGCTGATGCTGGCCCTGGCCGCGCTGGCGGCCGCCGCGATGCTGCCGGCAAATACCGAACGCCAGCCAGCCGATACGGGAGCAGCGATCGAGGCAAGCGGGCTGCAGCGGCTCTCCGGCGAGTATCTGGCGGCCGCGGTCGCCGATCCGCTCATCATATTCGATCGCTCCGCCGCCATGGTTCACGCCAACGCCGCCGCCTTCGCCGCCTTCGGCGGGCTGGCTCCGGGGATGTCGCTTGCATTGAAGTTTCGCGCGCCGGAAATGCAGGCGCTGCTCGACGGCATTCTGTCGGGTCAGGTCGCCGCCGATGCGGTCGACTACACCGAGAAGCTGCCGGTGGAGCGGACATATCGGGTCAGCGCGTCCACGGTCGGCCATGCCACCGGCCTTTACGTGCTGGTGTTCAAGGATCAGAGCGAGACGCGTCGCATCGATCGCATGCGAGCCGATTTCATCGCCAATGCCAGCCATGAGCTGCGCACGCCGCTCGCCTCCATCGCCGGCTTCATCGAGACGCTGCGTGGGCCGGCCCGCAACGATCCGGCGGCGCGCGACCAGTTCCTGCAGATCATGCAGAACCAAACCGGCCGCATGGCCCGCCTGATCGACGATCTGCTCTCGCTGTCGCGGTTGGAGATGAAACCCTATCTGAGGCCGGGCACGGAGGTCGATCTTCGCCAGACGATCGATAGCGTCATCGATTCGCTCGGGCCGCTGGCCGGTGAGAACGGCGTCGTCATCGAGCGGGAGTTCGCCAACGGGCCGCTCGTCGTTCCAGGCGATCGCGACGAACTGTTCCAGGTCTTCGAGAATCTCCTAGAGAACGCCTGCAAATACGGCCAGTCAGGTGGGCACGTCACCGTATCGATCGCCGGCGGCGAGGATAGCCAACAGCCGGGCTTCGACGTCACGATAAGGGACTATGGTCCGGGCATTGCCGAAGAACACATCCCGCGCATCACCGAGCGCTTCTACCGCGTCGATGTCGAAAACAGCCGCACCCAGAAAGGCACCGGGCTTGGCCTTTCGATCGTCAAGCATATATTGACCCGTCATAACGCAAGGTTGTCGATCAAGTCGGAAGTCGGCAAGGGCGCGGCGTTCACGGTTCATTTGCCGGCTCGCTGATCGTGTATCGGTTGCCAACCGGGATTTTCTTCTTTCTGTCATGCGGTTCGCGTATCAGCGACGGATTGAGGGAACGCACCAGCCGGCACAAACCGGGAAGGCATATCCATGCAGTCCGTCCATATCGCCAGTGCCTATGATGAAGAGCTGAAGTTCCTGTCGAAGCGCATCGCTGCGATGGGCGGCCATGCCGAGCGCATGGTCGAACAGGCGGTCGCGGCCCTGGTGAACGTCGACCATGGCCTCGCGCAGAAGGTCATCCAGGACGATCTCGTCCTCGACGAAGGACAGCGCGAGATCGACGACAAGGCCATCATCATCATCGCCAGGCGCCAGCCGATGGCGACGGACCTGCGCGAGATCGTCGGCGCGATCCGCATCTCGGCCGATATCGAGCGCGTCGGCGACCTGGGCAAGAACGTCGCCAAGCGCGTGGCCTCGGTCGACGGCCGCCAGCCGAATAGCCTTTTCCGCGGCCTGGAGGCCCTTGCCAATCTGGCGCTGACGCAGCTCAAGGAAGTGCTCGATGTCTATGCCTCGCGCTCGGTCGAGAGGATCGGCCTCGTGCGCGACCGGGACGACCAGATCGACGCCATGTACACCTCGCTGTTCCGCGAGCTTTTAACCTACATGATGGAAGATCCGCGCAACATCACGCCCTGCACGCATCTTCTGTTCTGCGCCAAGAACATCGAGCGCATCGGCGACCACGCGACCAACATCGCCGAGACGATCTATTACATCGTCACCGGCGACCAGATGCCGGCCGATCGGCCGAAGGGGGACAAGACCGACAAGGTCGTGCTTCCGGGCACGGTGCCGGCTAAGTGAACCGGCGCCTCTCGAACGGCTTCCTGATTTAGGATAAGCTCCTCCAGACACAGCGATTTTGTCAGTCGCAGTCTCGGGAGGTTTGCGATGGAACAAGTTCGGAACCTGACCCCGGCCCCAACGTCGGGCATCATTGCATCCAGCGTCTATTCGGGCGGCAAGCGCGTCGCCGACATCGCCGTCGAACAAGCCGGCGAATGGGCGGCAAAACCCGGCCACGTCGTCTGGATCGGCCTGCTCGAGCCCGATCGCAACCTGCTGCTCAGGGTGCAGGCGCAATTCCACCTGCATGATTTGGCGATCGAGGATGCCGAGCATCCGCATGCACGCCCGAAGATCGAGCAATATGGCGACGCCCTCTTCATCGTTGCCCGCACCGCGCAATTGATCGACGGCCGCGTCACGTTCGGCGAGACGCATCTGTTCGTCGGCACCGGCTACATCGTCAGCGTCCGGCACGGCCCGTCGACCTCCTACGCCGCCGTGCGCCAGCACTGGGAGAGCTGCCCGCATTCGCTCGCCAAGGGCGAGGACTTCGTCCTCTACGCCATCCTCGATTTCATCGTCGACAATTACATGCCGGTGCTGGAGCAGATCGAGGACGAGGTCGAGGCGATCGAGGACAAGGTGCTTTTGAAGCCGATGACCGGTTCCGATATCGAGCGGCTTTACATGCTGCGCCGCGATCTGCTGCGCCTGCGCAATGCGGCGCTGCCGCTGGTCGAGGTCTGCCGTCGGCTGACCAGTGCCGAGCTGCCGCAGATCCATGCCGCCATGCATCCGCTGTTTCGCGACGTGACCGACCACATCCGCACCGTGCAGGAAAAGATCGACTCACTGCGCGAGGTTCTGGCCTTCGCCTTCGAAGCCAGTCTGCTGGTCGGGCAGAGCCAGGAAACCGCAATATCCAAGAAGCTCGCCTCATGGGCCGCCATTCTGGCGGTGCCCACGGCCTTCGCAGGCATCTACGGCATGAACTTCTCCGACATGCCGGAACTGAAGATGGAATACGGTTATCCAATCATCCTGCTGGTGATGGCCGCGATCTGCTCGTTCCTGTACTGGCGGTTCAAGAAGAATGGGTGGCTGTGAAATATGGGAGTAAGGGAGTAGGGCAGTAAGGGAGTAGGTAATAGGGAGCGACTGACTGCGAAACGTAGCGCATGAAGCGCTCTTTCCCCTACTCCCCTACTGCCTTACTCCCCTATTCCCCTATCTTGCCCTGCGCCGCTCCCCCGCCGGCTGGAACGCCACCCGGGAATGATACTTGCAATAGGGTCCCGTTTCGGCGGCGTCGTTGCCGCAGAAGTTGAAGTCTTCCGACAGCGGATCGCCGTTCGGCCATTTGCAGGTGCGTTCGGTCAGCTCGACGAGCTGCAGATGCCGCGAGATCGGCACGACCACGTTCTCGACCGGTCGGATATAGTGGCGCGCGACCGGCTCTGCGTCGAACTGCACCTGCAGCGCGGTGGCGCCGATGGTGGCCGTCACGTGACGCGTAGCGCTTGCGGCGCGGGTCACCGATTTCTGCATCGTGGCGCCTTGCGTCGCCTTTTTCTGGCGCGCCGGGGCGGCCGTCGCGCGGCCGCGGCCCGACAGCTTCAGGCGATGCACCTTGCCGATGACGGCGTTGCGGCTCACTCCGCCAAGCTGTGCGGCAATCTGGCTGGCGCTCAGGCCCTCCGACCACAGTTTCCTGAGAAGTTCTACCCGCTCGTCAGTCCAGTTCATGGGGCCGCGCTCCTGCTGAGGCGTGCGGTAGTCAGAATCCGTTCCCGACCCGGCTCCCGCCGGGCAAACGACACCACATATACCGGGTGATTAGGTCCGCCGCACGAAATCTAGTTATTTCTCGACTACAAATACCTTATGCGCTGACTCGGTGACAAGAGTCCCCAGGGCAACACGATTCGGTTTTTTCGGTTTTCCCCAACTTGCCGGTCTACTTATGAGCCGGCGTGGCGTCGGAGGTTCGCCACGCGCTTCTGCGTGACGTTTTCGTTGACTTCATGGCCGAAAAACATGATAAGCCGCAAAGGCCGCCGCATTGGCGGCTTTTTTGATTTCCGGTTCCGGAGACGCATATAATGAGCGGTTCGGCGCTTTACGAGACCTTTGCTCGCGCCCCCCTGGCTTTCGACCGCGGGGAGGGGACTTGGCTGGTCACCGACAAGGGCGAGCGATATCTCGACTTCGCGGGCGGCATCGCGGTGAATTCGCTGGGCCACAGCCACCCGCATCTGGTGGCGGCGCTCACCGAGCAGGCCGCCAAGCTGTGGCACGTCTCCAATCTCTATGAGATCCCGGAACAGCGCCGGCTGGGCGAGCGGCTGTCCGAAGCGACCTTTGCCGACAAGGTGTTCTTCACGAATTCGGGCGCCGAGGCGCTGGAATGCGCCATCAAGACGGCCAGGCGCTATCAATTCGTCAAGGGCCATCCCGAGCGTTTCCGCATCATCACGTTCGAGGGCGCCTTTCACGGCCGCACGCTGGCGACGATCGCCGCCGGCGGCCAGTACAAATATCTCGAAGGCTTCGGCCCGAAGGTCGAGGGGTTCGACCAGGTGGCTTTCGACGACATCGACGCCGCGGAAAAGGCGATTACGCCGGAGACCGCGGCGATCCTGATCGAGCCGGTGCAAGGCGAGGGCGGCATACGCCCGGTGCCGACGCAGTCCGTGAAGCGGCTGCGGCAACTCTGCGACAAGCATGGCCTGCTGTTGATCTTCGACGAGGTCCAGTGCGGCATCGGCCGCACCGGCAAGCTGTTCGCGCATGAATGGACAGGCGTCACGCCCGACCTGATGGCAATCGCCAAGGGCATCGGCGGCGGCTTTCCGATGGGCGCCTGCCTTGCCACCGACGAAGCGGCGACCGGCATGACGGCCGGCGTGCACGGCACCACCTTCGGCGGCAATCCGTTGGCGATGGCCGTCGGCAACGCCGTGCTCGACATTGTCCTGGCCGACGGCTTCCTCGAGGACGTGCAGCGCAAGGCGCTGCTTCTGAAGCAGGGCCTTGCGGCGGTGGCCGATGAATTTCCCGACGTCATCGAGGGCATCAGGGGAACCGGCCTGATGCTCGGCCTGAAATGCGCCATGCCCAACACCAAGGTGAACATGGCGCTGCGCGACCAGCACCTGCTTGCCGTGCCGGCGGGCGACAATGTCATCCGCCTCCTGCCGCCGCTCACCGTCACCGACGAGGAGATCGGCGAGGCGCTGGAGCGCATCCGCGGTGGCGCCAAGAGCTTGACCGACGCGATTGCGGCCGAAGCCGCCAAATAATTTCTGGAACCTGCCGATGAGTGTTCGCCACTTCACCGATCTATCCGCCGTTTCCGCAGGCGACCTGCGCATCATGCTGGACGACGCGGTGGCGCGAAAGACCAGGCTCAAGGCGGGCGAGCGTTCAAAACCGCTCGATGGCAAGATGCTGGCCATGATCTTCGACAAGCCGTCGACGCGCACGCGCGTTTCCTTCGATGTCGGCATGCGCCAGCTCGGCGGCGAGACCATCATGCTGACCGGCACCGAGATGCAGCTCGGCCGGTCGGAGACGATCGCCGACACGGCAAAGGTGCTGTCGCGTTACGTCGACGCCATCATGATCCGCACCACCTCGCATGACCGGCTGCTGGAGCTCACCGAGAGCGCCACCGTTCCGGTGATCAACGGGCTGACCGACGACACGCACCCCTGCCAGCTCATGGCCGACATCATGACCTTTGAGGAACATCGCGGGCCGGTGGCCGGCAAGACCTTCGCCTGGACCGGCGACGGCAACAATGTGCTGCATTCGCTCCTGGAAGCCTCGGCGCGGTTCCGCTTCAATCTCAATGTCGCGGTACCGGAAGGCAGCGAACCGTTCGAGAAATATGTCGACTGGTCGAAAGCCAATGGCGGCAAGGTCCGGTTTTCCAGGTCCGCCGAGGAGGCCGTCGACAAGGCCGACTGCGTCGTCACCGACAGCTGGGTCTCGATGGGCCAAGAGCATCGCGCCCGTGGCCACAACGTCTTCCTGCCCTATCAGGTCAATGCGGCGCTGATGGCAAAGGCCAAGGCCGATGCCTTGTTCATGCACTGCCTGCCGGCGCATCGCGGCGAGGAGGTCACCGACGAGGTGATCGACGGGCCGCATTCGGTGGTCTTCGACGAGGCCGAGAACCGGCTGCACGCCCAGAAGGCGGTGCTGGCCTGGTGCCTGGGCGCTTGAGAAGGGCCGACCTGACCGCTTCCGGCCCGATCGGGCTCAACTTGATCTGGGGATATGTGATGCCTATTTGCGGGCCATCACGTAAATTGAACGCGCTTCGACGCATGCGGCTCATCGGGTTGCATGGCTGCGCCCCGGAGTTTTGTCATGTTGGAAACCCAGACCTTGGCTGAGCATAAACCCCAACTCGGTGAATTCGGCTTCGCCGGCGACGATCACGTCGTGCCTTACGAGGTCGCGCCGCTCGATGTGCGCGGCCGCACCGTGCAGCTCGGGCCGATGCTCGACGCTATTTTGAGCCGCCACAATTACCCAGAGCCGGTCGCCCGCCTACTGGCGGAAGCCTGCGTGCTCACCGTGCTGCTCGGCACCTCGCTGAAGTTCGAAGGCAAGTTCATCCTGCAGACCCGCACCGACGGTCCGGTCGACATGCTGGTGGCCGATTTCACCACGCCGCATGCGCTGCGCGCCTATGCGCGTTTCGATGCCGACCGGCTGCAGGCGCTGACCGCCGCCGGCGAGACCTCGCAGCAGACGCTGCTCGGCAACGGCGTCCTGGCTCTAACCATCGACCAGGGCGCGCATACGCAGCGCTACCAGGGCATCGTCCAGCTCGACGGCACCTCGCTGGAGGATGCAGCGCGTACCTATTTCCGGCAGTCGGAGCAGATCCCGACCGAGATCAAGATGTCGGTCGCCAAGCTGGTCACGCCCGGCCCGGCGGGCGCACGCGAACAGTGGCGCGCCGGCGGCATCCTGGCGCAATTCCTGCCGCAATCGCCGGAGCGCATGCGCGTTCCCGATATTTCCGGTGGCGACGGCGATCCGCGTGACGTTGCGGACCACCCGGCCGACAATTCCTGGCAGGAGTTGCTGGCGCTGCTCGGCACGATCGAGCCGACGGAGTTGATCGACCCGACGGTGGGCGCCGAGCGGCTGCTTTACCGGCTGTTCCACGAACATGGCGTGCGCGTCTTCCGCGGCGTGCCGGTCGCCGACCAGTGCTCCTGCTCGCGCGACAAGATCCGCGGCATTCTCGAAGGCTTCTCGGCCCAGGAGATCAAGGACTCGACCGAAGACGGCGGCATCCACGTCGCCTGCGAGTTCTGCTCGACGCAATACGACTTCGACCCGGCCGAGTTCGCGAAGTAGCGTCTTTACCTTCTCCCCGTTCCACGGGGAGAAGGTGCCCGAAGGGCGGATGAGGGGCAACGCCTTGGTTGGTGGTGATAGCGACACGCTGGCGACGCGGTCGTCTGCCTCAAAAAATCTCAGAAATTTGGCGCTGCCCCTCATTGCCCTGCCGGGCATTTCTCCCCGTGGAACGGGGAGAAAGACGCTAATCGCCGACGCCTAATTCACCGTGCGCCTTGTCCCCGGCATATCGAGCGAGAAAGCCGGAATGGCGATATCGAACGTCTCGCCGCGGCCGTTGCGCATCGTGTAATGGCCGACCATGATGCCCGACGGCGTCGAGAGCGGGCAGCCCGAGGTGTACTGGTAGCTGTCGCCGGGATTGAGTTCCGGCTGGTCGCCGACGACGCCGGCGCCGCGCACCTCCTCGACCCGGCCCCGACCATCGGTGATGTGCCAGTAGCGCGACACAAGCTGCACGAACTCGTCGGAGCGGTTGTCGATCGTCACCTGATAGCCCCAGACATAGCGGTTCTCGGACGGATCGGAGCGGTCCTCCAGATAGAAGGGCCTGACCAGCACTTCGATGTTGCGCGTCACTGCGCGATACATGGGCCACTCCGGTTGCCGCTGCGGAACATTCGTTGCGCTTCGCTGTTAGGCGCTCAACGCCGACCATCCTGCCAGCCTTGTAGCGCACGTGCCGAAAAACAATGTCATTTAAGTGACACATGACAATGTTGGTGTGCACAAACCGTGCCGGGCGACTCGGGCGCTCTGTAACTGATGAAATGGGCGCATGCGGCCGAGAGCAATTCCAGGAAAAGTGTGAGCAGTTTTCCGTCCGGAATTGCGTGAAAACAAAGAGATAGAGAGTGACCAGATCTCGATGGAACTGACTATCGCAGCCGGCCTGGCTTCGTCAGCCCTTCTTCTGTCCAATCTCGCCAGCATCCTGCTCGCCGCGTCGCGGCTCGAACGGCGGCGTGTCATTGCGCCGCCCGTCGGCGCACAGCCGGTCTCGATCATCGTGCCGTCGCGCGGCGTCGAGCCGTTCACACAGGAGACCCTGCAGCGCGCCTTCTCGCTCGATTGGCCGCGCTACGAGCTGATCTTCTGCGTCGCGCATGCCGAAGACCCGGTGGTCATGCTGATCGATGCGGCGATCGCGCGCTATCCGAAGGTGCCGGCGCGACTCCTGATCGGCGACGACCGCGTCAGCGCCAATCCCAAGCTCAACAACTGCATCAAGGGCTGGCAGGCTGTGCGGCACGATTGGGTGGTCCTCGCCGATTCCAACGTTCTGATGCCGAGGGACTATGTCCAGCACCTGATGGCGGCATGGCGCCCGGATACCGGCCTCGTCTGCTCGACGCCGATCGGCTCGCGGCCGGACGGGTTTTGGGCCGAAGTCGAATGCGCCTTCCTCAACACGCTGCAGGCGCGCTGGCAGTATGCCGGCGAGGCGCTTGGGCTCGGCTTCGCCCAAGGCAAGAGCATGCTGTGGAACAAGCCGATGCTCGATGCCAATGGCGGTATCCAGGCTTTGGCCGCCGAGATCGCCGAGGACGCGGCCGCCACCAAGCTGGTCAACAGCCTGGGCCTGCGCGTCAATCTCGTCGCTTCGCCTTTCGAGCAGCCGCTCGGCCAGCGCCGGCTCGCCGAGATCTGGTCGCGCCAGGCGCGCTGGGCGCGGCTGCGCCGCGTCACCTTCCCGCTGTTCTTCGCGCCGGAGATCCTGACCGGCGCCGCGGTGCCGCTGCTGCTGGCGCTGATTGCGGCGGCAAGCGCCGGCGTCAGCCTGCCCACGACGGCCTTGGGCGTGCTGGCGATCGCCTACCTGCCGGAATGCCTGCTTGCCTGGGCAAAAGGCTGGTACCTGTCGCCGCGCAGCGTCACCGCGATGCTCACGCGCGACGCGATGCTTCCGGCCATCTGGGCGCGCGCCTGGTTCGGCGGCGCCGTCGAATGGCGCGGCAACGCCATGACCATCCGCACCAAGGCGATGACCGAACTGGAAGAGCTTGCCTAATGCATGTCGCGCAAAAGTGTGCAGCGGTGTTGCGACAACGACATGCATGAAAACAAAGCCTTAAAGCGCGTCGCCTGAATCCGCTCACAGTACACGACTCATTGGGTTTTGATGGTCTTAGGGAAAGTGCTGAGCCATGTGGTTAGCGCGTTTTGGGGTGAGAAGTTGATCCATGCCCTGAGGGCGTCTAGTCCGATGCGGAACCATGACTTTTCGC